>CACBRT010000018.1 GCA_902541695.1 uncultured Alphaproteobacteria bacterium | reverse complement strand
TTCAAGCTTTAGAAAAAGAAAAAAATACTGGTTATTTCGTACCTGACGGAAAATACTGGAAACAAATGCATAGATTTGACACAAAAATAATCGAAATAATTGATAACCTATGGCTTTCTACTATTCAGAAAATTTCCTAAATTTAACTTTTTATAGACGAAATCACGTAATTTACAGAAAGATCTTCTCTTGATAAATTCCAATCCCATTTAACAAAATTAAAAACAAAACCACTTTCATCAATTACTTTCAAGCCAGTTTTTTCAATAAAACTTGATAATTCTTCTGGCTTAATGAATTTATTCCATTCATGTGTTTTTTTTGGGAGCCATTTCATAATGTACTCTGCTCCAATTATTGCCCACAAATAACTTTTGTAATTCCTATTTATAGTAGAACAAGTCATCAAACCATTATTTTTTAACAATTTAGAACAGGTCCTTAAATAGTTTAGTGGATTAGGAACATGTTCAACAACTTCCATGTTAAGTATAACATCAAAAAATTCCTTTTTAGCCAAAAGTTTTTCAGCTGTAGAAACTCTATAGTCAATATCTAAATTAGACTTTTGTGTGTGCAATTGTGCAACTTTTATATTTTTTTCAGCAGGATCTACTCCAACTACTGACGCTCCTAAACGAGCAATTGGTTCTGTTAAAAGACCTCCTCCACATCCAATATCTAAAACTTTTATACCTTTAAATGGTTCAAAATCGTCATCGTCACAATTGAAATGAGCTTTAATTTGATTTGTTATGTATTCTAATCTACACGGATTAAGCATATGTAAAGGCTTAAATTTACCATTTGGATCCCACCATTCTGAAGCCATAGCTTCAAATTTTGAAATTTCGTCCTTGTCTACTTCAAGATTTTTTTTCATATTAGCTACCATATAATTGATTTAAT
The DNA here is from genome assembly GCA_902541695.1 of uncultured Alphaproteobacteria bacterium. Classification (GTDB taxonomy): domain Bacteria; phylum Pseudomonadota; class Alphaproteobacteria; order Rhodobacterales; family Rhodobacteraceae; genus CACIIZ01. Next base: position 25,209 of record CACBRT010000018.1, on the reverse strand, counting down.
ATTTCATTTCAAATCATCAACCATGGCTCTATATAAAAACGAAAAAAAAATAAAAAAAACTTATTCTTTGTTTTCAAGCATCCAACCTTTCTCAAATGGTTATATAAATACAAAAGACGGTTACAATATTTATTATGAAGAATGTGGTAATCCAAGTGGATTGCCTGTAATGGTTTTACATGGCGGACCAGGTGCAGGATGTAACCCAAATATGAGAAGATATTTTGACCCTAAATATTATCGCATTATATTATTTGATCAAAGAGGTTGTGGGAAAAGCCTTCCAAACGCCTCAGTATCAGAAAATACAACATGGCACTTAGTTGATGATATCGAAAAAATTAGAAAAAAACTTAATTTGGAAAAAATTTTATTATTTGGTGGAAGTTGGGGATCTACTTTAGGATTAATATACTCTATTAGTTTTCCAGAAAATGTACTTGGAATGATATTACGTGGTATTTTTCTAATGACAGAAAGAGAATTAAATTGGTTTTACAAGGAAGGGGGAGCTAGCTATTTTTGGCCCGAAGAATGGAAAAGATTTGTTGAAATGATCCCCGACTGTGAACATAAAAATCTTATTAAAGCATATCATAAAAGACTTTTTCACAGACAAAAAGAAATAAGAGAGAAATTTTCATTATTATGGATGAATTGGGAAAATTCCCTTGCTTCAATGGAAAATTCTCTAAGAAATTTTTATACTCCAAAAAATTATGCATTAGCTTTTTCCAGAATTGAAAACCATTATTTTATAAATAAAGGTTTCTTGGAAAATGATGATTACATAATTAGTAATATCAATAAAATTGACGAAATAAGAGGAATTATTATCCAAGGAAGGTATGATATGGTTTGTCCACCTTACTCTGCTTATATCTTGCACAAAGCTTGGTCAAAATCAGAACTAAATATTGTCGACTTTTCTGGTCACGCGATGTCAGAAACAAGAATTTCACAAGAACTTTTGAAAGCAACTGAAAAATTTAAAACTTATAACTGAGCTGCTAATCTACATCCTTCATCAATTGCACTCTTAGCATCTAATTCATTAGCTTTTTTAGCACCGCCAATTACATGGTATTTTACGCTTTTTGTACAAATAGTTTTAATTAACGATAATTCTGATATTTGACCTGCACAAATAATTATTGTATCGACTTTTAAAAGTTGCAAGTCACTTTTTTCTTCACCAAATGAAATAAGTAGACCTTCTGGAGTAATTTTTTCATAATTTACTCCTGATAGCATCTTAACATTCTTTTTTTCTAGAGATTTTCTATGTATCCAACCAGTAGTCTTACCTAATCTTTTTCCTGGCTTTTCATTTTTCCGTTGAAGTAAAAAAATCTCTTTGGAGCATTCAAAATCTTTTATACCACCACTTAGTAAAACTCCTCCTCTTTCATTTTCAGGATCAATAACACCCCATTTTTTCATCCACTTGTTTATATCCAATGTAGGACTAATTCCGGAGCTTGAAAGATATTCAGCTACGTCAAAACCAATCCCACCAGCACCTATTATTGCAATTCTATTACCTATAGAGACTTTATTACTAAAAATCTGCTGATAATCATAAACTCCATTAAAATTATTGTAACCGTCAATATCAATTTTTCTAGGTAATACACCAGTAGCTACAACTACTTCATCAAATCCAATAAGATCTGAATGTTTTACTTTATGATTAGTAATTAAATCAATTTTGAGCCTTTTTACCTCATTTATATAATAATCAAGTAAACCATAAAACTCTTCTTTGCCAGGTATTTTTTTAGCAAAGTTTAGTTGACCACCTATTTCATCTTTTTCTTCAAATAGTGAGACTAAATGTCCTCGTTGTGCAGCTGTAATTGAAAATGATATTCCTGCAGGTCCAGCTCCAACAACAGCTATTTTTTTGGGTAAAATAACTTTCTCATATTTAAGTTCAGTTTCTCTACAAGCCCTGGGATTTACCAAACAACTAGTTAGTTTCATTGAAAAGGTATGATCTAAGCAAGCCTGGTTACAAGCTATACAAGGTACAATTTCATTTGATTTATTCTCAGAAGCTTTTTTAACAAATTCTGAGTCTGCTAAAAAAGGTCGTGCCATAGAAACTAAATCTGCACATTTATCAGCAAGAACACTTTCGGCAAGTTCAGGAGAATTAATTCTATTAGATGCTATTATTGGAATACTTACTTGCCCGTATAATTTTTTTGTTACCCATGAGAATGCTTTTTTGGGAACAGACGTAGCTATTGTTGGAATTCTAGCCTCATGCCATCCTATTCCAGAATTAATAATATTTGCTCCAGCCTTTTCAATTGCTTTTGCTAAAAGTACTACTTCATCCCACGAAGAACCATTTGGTATTAAATCAATTATTGAAAGTCTATAAATTAACAAAAAATTTGTACCTACTTTTTTCCTTATCCTCTTCACTATTTCAACAGGAAATCTTATTCGATTTTCATAAGAACCACCCCAATTATCCTCTCGTCTGTTAGTATGACTAACTAGGAATTGATTTATAAGATACCCCTCTGAACCCATTATCTCAACTCCATCATATCCAGCACATTTCGCCAAATAAGCAGATTGGACAATATCTGAAATCTGTTTTTCAATACCCTCTTCGTCTAATTCCTTAGGAATAAAAGGGGAAATAGGCGCTTTTAAAGGACTAGGAGCTACAGCTTTATCATTGTATGCATACCTACCTGCATGCAGAATTTGCATAACAATTTTTGAACCTTCTTCATGAACAGCTTTTGTAGAAATCATATGATTTTTTACATCTTTTTCATTGGACATCATTGCAGCTCCGGGTAATACTGATCCCTCTTTATTTGGACCAATTCCACCTGTAATTATTAGGGCTACTTGACCACGTGCTCTAGATGCATAGAATTCTGATATACGTTTCCAATCACCAATTTCTTCTAAACCTGTATGCATTGAGCCCATAATTATTCTATTTTTCAACTCAGTAAAACCTAGGTCAAGTTTTCTAAAGATATTAGGATAGGAATTCATAATTATTACTTACTTTATGTTATTTAAACAGACGAATTTTTATATGTTTTTTTTATTTTTATAGAATTTACAATCAGTATTAATTTTTCTTTAAGTTCTCTGTAAGATGCGTAGTTACTTGTTTTTTGTGAAAATCCATAAGCACTTGTTGAAATTAGAACATTATCATAAAGACTTAACGATTTCCAAAATTTAACACCAGCACCAATTTGATTATTTCTATTTTTTGAAGTGACAGACAAAAATATAGTATTATCCTTTTGAGAAGAATTGTTTATTTCATACCCATTTAAATTGAAAAAATGATTTAGTTTAACATTTGTACTTCTTATAAAGTCTGAAATTCTATCAAATGAATCCAAGCCATCTTCATATTGGAATTTTACTGTAATTATAGATGAAATAGGTCTTCTAATAAGATCAGTTGAATTCGGATTACTAATACACTCTGTAAAAACTAATAATAAAAATTTCTTTTTTTCTTGGGCCAAATCATTATTAACACATAATCCTTTAGGAGAGTTAATAAAAATTTGATAATCTTCTAAATTATAAGTCACTGACTTTTGGAGATTACTTACTTGATTATTTACGCAAGAAACTAGTATCAAGCTTAAGGGAAGAAGAAATTTTATTAATTTTAATATCATGAGATCATCATTAAAACTTTTTTACTTTTTCTTTTTTTTCCGTTTGGTATATATTCCAAACGGATATATATCTATCTAATAATTAACTTCTATAATTAATAATGTATATGCTTTGTTAAATAATTCTATTAATTTATTAAAAATATATTTTTAAAGGAAAAAAATGAATTGGATTTCAAACTATGTAAGACCAAAAATTAATGCTATATTTTCAAAAAAAGATACTCCAGAAAATCTTTGGCAAAAATGTCCAAAATGTGGATTGATGCTTTTCCACAGAGAAATAAAAGACGCATTAAGCGTATGTAATGGGTGTGGACACCATATGCTTATTTCACCAAATGAAAGATTATTAAATCTTTTTGACGGAGGAATTTATTCAAAAATCGATATTGATGATGTTATAGAGGACCCACTAAATTTTAAAGATACAAAGAAATATACAGATCGAATTAAAGAAACTAGAAAAAAAACCGGTGAGAAAGATGCAATGGTTCTTTCAGTTGGTGATATTGGAAGATTAAAAGTTACTGTGGCTGTTCAAAATTTTTTATTTATGGGTGGATCGATGGGTATGTCTGTGGGTAACAGCATAATTGCAGGAGTAAACAACTCCTTAAAGTTTAAAACACCTTTTGTACTTTTTGCAGCAGCTGGAGGTGCAAGAATGCAAGAAAGTATCCTTTCACTAATGCAGATGCCTAGATCAATTGTAGCAATTCAGTCTTTGAAAGAGGCTAGATTACCTTACATTGTTGTACTAACAAATCCTACGACGGGAGGAGTTACAGCATCTTATGCAATGCTAGGAGACATTACTATTGCTGAACCAAATGCTTTGATATGTTTCGCTGGTCCAAGAGTAATAGAACAAACAATAGGGGAAAAATTACCTGACGGCTTTCAAAAGTCCGAATATTTACTTGAGCATGGAATGATTGATATGGTTACTTCTAGAGATAAAATTAGAGAAAAGCTTATTCTTTTACTTCATATATTATTGAAAAAACCTCGAGCCATTAGAGGAGACATTAAAAAAGATAATGAAGCTTTAGACTCATAATAAACGGTATTTGAAATAAAACGATCTTTATAAACTATCAGAATTTTTAACTTGGAAGAAAAAAAAGATATAAAAAAAATTTTAAATTCTTTCCCAAAAAGATTAGATTTAAATAAATTAAGAATTTCAAAGCTTTTAAAAAAACTTGGAAACCCACATGAAAACTTACCTCCTGTAATACATGTAGCAGGAACCAATGGTAAAGGATCCACTATTGCTTTTATCAAAGCAGGTCTTGAGTCTAGAGGTGACAAAGTACACGTATTTACTTCTCCACATTTAATTGAAATAACAGAAAGAATTTTGATTGCTGGAGATAAAATTAAAAAAAAATACTTCAATCTTTTGATAGAGAAATGTATTGTTGCTAATAACGGAAATGATCTTAGTTTTTTTGAATTACTAACAGCAGTTGCCTTTTTAGCATTTGCACAAAATAAAGCAGATTGGACAATTTTAGAAGTAGGATTAGGTGGAAGATTAGATTCTACTAATGTTATTAATAATCCAGTAATGAGTATAATAACTCCAATTTCTATGGATCATCAAGAATTTCTAGGAACCAACATAGAAAAAATAGCCTTAGAAAAATGTGGCATTATTAAAAATAACTCTAATTTAATAATATCTAAACAACATAAGTCAGCTTTAAATATAATCAAAAAAATATCTGAGAAGTCAAATTGTAAAACATCTATTTACGAAACTGATTTTAAAGCTAAAAAGATAAATAACTCTTTTATATTTTATTCCAAAAGAAAAAAAATAATACTTCCGTTACCTTTACTTGCAGGATCTCATCAAATAGAGAACGCAGCAGTTTCAATTGAGGCATTAATAAAGTTAAAATGTAGAAAAAAAAATTTAATAGATGCTTTAATGAAAGTTAATTGGCCAGGAAGATTGCAAAAAATTATAGCTGGTACTTTTAGCTCAAAAGATTTTGGAACAAATGGAGAGCTTTTCATAGACGGTGGCCACAATGTTGCTGCTAGTGTTTCATTGTCTAAATGGATGAAAAATCTAGATGATTGTGAACTATATTTAATTATTGGAATGATGAATAACAAAGATTTGGAAGGATTTCTAAAACCAATAAAGCCATTTATAAATAAATTATTTGCAATTGGAATACCTTTTCAAGAAAATTCATATGATCCTAATGAGATTGTCCGTAAATCGAAAATACTAGGAATAAATTCTCAAGTTGGAGAGAATTTAGAAAATATTTTAAAGCTTTTAATCTCAGAAAAAAAAAATAAATCAAAAAAAATATTAATTACTGGGTCACTTTATTTGGTAGGTTATTTTTTAGAAAAAAATGGGTAATTAAACTATTATATTATTTATATTCCTCGATCCAACTTTGCAGCGAAGCTTTTGGTGCCGCTCCTACCTTAGAAGAAACCATTTCACCATTTTTAAATAAAAATAACGCAGGTATGCCACGAACTCCAAACTTACTAGGCGATAAAGGATTTTCATCTACATTGACTTTAGCTATAATAATTTCACCATCATATTGAGATGCAAGTTCTTCTAGTGCAGGGGCTATTTGTTTACAAGGACCGCACCATTCTGCCCAAAAATCAACTACCACTGGTATATTTGATCTAATAACTTCCTGTTCAAAAGTGTCATCTGTTACCTTCGTAATTGCCATAATTAATTCCCATCTCAATTGTTAATGATTTATAAATAAGGTTATTTAAATTCTTTTTCAATCTTTTCCAAAAAATCTTTTATTTTATATACAAAATTCAAATCTTCTATCTTCCCTTCGTCTTCTAGTTTGGCCCCAATACTCTCAATTTCCATAAATGCGCGATTTATATTATTCCATGGTGATTTTACTGTATCAGTGTCTGGGTAAAAAACTCTATCTGCTAATTTCTTTTTTATTCTTGTAATATCATCATATTCTAAAATTTTACAATTTTCTTCATATAATAATAATTTAGAAAATTCACTATAAATTCTACCTCTTTGTGCACAATTGTAGTCTTGTGTAGATAAATCAATAAATTTTTTTGAAATTTCAAGTTTTTTATCCCAATCAACTGCATGAAATTCTTCCATCAAAGATTTTTGTAATTGATTTGCAAAGCCGTAAGTATAGATCGTTTCCTCAGGCTCTTTTTCTAACTGATTTATTTTTTCGTCTCCTTCAGTATCAATTATATATCTCTTTAATTTATATAAAAGATCACTATTATCCTTTATAAATTCTGCTCGTTTTTTTAGTTCATGAATGCCAATAGTCTCATATCCAATAATAGAATTCGCAAAGTTAGATTTCATCAAAATTGGATGTCTATTTTTTACTATAGTCCTTAAAATCTTTGGAGTAGTACTAGTTAAATTTTCTTTAAGTTCATCATCACCAAGTTTTATAAAATGACGAGGATCATTTCTTAAGTCAAATACTTTTGCATTTCCATTTCTATCATCACTAATAAAAGATACAACGTAAAAACGAGTAGTACCAAAATAAAACTCTGCAGAAATAAAAAAATCTTGAGTTTTAATAAAATTATCTACATCTATTTTATTCATAGTATTTAAGCAAGATTTCCATAAGCTAGGTGCTTTTTTTTTAATTATTTTAGCAATACCAATAGTAGCCCTTGTATCATCTAATGCGTCATGAAATGTTAGTTTCTTACCATCAATTGATATATTATTCTCACTCGCAAGCTTATCTAACTTAAATATTTCCTTACCTTTTTCATTAAATGAGGTTCTTAAAGTACCAGGATAAAAATAGTTTACAGATCTTGCTAAATTAATAATATCTCCTCTCTTATTAGCAATACCAAATTTTTTTGTATTCGTAAGAAAAGGTGGAAAAAGATTTTTATAAAGAGTTCTCCTTAAAAACTCTTCATCAAAATTAATCGAATTATATCCAAAAAAACCAACTGGACCATATTTATCAATCCAATAATTAAATTTCTGCCACATCATTTTCACTAAATTATAATGTGATAAATTTGTATCTTCACCAGGTATCCTTTTGTTAACTAAAAGAGCTGCTGGTTCAGGAATTATACCTGGTTTTAACATACAGGAGCACTCAAATATATCGATTTCATCTAATTTTTCATCAGTAATAACTGCCCCTACCTGAATAATTTGATCCCAAATATAATTTCTGCCAGTAGTTTCAAAGTCATAAAAAATAAATCTCAAATATGACCTCCAAAATCTTTTATTAATTCATTTATACATCTAAAAATATTTTTTCTTTTAATACCCACTATACTTATTTTTAAATGTCTCTCTTCAGCAATATTTTTACTATACATAAATTCAATTTGAATAAATTTTTCCAAATAATTTTTACTCAATCTCTCAGGCCATTCAATAATTGTTAAAAAATTATCATATATGTTATCTAAACCCATTTCTTCTAATTCACTATTATATAACAACCTATATAAGTCCACATGGCAGACTTTGGGTTTGATATTATCATATGTTTGAATAAGACTGAATGTGGGTGATGGAATATCTTCTATTATTTTAAATATTCTAAAATATTCATTTATTATGCTTCGAGCAAAAAAAGATTTACCAGATCCAATTAAACCTTTTAAAAGCAAAATATCACCAGTTTCTAAAATTGAAGATAATTTTTTGGCAATTAAATTGACCTCTTCACAATTTTTATTTTCAAAAAAATAACTTGTTTTATTAAAATTATTCTCAACCATTATTTATCTTTTTATTTGTAAAATTTACTTCAATTTTTTTTCTTTCAAAAATTACTGTAACAATTGCACCTTTATCATTTTTAATATCTTTTTCATTTTTGAAATGAACATTAGCTCCTAGATTCTCAAGTAATGTTTTTGAAATGAAAAGGCCTAAACCCATACCTTCATAATAAGGTCTGGAATTATCAGAATTCTTTTTAGAATAACTATTTATTAAGTATGGTTCGCCTATTTTGTCCAATAAATTTGAAGGATAACCGTTTCCATTATCCGAAACAGTAATATATATAAATCCAGGATCATATTCCACATCAATCCATACGGTGCTTCTAGAAAATTCTATTGCATTTTGAATTATATTTCTCAAGCCATATATTAATTCTGGTTTTCTCGTTAAAACCGGTTGATTTAATTCTTTAAAATCGCTTATTTCTTTACCTAAATTATTATTTAAGGAAAAAATAATTTCTTTTTTTTGATTAAAAATTGGATTACAAGCTTCTTGAATAATAATCATTAATGGCATATCCCTCAGAAAAATGTCATCTTTGCCTTTCCTCCCAATATTCCTCAATATATCTTTACATCTATCTACTTGCGAGCTTATTAAACTTAAGTCTTGATTTAACTCTTTTTCATCATTAAATCCATGTTTTAACTCTGTTGAAATTAATTTAATGGTTGCTAATGGTGTACCCATCTCATGAGCTGCTGCTGCTGCTATTCCTCCAAGTGAAGAGAGTCTTTGTTCTTTTTCAAGGGCTATCTGCATTGCTTGAAGTGCTTGAGACATTGAAAATGTCTCATTTGCAACTCTACGAGAATAAATTGCTATAAATATAATAGATATAGATATAGCTAGTAGATTTCCAATTAATATTAAAGGTGGTGGTTCAAGTACTTTCCCTTCAAAATCTATTATTGGGTTAAAAAAAATTGATAATAATACTATTATAAAAATAGCACTTGAGCCCAAAATAATTGTAAATCTTAAATTTAAAACAGTCGCAGAAATAATAACTGGACCTAAAATAAAAACTGCAAACGGATTAGTTATACCTCCTGTTAAATATAACATAAGACTCAACTGAACTAAATCATATAGCAGTAAAAGCATATTTTTAAATTCTGATAGTCTAGTTGTTTTTGGAAAATAAAAACTGCTTATAAGATTTAATATTGAGGATGCTAAAATTAAAGTAAAACAACCAATTAAAGAAAAATCAAGTTTTAAAATAAAATAACCTATTATTATAGCAAATGACTGACCAATCACAGCTAACCATCGAAGATAAGTCAAGGTATTCAACCTAACCCATTCTCCTCTTGCAGATTTTGAAAGAGATGTTTTAGAACTTATAACCATCTATAATTTTACATTAATGAACTAAAAACTAATCTTTAAATATATATATTATATTTAGATATATATATTATAATTGTATGAACTTACTAACAATTATTTTAAAATTAGAAATGCTTAATATATAATAAATATGTTTTTAAGAAGTTTTTTCCTAGTTACTCTAATAATTATTATATTTTTATTATCTATTTTCATCGTGAAATATTATGATTATAGACAAAGTTTGCATCTAGCAAAATGTAACGTAAACAGTTCATTAGATTCATTTGCAAGTTTTAATAAAGAATTTAACCTCATTCATGAGGATGGATTTTCAATAACAAAAAGCCAATTAATCAATAAGCCGGCCCTAATTTATTTTGGATATACCTATTGTCCTGATATTTGCCCATTTGATTTAATGAGAAACTCTCAAGCTGTAGAATTATTAGAAATTGAAAAAATTAAGATAAAACCCTTATTTGTAACACTAGATCCAAATAGAGACACTTTGTCTGTACTAAAAGAATATACTGATTTTCATCATAAAGATATGATTGGACTTACAGGCTCACCAAAGGACATAGACAATATCAAGAAAATTTTTAAAATTTATTCTCAGCTACCCACTGATTTAACAGGTGATTATATCATCAATCATAGTACTTTTACGTATTTTATAATACCCAAAATTGGCTTAGTGACCTACTTCACAAGAAAAGATAAAGCAGAAAACATAGCAAAAACAATTAAATGTATCCTTGAAGAATATAAATTTTGAAAAAATAATTTTTTAACTTGAAATTAAATTGTTAGATCATATATCGCATTCATGAATAGTTTAGCAGAAATAGATTTAGGTAAAGATCCATCCCTATTGATTTTAGATGATGATGAGCCTTTTACAAGAACTTTAGGTAGAGCAATGGAGAGAAGAGGTTTTGAAGTTAAAACTCTTCTTAGTGTAAATGATGGCATTAAATATGTAAGTAAATATCCTCCAGCTTTTGCAATTATAGATCTTAGATTAGATGATGGAAATGGTTTAGATATAGTAGAAGCAATTAGAAAAAAAAGACCTGACTCTTCAATAGTGGTTTTAACTGGATATGGAGCAATTGCTACTGCAGTTGCAGCAGTAAAAATTGGAGCAGTAGACTACTTAGCAAAGCCTGCGGATGCAAATGATATAGTGGCTGCTCTTTTATCAACAAAAGGAAATAAACCCCCACCTCCAGAAAATCCTATGTCTGCTGATAGAGTTAAATGGGAGCACATACAGCGAGTTTTTGAATTATGCAATAGAAATGTATCTGAAACTGCTAGAAGACTAAGTATGCACCGTAGGACACTACAACGTATTTTGGCTAAAAGAAGTCCAAGATAGCTTGTTATATTTTTTCGCCTCTTGTTAATTTTGGTACATCACCAGTTATACCTGAAGCTTCTTTTATTAAATATTGTTTTAAAAAATCAGATCTATTTAAAAATTTAAATCCAAAACCTCTAAAAAACTGAAGAATATAATTTTCACTTGAGAAAATTTTATTAGCAAAATCAGTAAATAAAACAACAGAAAGAATATCTAGATTTCTCCATCTTTCGTATCTTTTCAAAACCATTTTACTACCAATATCTTCTCCTAATCTTCTAGCTAAAATTAAAATTTCAGCTAAAGCCGCTACATCCCTTATTCCTAAATTCAGTCCTTGACCTGCTATTGGATGAATTTTGTGAGCAGTATCGCCAATAATTACAAATTTTTCTTTTATGATTTTTTGAGATAAAGCCAATGAAATTGGAAAACTATATTTTTTATCTTCTAACTCGATTTTTCCTCTTCTATTTTGAAATGCACAATTCATTTCATTTAAAAACATTTGATCATCTAATTTTAATCGTCTTTCTGCTTCATTATTTTTCATTGTCCAAACAAAAGATGATCGATTGTTAGAAAGAGGTAAAATAGCTAATGGACCAGATGGAAGAAAAATTTGAACAGCTTCATTTTCATGGTCAAGATCATGTTTTAGTATACCTACTATACTTGATTGAAAATAATTATATTTTAAATACTTGATCTTAAACTGTCTCGCAGATGAGGATGGATAACCATCAGACCCTATTATTAAATCAGAATTAATTTCTAATCCGTTATCTAATAAAACTTTTGCTGAAGAAGTAGTTATTTTTTTTTGTTTTACATATCTAGAATGTAAATATTCGATATTTGAACAAATTTTTATTTTTTCGAATAATGCTTTTTTTAAATATTTTTCTTCTATCATATAAAAAATGTGGTCATTCTTAATTAATATTTTTTCAAAACTCAATTCAAACGGTTGAATACTTGATATTTTTGATCCTTGTTTTAATAAAATTCTTGATATAGGTTGTGAATTTATTCTTATTTTTTCCCAAATTTTTAAAACATTTAGTAAACGACAGGAACCTTCGTTTAATGCATATGATTTAACATTATTGGAATTAGAAAAAATTTTGTCTTCCTGTAGTCGGTCAATGATAGCAACTTTAAATCCATTAGTACCTAGGATTAATGCTAGTAAACCTCCTATTATTCCACCTCCTATTATTACCACATTTTTTTTCATTTGTTTCATTTTAAAACACTTGTAAAGTCTGTATTATAAATAAATTAACACGAATTCTATTTCTTATAAATTTAACACGGATTATTATGGATAATTATAGCTTTAAAAGCATGACTGAACAAGCAATAGCAATTGAAAAAAACTTAATTTCACCCGTAAAACTTCTAGAAGAATTCTTTTCTAATATAAAAAATGAAAAGAATTCAAAAAATATATTTACTGAAATTTATTTTAAAGATGCTTTAATAGAAGCAACGGAATCAGAAATGAGGCAAAAAAATAATAAAAGAAAAAGCTTTTTTGATGGAACAGTAATTAATTGGAAAGACCTTTTTGATATAAAAAATAAAAAATGTGAAGGAGGAACTAAGCTATTATTTGGTAGAATATCTAAAATTGATGCTAATGTCATTATAAAGGCAAAAAATAGTGGTTTAATAACAATTGGAAAAACACATCTTACAGAATTAGCTTTTTCTGGATTAGGTGTTAACCCAATAACAGCTACACCCCCAAATTCAATAAATCAATTAGTAGCACCAGGTGGGTCATCTTCAGGAGCAGCCGTTGCCACTTCTTTAAGTTTATCATCAGCAGGAATTGGATCAGATACAGGAGGATCAGTTAGAATACCCGCAGCATGGAATAATCTTGTAGGATTTAAGCCAACTCACGGAAAATTAAGCTTGAATGGTGTCTTAAAATTATGTCCAAATTTTGATACAATTGGACCAATATCAAAAACCGTAAAAGATAGCTTTTATTTATATCAAATCCTTGAAGGAAACAAACTACACTTCTTTGATACTGATAATTTAAAAAATAAATGTTTTTTAATTGATACATCTTTTTTATCACAAAATATTTGTAATGAGGTGAATAAAAGTTTTCAGTCATCAATTAATAAAATAAAAAAACTTGGAGCTAAAATTAAAGAATTTGATTTGCACGAAATTATAAAAGCTACTGAGATTGCAAAAAAATTATTTCCATACGAAGCTTATAATAGTTGGAGAAAATTTATAGAGACTAATCCGGAAAAAATGTATGCTCCTGTCCTAGCAAGATTTAGAGGTGGTACTGATATTTCAGAAAATGAATATAGGAATGCATGGAATGAATTAAAAAAATTAAGAAAAAATCTTATTTCCAAAATGGAAAAAATCGATGCTATAATAGCTCCGACCTGTCCTATTACACCACCATTAGTAGAAAAATTGTTAAAAAATCATGATTATTTCACTAAATCAAATTTGCTTGCATTAAGAAATACTCGTGTTGCAAATCTATTTGGTTTGACATCAATAAGCTTACCTACTGAGATAAATAATTGTGGTTTCATGTTACTTTCAAAACCAAATGATGAAAATAATTTATTTAGATCAGCATATTTATTGGAAAAACATTTAAAAAATTAAAAATTTTTTTAAATGAAAATACTAGACCTTAAAGAAATCTGTGATTATTATAATTTACAACAGAGCAAAGACTCTGGATTTGAGGCATATATGTTTTTTATTTATTGGTTTTATTACCATACTTACAACATAAAATTTATATTTATAAATCTGTTTTTAGTTACTGATTTAAATATTAGACCTTTAAACAGAATTGATTTTTTGCATAAGAAATGTTTGTAGACAAATAATTATTCAAAGAGATTTAAAATGTCAGTAATAAATCATGAAAATTCCAGAAGGCCAATATTTTCATCGTTATTTTTAAAGTTTTTATGGCGACTTTTTTTTAAACTTATAGGAATAATTTTATTTCTAATAGGTATATTTATTTTACTAATTATGCTAAGTTATGACTCAAATGATCCTTCTTTTAGGTCATCAGCAAGTAATAGTGTTAATAATATATTAGGTTCTTTTGGAAGTCATATTGCTGATCCTTTGCATCTAAGTTTAGGTATAACACACTTTGTTATAATTTTAATTTTAGGTATATGGAGCTGGCGTTTATTTTTTGACGTAAATAAAGAAAGAATTTTAGGTAGACTTTTTTTTATTCCTATACCTATTTCTACTTCATCTATTTTTTTTAGTACCTATCCACCATCTGATAAATGGGAGTTTTCTTATGGATTAGGTGGAATATTTGGTGACACAGTTTTAATATTTATATTAGAAAATACAAGTTTTGGGCAAAATGAAACCTTGAGAATTACTTCCATAATTTTTGGAATTTTATCTCTATTTTTTATATGCTCTATATCTGCTATTACTAAAAGGGAGTTTTATTCAGTTCTAAAAATATTACTCTTTTCGTTTTTTGACGGTATAAAAACTATTTTTAGGATTAGAAAACTAATTAGTTTACCTAAAGAAATTTTAGAAATAAGTTATTATAATAATAAAAAAAGTGCTGTTGAGGTAAAAATAGAACCTCCTTTCTCAAATCAAAATAAATTTATAACAGAAGATAATTTAACCTTAAAAGTTGATAACGCTAATCAAGAAGATAAATTTGAAGACAGTAAAACTTGGCAAAATTCATTTAAAGACATGCTATCTTCAGATTCTAAAGACACAAATTTCAGTTATCCTTCTAGAGTTCAATATCCAAACAAAAAAACAGATATCAAAAGTAAGAGAGCAAAACAAGAAGAACAACCTACCTTATCTCTTTTTCAAGAAAAGTTACAAGATTTTTATTTACCAAAATTGTCTTTACTTCAAAATACTATATCTTCTAATAAAAATATATTATCAGATGATGCTCTGAATGAAAACGCTAGAATGCTAGAAAATGTCTTAGATGACTATGGTGTAAGAGGTGAAATATTATCGGTCAAACCTGGTCCTGTGGTAACACTTTATGAATTAGAACCAGCAGCAGGATTAAAAGCAAATAGAGTTATAAGCTTAGCAGATGATATAGCTAGATCAATGTCTGCTCTTGCTACCAGAGTTTCTACAATACCTGGTAGATCAGTAATCGGTATAGAGTTACCAAATGATTTAAGAGAAAAAGTATTATTAAGAGAAATTTTGTCATCAAAAGCTTATGGTGATACCAATTATCAATTACCTTTAGCCTTAGGTAAAAATATTGGTGGTGAACCAATTGTGGCAAATCTAGCTAAGATGCCACATCTTCTGATAGCTGGAACAACTGGTTCTGGAAAATCTGTTGGTATTAATACCATGATTTTATCACTTCTATATAAATTATCACCAAATGAATGTAAATTGATTATGATTGATCCAAAAATGTTAGAATTATCGGTTTATGATGGTATACCGCATCTCCTTAGTCCTGTTGTTACAGATCCAAAAAAAGCAGTTGTTGCACTTAAATGGGCGGTTGCAGAAATGGAGGAGCGATACAGAAAAATGTCAAAAATGGGTGTAAGAAATATTGAAAGTTTTAATTTAAGAGTAAGAGAAGCCTTAAAAAATCAAGAAAATTTTAAACGCTCAGTGCAAGTTGGTTTTGACGAAGAAACGGGGGAACCAAAATTTGAAGAACAAATCATTAAACCAGAATATTTACCATTTATTGTAATTATTGTTGATGAAATGGCTGACCTAATGATGGTTTCAGGTAAAGATATAGAAGCTTGTATACAACGGCTAGCACAAATGGCAAGAGCTGCTGGAATTCACTTGATAATGGCCACTCAAAGGCCGTCTGTAGATGTAATAACAGGAACAATAAAAGCCAACTTCCCTACAAGAATATCTTTTCAAGTTACATCAAAGATTGATAGTAGGACAATTTTAGGAGAAATGGGAGCAGAGCAGTTGCTTGGTATGGGTGACATGCTTTACATGGCTAATGGAGGCAAAATAACAAGAGTACATGGCCCATATGTATCAGACAGCGAAGTTGAGGAAGTAGTAAATCATTTAAAAAAACAAGGTAAACCAGAATATGTTTCTGGAATTATGAACGGTCCAGACGAAGAAACACAGAATAGAATTGATAAAGCTATGGGTCTTTCATCATCAGATAGTAATTCTGACAATTCTCTATATGATCAAGCTGTTGCGATAGTAGCAAGAGATAGAAAATGTTCTACGTCTTATATTCAAAGACGCTTATCTATAGGATATAATAAAGCTGCTAAAATTGTAGAAACTATGGAAGAACAAGGAATTGTTTCACCAGCTAATCACGTAGGAAAAAGAGATATTTTAATTTCTGAAATATAATTAAGGGATAAATTTGAGTAAGTACATAATTTTCATAAAAAAATATTTTTTAATTATTTATTTAATGAATATAATTATTAATAATGAATTTGTTTTTGCAGAAAAAGTCAACCTCATTAAAATAGAAAATTATCTTAATAATATATCTTCTTTAGATGCTAAAATTATCCAAAAGAACCAAAATGGTAATGAAATTTTTGGAACAATTAAGTTAAAAAAGCCTGGTAAAATAAGAATAGAATATTCTAATATTAATCAGGATTTTGATCATTTGATAGTGGGCAATAATGGAATCATTGCAATTATTGATTATAATTCAAATTCTGAACCATTAAGATATCCAATTAGTGGTACTCCTTTGAAGTATTTAAGTGAGAAAAAAATTAATCTCAATACAGATGAAATCAAAGTTAAATTAAAAGAGTATAGCGATTACTTTGATCTAGAAATTAAAGAAATAAATCCAACAATCGGACTTGGAATAATACTTTTAAAGTTCCAAAAAAACCCAATTAAAATCTTAGGTTGGGAAATACCAATTAATGAAACACAAACTACACAAATCTTATTAGATAAGACCAAAATTAATAATACATTAGATGATAACCTATTTTATATCTCTGCAGAAATAATGAAATATAAAAATTCTAGAAATTAAATTTTTTTATTCTTTTTAAAATTATTCCACTTTCAAATCCTGCTAAAAATCTGGCTTCTTCTTTTTGAAGTTTAATCTTGTTATTTTTAAAATCATTTATTGAGGCTTTCATACTTCTTACTGCTTCCAAAGATAAGCTAGATAAAAGCTCTATTTTTTCATTCATTGTTTTTTTTAATACCTCTATATCATCATCGTAATAATCAAAAAAATTAATATGCTTAAGGTCATTCAGATAAATTGGTTCTGAAAAGAAAAGAAGTTTTTTTGAAATTGGCAATCCAAAAAAATTTAAACACCTTTTTATACCTTTATGACCATAATGTATTCCATATTTACTAGCTGGAATTTGAATTTTGCAATTTTTTGATCCGAATCTAAAATCAGTAGAAATTACTAATTCTACGCTTCCTCCATAAACTGCTCCATTTATTAAGCTTATTGAAATAAAAGGTAGGTTCTCAATCAAATCACAAACTTCTGATATCGGATTTTTACTCCAATCTCCAATTGAAAATTCTTTGAAATCCATTCCGGAACTAAAAATGTTTCCTACTGAAGAAATTATTAAACAATCAAGAGATTTATTTTGGATTTCATTTAAAAATTTTGTTATTTTTTTTAAATCATTCCTATCTAAAGAATTCTTCGTAGATAATTTATTAAAATTTATTTGAGCAATATTATTTATTAGATTAAATTCAATTTTATTCATTTAATTAACTCTGCAACAACTGGAGCATGATCTGATGGCTTGTCCCAACCTCTAACTTCTTTTAAAATGTAGCTATTTGAACTTTTCAAATTTTTACTAAACCAAATATGATCTAATCTTCTTCCTTTATTAGATAATTGCCAATTTTTTGATCTATATGACCACCACGAAAAATACTTTCCTGATGGATTATGTTTTCTAAAAATATCTACCCAATTTCCACTTTCTTTCATACCATTTAAATAATTTATTTCTATTTTAGAATGGCTAACTAAATTTGATAATTTTTTATGGTCCCAAACATCATCTTCTTCAGGTGCAATGTTTAAATCTCCTACTAAAATTGATTTATTTAGTTTTTGTAATTTAAAATATTTTTCTACTTCTTTAATGTACTTAAGTTTAAAATCAAATTTTTTATTCAAATTAACATTAGGTATATCACCACCTGCAGGAAAATAGAAATTATGAATAGTTATCCCATTTATTTCTACTGATAGATGTCTAGATTCATTACAATTTAAAAAATCAATCTTTTCAATATTTAAAAAAGGAACCTTTGATATAATTGCAACTCCATTATAACTTTTCTGTCCCCAACTGGCATAATGACTGTAGCCTAATGGCTTAAAAACATTAAAAGGGATATTTTCACTAATACTTTTACATTCTTGAAGACAAAGTATGTCAGGTGTTTCTTGTTCTAACAGTTTATAAATTAAAGGACTTCTTAATCTTATTGAATTAATATTCCAGGTAATTATTTTCATAAAATCTCCAAATTAATTACATTTAAGAGAATATTTTCCTGACTTACTCAATATCTTTAATTTTTCACCAAAGTTAGATGAAATTTTTTTTCTTATCCGATAGATATGTGTTTCAAATGTATGAGTACTTGTTATTTCTTCTATCCCCCAAATTTTTTTTAAGAAATAATCCTTTTTCACAAATTTTCCACTATATTCAAACAATTTGATGAAAATTTTAAATTCAGTTTCAGTAAAACATATTTTATTATGCTTTTTAAAACTCAGAGTTTTTTCTGAGGGGTTTAGAACAAATTGATCAAAAGTAATATTATTTAACTTTTTATTTTTATTTGAAATTAAAATGTCATTTATTAAATCAAACAAATAATTTAATCTGAATGGTTTATTTATAATTTTATAAATTGGTGAGTTATTCGTAAGTAGTTCAAATCTCCTATTATTAGTAGATATAACAAAAAGTGCAGGTGTAAGCTCATTAAAAATAGTTTGAAATGTACTACTATTCGAATAAGAATTTTTAATAATTGTTTCGTTTATTAGAAATAAATCAAACTTCTCTTTAATTATTATCCTCATCATTTCGTGTACGCTTTTAATGTGGGTCCAAGAAAAATCATGGAATTCTTCTTTTTGATCATCTAAGATTGCAAACATTTCATCATCTTTATCTATAAGCGCGATTTTATGTAATTGATTATTTTCTTTTCTCATTATATCAATAAAAATTATAACTAAATTGAAAAATTATACCATTTTAACTTTAATGAATTCTATATTACAATATTTAAAATCTTAATTTCGAAAGTTTAAGTTGACTTCATACTTCAGTAATGAATTAAATTCTGTAAGACAAATAAGCGATCTTCGTTTTGGTGTACCAATTATTCTTGAGAATAGAAACAAATATGAATTGGTAATTTCTATTGAAACTCTAACTACAAAGACCTTAAAAAAAATATTGAGATATAATAATAATTTTGATTTAGAACCTTATATTGTAATCACCAAAAATAGAGCAAATTTTCTTAAAGCAAGATCTTATGATAATTATATTGCAAAAATAAAAATCCCAACTCCTATTTCAATTCACTGGATAAAATCTGTTGCAGATCCTTCAAATGATCTGGAAAATCCAATGAAAGGACCTTATTTTAGTTTGCGTGAAGGTAACAATGATATTGCTAAAGTAGCTATAAACTTTTGTAAAAAGGCTCAATTACTACCAGCAGCATTTATCCTACCAATTGACCAAAAAATCTTTTTTCAATTAAAAAATTCAGGGCTTATTTCACAAAAAATAAGTAAAGCCTTAGAGACAAAAAAATTCACCAACAATTTAACTTTGATAAGTAGCGCTAGAGTTCCAATTTCAGAAGATTTGAATTCTAAAGTTTCTGTTTTTAGAGATATGGATAGCTTAACTGAACACTATGCAATTGAAATTGGAATTTTAAATTTATCAGAACCAATTTTAACTAGATTACATTCTGCCTGTTTTACTGGAGATATTTTACATTCATTAAAATGTGATTGTGGTGAACAATTATATACTACTGTAAATATGATGAAGTCAGAGCGGAGTGGTGTATTACTTTATTTAAATCAAGAAGGAAGGGGAATAGGGTTAGCAAATAAGATGAGAGCGTACAAACTACAAGATCATGGACTAGATACCTTTGAAGCAAATCAAAGACTTGGTTTCAACGATGATGAAAGGGACTTATTAATAGGCTCAAAAATCTTAAAAAAACTTGGGATTAATCAAATAAAACTACTTACAAATAACCCTTCAAAATTAATAGCATTTGAAAAATCAGAGATCCAAGTTACTGAGCGAATACCATTATTGTCTAAAGAAACAAATGAAAATAAGTTATATTTAAAAACTAAAAAAATTAAAAGTGGTCATTTTTTTTAAATCTATACTCTTTTACCAAAAATTGCGGAACCAATTCTAACGTCCGTTGCGCCAAATTTAATAGCATCTTCAAAATCATTACTCATACCCATAGATAACCTTTGAAGGTCGTTTTTAAAAGCTGTTTCTTGCAATATTTTAAAATGTTTTGATGCAACTTCTTTTACTGGAGGTAAACACATAAGTCCAATAACAGGAAGTGAGTGTTTAAATATAGCCAATTCTAAAATGTTTGTTACTTCTTCCAATTGAACACCAGCTTTTTGGGGTTCATTGCCTGTATTTACCTGGATAAAAAGGTCTGGACAATATCCTAATTTTTGAGCTTCATTCGAAATTTTTAATATCAATTTCTCTCTATCAATACTATGGATAACATTAAATAATTTCATTGCATCTTTAATTTTATTTGATTGTAAAGCCCCAACTAAGTGTAACTCTACTTTTCCATATTCACTTATTAATTTTGGCCATTTATCTAAACTTTCTTGGACTCTATTTTCCCCAAAAATTCGATGTCCTTTATCAAGAACTTTTTTTATTCTTGATAAAGGCTGAACTTTAGATACTGCAATTACTTTTACTAAATCATTTTGACGATTAAGTTGTAATTTCGAATTTTCAATTGCTGATAATATTTTTTCCAAACTCATTTTTTTACTTTTTAAAAAAATTAAAATATTCTTCTCTTAACTTATTTTTCAAAATCTTACCTAAATTATTTTTTGGGAGCGAATCTTTAAAAATAATAGCCTTAGGACATTTGTATTTTGCAAGTTTTTTATTCATAAAATCAGAGATTTTTTTTGAATTTAATTTAGATTCTTTTTCTCTTATTATTATAGAAAAAACTGCCTCTCCCAAATCTCTATGAGGGATACCTATTACTGCACTTTCTTTTATCCCTTTAATACTATTAATCACATTCTCAATTTCTTTTGGATAAATATTAAATCCTCCTGAAATAATGAGATCTTTTAACCTTCCTACAATCTCTAAATAACCATTTTTGTCAAAAAACCCTAAATCTTCAGTTTTAAAAAAACCATCTTTGGTAAATGAATTGGCAGTTTTGTCGGACATCCTCCAATAACCTTTAAAAACATTTTTTCCTTTAACTTGAATTTCTCCAATTTTACCTTTTGATAATAATTTACCTGAAAAACTATCAATTATTCTTACGTTTATATTTGGTAAAGGATATCCAACAGTCCCAGAAATTCTCTCACCATAATAAGGATTTGAACTTATCATGTTGGTTTCAGTCATACCATACCTTTCCAATATTCTTTTACCAGTTTTTTTAAAAAATTCATCATTTATTTCTTTGGTCAGAGGAGCACTTCCAGATATAAAAAGTCTGATATTCTTAACTAATAATTTTGTTAATTTTTTTGAATCCAATAATCTTGAATAATAAGTGGGTACACCCATTAATACTGTAGCAATTGGTAAGAAATTTATTAATTCATCAATATCAAATTTTTCAAGAAAAATCATCTTTGCTGATGATAACAAAATTATATTAGTTGCAACAAATAGTCCGTGAGTATGATAAATTGGCAAAGAATGTATTAGATTATCATGAGACGTGAAATTCCAATAATCTTTTAATGTTTTAGCATTGGATATTAGATTTTCTTGTGTAATCATAGCACCTTTAGACTTACCAGTGGTGCCAGAAGTATAAAGAATAGCAGCTACATCATTAAGTTGTCTTTTAACTGGTCTTTCATAATTAACTGTATTTGTTGAATTGTCTTTAATAAAGCCAGAACCATCAGGCTCTAATATTTCAATAAATAAAAAATGATGAAATTTTTTATTTTTTAAATTTAAAAAAGTTTCTCTGTCAGTTATTAATAGCTTACTTTCAGAATCATTTAAAAAATATGTTAGCTCATCAGTAGTATAACTACTATTTAATGGCAAAAATATAAGGCCATTACGAATACAAGCTCCATAAATTGCTAAAAAATGGTGTGATTTTTTTAATTTTAAAGCAACCCTATCACCTGGAATAAGACCTTTTTGTTTGAAAAAAAAAGAAATGTTTTCTATTAGACATATGAAGTCTTTATATGAAATCTTATTATCATTTTTTAATAATAAAAAAATTTTTTCACTTGAATGATTTTTTTGAAAAAAGCTTTCATATAATGGATTTAACATAATTCACACAAAAATATGGTTGAACTAAAGCTATCACATGAATTACTTTATTCAATAAGATTAAATTCATTTTGAGGTTTTTTTGCTGGTAGTTATTCAAAGAGTGACTTCTTCTTATGTAAAAGTTGAAAAATCAATAATTGGTAGTATTGATAAAGGTCTTGTATGTTTTGTATGTGCAGTACCAAATGATACTTTAAAAACTATAGAGAAAGTTGCTGATAAAATATCAAAACTTAGAATATTCAACGATGCTAATGGAAAAATGAATAAGTCAGTAATTGATGTAGGCGGTTCTGTATTAATAATAAGTCAGTTCACTTTAGCTGCTAATACTGAAAGAGGAAATCGTCCAGATTTTAGAGGTGCAATGCAGCAAAAAGAGGCTAAATTTTTGTTTGAATATCTTGTTAAAACGATGAAGGATACAAAAATAAAAACAGAAACAGGAGTTTTTGGAGCTGATATGGAATTAATGATATGTAATGACGGACCAGTAACTATCTCATTAAATATTGAATAATATTATGGTAAATACACTTTATAAAAAATATAGATCATTATTTCAAATGCCCAAAGATTGGATTTATTTGGATGGAAATTCACTAGGGCCATTACAAAAAAACAATTTAAAATCCTTATACAATGTGACTAGTAATGAATGGGGAAAACAAATAATAAAAGGATGGAATAAATCAGGCTGGATGACCCAACCAGATAAAATAGGAAATCAAATAGCTAACTTAATTGGTGCTGATAAAAATACTGTGACTGTAGGTGACAGCTTAGCTATAAAACTTTATCAAGCCCTATCTGGTGCAACTCAAGTTTCTAAAACAAATGGATGTCTACTAAGCGATGATTCAAATTTTCCATCTGACTTATACATAGCTAATTCTTTTTTAAAAGATAAAAATTTACCTATGCGAATAGTAAAAAGAAATAAGATAAAAGGAGAATTAAAAAATAAAAATGTTTCAATCTTAATGTTAACTCACGTTGATTATAGGAATGGTGAAATATATGATTTAAACAAATTAAGTAAAATTGCACAAAAATTAGGAATAATTACTGTTTGGGATTTAGCTCATTCTGTTGGTGCATTACCAGTAAATGTAAAAAAAGAAAATATCGATTTTGCAGTTGGATGTACTTACAAATACCTTTGTGGTGGACCTGGTTCACCAGCTTTTATATATGTTAATCCAAAGCATATTAAAAAAATAAACCCAGTAATTGCTGGATGGTTAGGACATCAAAAACCATTTGATTTTGATATTTCTTACAAACCAGCAGAAGACATAAAAAGATTTAGAATAGGTACACCCCCTGTAATTCAAATGGCTATTTTAGAAAGTGCTTTAAAAATTTGGAAAAATATCGATCTAAATATTGTTAGAAAAGAAGCAGAATTCCTTACCTCTTTTTTTATCAAAAGAATAAATAGATTAAATTGTAAGATGATACTTTTAAGTCCTATAAAACCAGAAAAAAGAGGTAGTCAAGTATCTTTTCAGACAGATAATGCGTATGAAAAAATGCAAGCTTTAATTGATTTTAATGTTATAGGAGACTATAGGGAACCAGATATAATGAGATTTGGTTTTAATCCCTTATATAATTCTGAAAAAGATGTTATAAAAGCCACTGAGATATTAAAGTTTATACTTAAAAAAGATATCTGGAAAAAGAAAAAATATGCAAAAAGAAAACTCGTGACATAACTGAATAAGCCTCGTAAATTTTTTAATTTGAAAGTAAAAAATAATATAGGAAAAAAAAATGAGTGGCCTTATCTACATAATAAATGGACCAAATTTAAACCTTTTAGGACAGAGAGAGCCTGAAATTTATGGTACTACCACCTTGAAAGATATCGAAAATATTTGTTTACAAATTGCAAAAAAAAATAATATTAATCTTAAGTTTTTGCAAAGTAACGCAGAACATGATTTAATAAACTGGATACATGATGCTCGACAAGAAGCAAAAGGATTAATTATTAATCCAGCTGCATATTCTCATACATCTATTGCTATATTAGACGCTCTTACCTTGTTTGAAGAACCCATTATTGAAGTTCATATTTCCAATATTCACAAAAGAGAAAGTTTCAGACATCATTCTTATGTATCCCAAAAATCAACAGCAGTTATAGCTGGTTTTGGGATAGATGGTTATGAAATAGCATTGGAAAAAATGATTAGTTTGTGTTCAAATTGAAATTTTTCGAATACCTTTATTTTAATGTTTAATATCATAACAGTTACAATAAAATTTGATCCTCTAGAAGATCGCATTATAATGGATTGTTATGATCCTCTGAAAAAAACTCAGAGATTATGGTTGACCAAAAGATTACTAGATAAATTAATCCCAAAAATTTCCAAT
>CACBRT010000017.1 GCA_902541695.1 uncultured Alphaproteobacteria bacterium | reverse complement strand
TTTTTCAGCATATAAATCTAGGCTACCATCATTATTTTGTTTAATAGGGAACCATTGATAACCGAAACCACCCATATAACAGTTTTCTGGTGCATCAGGAGAATAAAAAACAGCATCAGGTAAAATTTTTGAAAAAGTATCAGACAAGGAAATTAAGTCATTACCATCTGCTCCATAACCATGGAAAAAAATTACAACCTTATTATTTTTACCTGAAATAGATTTCTTTTTAGGACCGTTCAAAATTTTAATCACTTTTACTCCTTTTTTTTTGTTTTCTATAATAATCCCAAAGTATATGTGCAGCTAAAGATTTCCAAGGACTCCAATTTTCAGATATTTTAGTAACTTCTTTCTCTTTAGGTCTTGCATTAAATTTAAAAAGCAATTTTATTGCTTCTTGCAAAGCTAAGTCTCCTGAAGGGAATACATTTGCATGCCCTAACGAAAATAAACAATATATTTCAGCTGTCCATTTTCCTATTCCTTTGATTTTAATCAATCTATTTATAACTTTTTCAGAAGAACTTAAATTTAGATCATGATAGTTAATATCTTGGTTTGCTAATTCTTTAACATAATTACATTTTTGTCTTGATAACCCAATAGATAATAATAATTCTTGATCTGCTTTTAAAATTTTATGCCTTGAAATTAAATCATATTTTACAAATCTTGACCATATGCTGTTTGCCGCAGACGTAGATAGTTGCTGACTAATTATGGTCTTTAACAATGCTTTGAAACCAGAGCATCTTTTTGATAATGAAAAATTAGGATTCAATATGATCAAATTTGCTATTTTTTCGTCCTTACTAGATAAAAAGTCAAGCCCTTTCTGAACATTACATTTCGAGTATAATGATGTTTCTATCATAAGATACTATTGAACAGGGTTTACATTTTCTTTTAATAGCTTCCAATTAATTGAATCTAGTATTGCGTCATAACTGGCATCAATTATATTTGCAGATACACCTATAGTCGACCATCTCAATCCATTCCTGTCTTCACTATCAATCAGAACTCTAGTAATTGCCTCAGTACCTCCATTCATTATTCTTACTTTAAAATCAACCAACTTCATATCTTTTAAAAAAGATTGATAAGGTCCTAAATCTTTTGTAAGTGCTGCAGACAAAGCATGAACAGGACCTTGATCTTCTCCATTATTATCTAAACTTTCTGCAATAGAAACTTTTTCTTGCTTACCTAAACTTATTGAAACTACAGCCTCAGATATTATTGAATATTGATTTTCAGTTTTTTTCCTTTTTTCCATTGTAACTTTATATCTATTAACAGAAAAAAAATGAGGCATTAATCCTAATTGTTTTCTTGCAAAAATCTCAAAAGAAGCGCTCGCAACATCGTATGTATAACCTTTATCTTCTTTATTCTTTATTCCTTCAAGAATTTCAAAAATACGATGATCATTCTTTTCAATTTCTATACCTGACTCTCCTAAAATTTTAATAAGATTTGATTTACCTGCCTGATTTGATGCCGGTATAACCCTCACATTTCCAACCGCATTTGGATTTATATGCTCATAAGTATTAGGATCTTTTAAAATGGCACTAGCATGTAATCCTGCCTTATGTGTAAAAGCAGCAGCACCAACGTAAGGAGAGGTTTTATTGGGTACTCTATTTAAAATTTCGTCCAGCATTCTGGATAATATTGTTATTTTCCTGAGTTTTGTTCTATCAATATTAATTTTAAACCTCTCATTAAAATGTTTTTTCAAAATGAGCGTAGGTATAATTGATACTAAGTTTGCATTACCACACCTTTCTCCTAAACCATTTATAGTTCCTTGTACTTGTCGAACACCAGCATCTAATGCAGCAAAACTGTTGGCAACTGCATTTTCAGTATCATTGTGAGAATGAATACCTAATTTTTTACCAGGTATCCCCATTTTAATTACACTTTTTACAATCTCATAAATTTCGTTAGGAAGCGTCCCACCATTTGTGTCACATAATACAATCCAATTTGCTTTAGATTGATAAGCTGCTAATAAACACTCAAAAGAATAATTTGGATCAGCTTTAAAACCATCAAAAAAATGTTCCGCATCAAAAATGGCTTCTTTACCTGCATTAACAAGATGTTTAATAGATTCTTCAATATTTATTAGATTTTCTTGATTAGAAATACCTAGGACTTTCTTTACATGGTAGTCATAAGATTTACCGACTAAACATATCGCATTTGTTCTAGAATTTACTACTGAGGCCAAAATACTATCATTATTTGCAGATATTCCTGATCTTTTCGTCATTCCAAATGCTGTAAAAGTTGAATTTTTAATTTTTGGTGGATTTTGAAAAAATTCAGTATCAGTTGGATTAGCTCCGGGCCATCCTCCTTCTATATAGTCTAATCCAAGATTATCTAATGCCTTAACAACTCGTACCTTATCTTCATAAGAAAATTTTACTCCTTGTGTCTGTTGCCCATCTCTCAAAGTTGTATCATATAAAAAAATTTGATCCATTATTCTTCCGTTAACAAAATTCTAGGATTAAAGTTAGGTTTCAATGTCCATTTTGTTTCATTTTCAAGATCATTAATGGATACACCAGCTTTTTCAAGCTTAATCCTTATTTTATCTGATTTTTTAAAATCCTTATTTCCTCTAGCATTCTTTCTTTCATGTATTAACAAATTTATAATCTCATTAACCTTTTCTTTTTGTTGGTCTTTTTGTGAATTAATGCTGTTTTTTGAGTTTATAGGATTTAGACCCAAAAAGATTAAAGAATTAGTAAAACCTTGATAATCTTCTTCTTTTAATAAATTATGCATTTCAGATAAAACCAATGGCGTATTAAGATCGTCACATAGTGCATCCAAAATTTTATTTGGTGGAATTCCATTTATTTTTGAATTTTGTTTATTGTTAATATTATACCATTTATTTAAAATATTTTGCGCCTCATCAACTTTTCTGCTTGTCCAGTCCAATGGTTGTTTGTAATGGGTAGATAATAAAACAAAACGAATAACTGCTCCATCAATATTTCTTCTTCTTAAATCGTCGACTGTTAGATAATTACCCAAAGATTTGGACATTTTCTGCCCCTCAATATTTACAAATCCATTATGCATCCAATAATTAGCAAGCAAGCGTTTATTATTAGCACAAATACTTTGGGCAACTTCATTCTCATGATGAGGGAATATAAGATCTATACCTCCACCATGAATATCAAAAGTGTCACCTAATATTTCTTTACTCATAGCAGAACATTCTATATGCCATCCTGGCCTACCATAGCCCCAAGGACTATTCCAACCAATATTATTTCGTGATGTAGGTTTCCAAAGCACGAAATCTAAAGGATTTCTTTTTCTTTTATCAATAATAATTCTATTACCAATCATCATTGATTCTAAATTTTGTCTTGAAAGGAATCCGTAAGTATTGAAAGAATTCACTGAAAAAAGAACTTCTCCATCTTCTAAGACATAAGCATTTTTTTTTGAAACAAGTGTTTCAATCATAGAAATCATTTGTGGAATATATTGTGTTGCTTTTGGTTCATGGGTTGGTTTTTCCACATTCAAATATTTGTTATCTTCAGCAAACCATTTTATTGTTTCTGAAGTAATTTCATCGACTGATTTATTTTGAGAAATAGACTTATTTATTATTTTATCATCAACATCAGTTATATTTCGTACGTAAGTTACTGATTTTTCACCATATATATATTTTAATAATCTATATAATATGTCAAAAACAACTACTGGCCTAGCATTACCTATATGAGCTCTATCATAAACAGTTGGACCGCAAACATAAATCCTAATGTTATTTAAATCAATAGGTTTAAAAAATTCTTTAGTCTTTGATTTAGTATTATAAATTTTAAGTTTCAATTTTTTACCAAAAAAAAATTACTATTATTATAAATTTAACACTATCAATAAGAAAAAATAAAAAAATTACAATTCAAAACAATAATCTATAGTAATTAAAAATCTATAAAATAATATTATGATTGCTAAAGAATTTCCTATTATTAGATTTAAGTGTTATACTGATAAATATTTATTTTACATATTATAATGAAATTAAAATTATCAATTAATATTTTTTACATTAATACTTTTTTTTTAAAAAATATTATTGTGGTTTATTGTATAGTTTTTTTATCAGCTTGTAATACTTCAGATCTTAAGAATTATAGCTCTAATCCTAATGATCCTTTCGAAAACACAAATAGAAAAATTCATAATTTTAACAAACATATTGATAAAACTACACTTAAACCTGCTGCTAAGATCTATGGAAATGTTGTACCTAGGCCAGTTAGATTAGGTGCAGCAAATTTTTATGAAAATCTGCAAGAACCAAAAAGATTTGTCAACCACCTTGGACAAGCTGAATTTATTAAAGCAACAACGGATGTTACCCGCTTTGTAATTAACTCTTCAATTGGGGTATTTGGTATATTTGATGTAGCTTCAAGAATCAGTTTATTTTCAGATGATACAGAGTTTGACGAGACATCTGCATATTGGGGTTTCCCCGTAGGTCCATACTTAGAACTACCATTTGTAGGACCAAGTTCTCTAAGGGGATCGCTATCAATTTTTATGGATTATACACTAAATCCAATGAGTCTATTATCTGGTCCAGCTGAAGGTGTAAGCCTCATTACGTTCAATGCTTTAGATATTCTTAACAAAAGACATGAATTCGGTACTATGATTGATACAATTCTTTATAATAGTTTGGATAGCTATTACTCTGCTAGATCAACATATCTTCAAACAAGAATTAATGAACCACCCGAGCCAATGGAAGATAACTTAAATTTATTTGACCCTTATGAAGATTTCTAGAATTTAAATTCAGAAGCTTTTAGAGTTAATTATCAATTCCACCACTAAAAACTCTACTTTCTCTTATATCTGCTTCCTCTAGTGTACTCAACTTTTCTGCATCAACAAGACCGTTGTTTTCTTTAAAAAGTCTATTTGCTTGCCTCAATCTTACTCTGTCAAGAGCATTTCTGATTGATCTAGCATTCGCAAAGTGAGGTTGTTCTTTTCTTAAGTTTATGTATTCAATAAACGCATTTTTAGCAGCTTTTGTAAAATGATAATTTAATTGATCTAACATTGATGAGCCAATATCTAAAAGTTCTGGTGTAGAATAATCTGGAAATTCAATATGATGAGCAATTCTAGATCTAAAGCCTGGATTGCTTTCAAAAAAAGTATTCATTCTGTTTTTATAACCGGCCAAAATTACAACTAAATCGTCACGATTATTTTCCATCACTTGAAGCAAAATTTCAATTGCTTCCTGACCATAGTCTCTTTCATTCTCAGGCCTATACAAATAATAAGCTTCATCAATAAAAAGAACCCCACCCATTGCTTTTTTTAATACTTCTTTAGTTTTAGGCGCTGTATGACCAATATATTGCCCTACTAAATCATCTCTTGTAACAGTAACTAAGTGGCCTTTTCTAACATACCCGAGTCTATGTAATAATTCAGCCATCCTAAGTGCAACAGTTGTCTTACCAGTTCCAGGATTTCCTGAAAAACTCATATGTAAAGTTGGTGTTTCATGAGCTAAACCAATTTTTTCTCTAGCTTTTTCAACTAGTAAAAGTGCTGCCGTTTCTCTTATTCTAGTTTTGACTGGTTCTAAACCTATTAAGCTTTTGTCTAAATCAATCAAAACTTGCTCAACACCAGTTTCAATTAACTCAGCATGTAGATCGATTTTTTTTATAGTCATTTTCTTTATTTATACTATTTTTATCAATTTTCACTACCTTATCATAAAAGGTCATTTTATGTTAATATCTTCTTCCCTCTGGTTTATCAGTAGCATATGATTTGATAGAATATCTAATAGATCTTCCCTTGACTTCCTCTCTTGAAACATGAAATCCTGGTTCATCTTTTGGTCTATTTACTATAAATGATAGTTTAATACTCTCCCAACCATGTGAAGAATCAAATGCAATTACTCTGATATAGGAGTCACCAAATTGTTTTCTACACTCATTAACTTCAAAAACAACAGCTGCAGCATCTGGATTATCAAACATTGGATGTCCCCACATTTCCCAATAGGTATTTCTTGGATGTGGATCATCAGTATATTCAACGCTAACTGCCCAACCATTATCAATACAATATTGAACTTGAGTGTGTATTTCAGAATCAGTTAAATCTGGTAAAAAAGAAAATGTTCCTTGTCTTAATTTCATAATATTACTCCTTAAGATGTGGTTGGGGTTACGACAAAATCAGGAGCATCGGTAGATTCATAATTGAACGTAACTCCTTTCCAAACGTCTAAAGCTTGTTTCAAAGGTGTACAATTTTTGGCAGCTCTTGCAAGAATTTCAGGACCATTCTGTAAATAGTTGTCTCCAGCATTTCTTGCAAAAATCATAGCTTCTAATGCTACTCTATTTGCTTCAGCACCTGCTTGAATTCCTTGTGGATGACCAATTGTTCCTCCACCAAATTGTAACACAACATCTTCGCCAAGATAGTGAATTAGTTGATGCATTTGACCTGCATGAATACCACCCGAAGCAACTGGCATCATTTTGTTTAAAGAAGCCCAATGTTGATCAAAGAAAATACCTGTTTCTAACGACTGTGGATTAAATTCTTCTCTCATTACATCATAAAACCCTTTAGTTGTAGCTGGATCTCCTTCTAATTTTCCTACAACTGTACCAGCATGAATATGATCAACTCCAGCTAAACGCATCCATTTTGCTATAACCCTAAAAGAAACACCGTGGTTTCTTTGTCTAGTATATGTCGAATGGCCCGCTCTATGTAGATGAAGTATCATATCGTTGTCTCTAGCCCAATTAGCCATTGATTGAATAGCTGTATAGCCAATAACAAGGTCAATCATAATAATTACAGAACCCAAATCCTTTGCAAATTCTGCTCTTTTATACATTTCCTCCATAGTACCAGCAGTAACATTTAAATATGTACCTTTAACCTCACCAGTTGCAGCGGATGCTCTATTTACTGCTTCCATACAATACAAAAATCTGTCACGCCAATGCATAAATGGTTGTGAATTAATATTCTCATCGTCTTTTGTAAAGTCTAAGCCCCCTCTTAAAGCTTCATATACTACCCGACCATAATTTCTCCCTGATAAACCTAATTTTGGCTTTACTGTAGCGCCTAATAGTGGCCTTCCAAAACAATTTAGTCTTTCTCTTTCAACAACAATTCCTGTAGCAGGTCCATTATAAGTTTTAATATAGGCTATAGGTAATCTCATATCCTCTAGTCTAAGTGCTTTTAATGGTTTAAAACCAAAAACATTTCCAATTATAGAGGCTGTAAGATTGGCAATAGATCCAGGCTCAAAAAGATCAAGGTCGTATGCAATGTATGCAAAATATTGACCTGTCGAATTTGGAACTGGATCTACTCTATATGCCTTTGCTCTATATTTTTCACAAGCAGTTAATCTATCAGTCCATACAACTGTCCAAGTAGCCGTAGAGCTTTCACCAGCTACTGCAGCTGCAGCCTCTATAGGATCAACACCATCTTGAGGTGTTATTCTAAATAAAGAAATAATGTCAGTATCCTTGGGTTCATAATCAGGCTCCCAATAACCCATTTTCTTATACTCAAGTACTCCAGCAGAGTATCTTGCCTTACCTGTAAGCTTATCAGAACCATCTGGCATCATTTTTCTCCTATATTTAATATTGAAAAGTTTTAGGGTTTAATTCCCCTGAATCATACTGTTTAGCCATTTCATCCATTGACTTTACAATAATCTTTGAAGCATTCCCACTTGTCCCAAAACGTTCAAAACGATCTTTACATAAATCTTCCATTTCTTTCATAGCAGGAATTAAAAATTTTCTTGGATCAAACTCATTTGGTGTCTGGTTAGCAATTTTTCGAAATTGTCCTGTCATAGCCATCCTACAATCTGTATCTATATTTACTTTTCTTACGCCAGATTTTATACCTCTCTCAATTTCTTCAACTGGAACTCCATAGGTTTGAGGCATATTACCTCCATTTTTATTTATCAAATCTTGTAAATATTGTGGTACTGAAGAAGAACCATGCATTACTAAATGTGTATCAGGTATTTTGTTATGGATCTCTTCAATTAAATTCATAGCTAAAATTTCACCATCAGGTTTTCTACTAAATTTATATGCTCCATGACTTGTTCCGCAGGCAATTGCTAAAGCATCAACTTTAGTTTTTGAAACAAAATCAGCTGCTTGATCAGGATCAGTCAATAATTGTTCGTTATTGAGTTTTCCTTCAGCACCAGACCCATCCTCCTTACCCGCTTCACCAGTTTCTAAACTACCTAAAACTCCTAATTCACCTTCAACAGAAGCTCCTACATAATGAGCTGATTCTGTTACTTTTGAAGTTATTTCAACATTATAATTATATGTAGAAGGAGTTTTCATATCTGATAACAGTGAACCATCCATCATAACAGATGTAAAACCATATTTTATTGCAGATAAACATGTAGATTCATTATTCCCATGATCTTGATGCATACAAATTGGGATAGTAGGGTACATTTCTGAAAGTGCCTTTACCATGTGACTTAACATTATATCTCCAGCATAAGATCTAGCACCCCTACTAGCTTGAATTATAACAGGAGCATCTACAGAATGTGCTGCCTTCAAAATTGAAAGCCCCTGTTCCATATTGTTGATGTTAAATGCCGGCACAGCATATGAATTTTCAGCAGCGTGATCTAAAAGCTGGCGTAAAGTAATTAAAGGCATTCATTTCTCCCAAAATTTCAAAAAATAAAAAATAGTGTTAACTCGTTTTTTTTGATCTCTCTATTAAACGTTTAATTAGTGGTGTTAATATAAGTTGCATTGCAAGATCTAATTTTCCCCCTGGAATGACAATAGAATTTGCTCTACTCATCCAACTATCATGGATCATTGAGACTAGATAAGGAAAATCAATACCATGTGGATCTTTAAATCTTATTACTACAATACTTTCATCAGCAGTAGGTATCCATCTTGCTATAAATGGATTTGAGGTATCTACCACAGGTACCCTTTGAAAATTAATGTCTGTTTCGGTAAATTGGGGACAAATACAATGCACATAGTCATGCATCCTTCTCAAAATTGTGTCGGTCACCGCCTCTGTAGTATAACCGCGAGAATCAGTATCTCTATGTATTTTTTGTATCCATTCTAAATTAATAACTGGAACAACTCCAATTTTCAAATCAGCATATTGTGGTATATTAACACTTTCAAATTTTGAAGCACCATGTAATCCTTCGTAAAAAAGAAGATCTGTTTCTCTTGGTAAGTCTCTCCAATCAGTAAACTCACCTGGTGGGACGTTATATAACTTACTCTCATCATCATTATGGACATAAGTACGAGTTTTTGCCATTCCCGTTTGACCATAACATTTGAAAGTATTCTGAAGATCCTCTAATAAATTTGCATCATACGAAAAGTGTGAAAAAGTTTGATCACCTAAAGAGTATCTTCTTTCTAATTCTTTTTTCATTTCTGCTCTATTATATTTATGAAAAGCATCACCTTCTATCATTGCTGCATATACTTTTTCTCTTAAAAAAATTTTTTCAAAAGTATCTTTTACCGTTGAGGTGCCAGCACCAGATGAACCAACAACTGAAATGATAGGATGTTTTGTACTCATTTAAAATATTCCTTAAATTCAGTTATTAAATAAACCACGTTTACCAAATAATGGGGAAACTTCAGCTTCTGGTAGATCGTTATAAGCTTGTAATCTTGCAATTTCATTTCTAGATCCAAAAGCAAAAGGAGTTCGTTCGTGTAAATCATTAACTTCAATGTCAAGTATTCTATTAAAACTGTCTGTAGCTGCACCACCAGCTTGCTCAATTAGGAATGCAATAGGAGCACATTCATAAACCATTCTTAACCTTCCTTTTTCATAACCTTTCCGAGAGTCTGCTGGATAAATAAAAATTCCACCCCTAGAAAGTATTCTATGAGTTTCAGCTACTAGAGAAGCAACCCATCTCATATTAAAATCAATTCCCCTAGGTCCAGACTTCCCAGCAATGCTATCATCTATATAATTTTTCATTCTTTTTTCCCAATGACGCGCATTGGAAGCATTAACAGCGTATTCTTTTGTATTAGCAGGTATACTGATTTCTTTTTTTGAATCAATAAAAATATTTTTATCTCTATCTAAAATAAAAGACTTAACTCCATTGCCAAATGTAACTACAAACATTGTTTGTGGGCCAAAAATTACATAACCTGCAGCAATTTGTTCAGAACCGGCAGTTAAGAAAATGTCACTTTTCTTTTTTATAACTTTTAAATTTTGTTTTGATAGACTTCGAATTGAGAAAATAGAACCTATTGATACATTTGTATCAATGTTTGAAGAACCATCTAAAGGATCAATAGCGAGTGCAAGATTACCACATCCACCAAGATCTAATACTTCGTTTTGTTCTTCTGAAGCATACAATTTAACATTAGAATTTCTTACTGCCATCAAATAAGATTCGTCAGCATATACATCTAATTCTTTTTGCTCATCACCATCAAAATTTATTGAAGTTTTTTTATTTATATTATGAGGTGACAAA
Source organism: uncultured Alphaproteobacteria bacterium (assembly GCA_902541695.1). Classification (GTDB taxonomy): domain Bacteria; phylum Pseudomonadota; class Alphaproteobacteria; order Rhodobacterales; family Rhodobacteraceae; genus CACIIZ01. The sequence continues at coordinate 15,959 of CACBRT010000017.1, read as the reverse complement.
TTTCCTAGAGAAATGGCATAAGATAGACTACAAGCAACTTTAGCAATTTTATCAATGGTTTGGGAAAGGTCTTCATCTAATTCTTCTGGTAAATTTTCAAAATATTCTGGAACGTACTTCATAATAATCTCCAATCAACTTTAATTGTTAATACATTTTTTTGTTAAATAGAATTGAATTGTTATTAATTTGTATTTAAAATTATTTAATGGATTGGAAAAAACTGATAACAATTAAACAACTTAAAACTTTAAATGCTATTGCTGAAGGTGGATCGCTTGCAAATGCTGCTGATATACTTAACTTATCTCCACCTGCAATAACAATCCAATTAAATAAATTAGAAGAAATTTTAAGTGTTAAAATATTAGACAGAGGACCTAATGGCATTATTAAAATTTCTAAAGTTGGTTTTGAATTACTTAAACTTCATAAACAAATAGATAACCAAGTAGCAACAAGCTTTAAAAAAATTGAACAACTGAAAATTGGTAAAACTGGATATGTAAAGCTGGGAACTGTAACTACTGCGCAATATTTCTGTCCTTGGATAATGGCAAAGGCACAAAGAGAATTACCTGATCTTTTGATTGATTTGGTAATTGGCAATCGTAATGAAATTATTAAATCCCTTAGGGATGGAAATGTAGACTTAGCTATTACTGGAAGACCACCTAGAATACCAAAAGTTGAAGCTGAAATTTTAGGAGATAACTCACATGTCCTAATCACAAAAAAAAATCATAAAATTCATAGCTTACTAAAACAAGTAAAAAATTATAAAGATGAAAAATTGTATAATATTTTGAGTAATGAAACATTTTTAGCTAGAGAGGAAGGCTCTGGAACGAGAATTTTATTAGAACGGTTTCTGGACACTTTAGGTCAAGGAAAACAATTTGAAAAAAAAGAATTTTCTTCAAATGAAGCAATTAAGCAAGGTGTTTTAGCTGGTCTAGGCATTGCCATGATATCTGCAACAACAGTAATTAATGAATTAGACGAAGGAATTATAAAAATTGTTAATTTACCAAATCTTCCAATAATTAGACAGTGGTTTCTTGTAAATTTGTTAGAAACTAATTTGGATCCAGAAGTTATTATGTTTAAGAAGTTTTTATTAAAAAATAAAACTAAATTAATGACTAGATAAAAAAGTTAATTTTGTTCATTTCCTTCTTCTTCCATATCTAATAATTCCTTTTGTTTTTTCATTTTTTTCCAAACTATAAAGATAAAGGTAAAAATACAGAAAGAAGCTATACCATAACCTATAAATTTATACCAATTAGGAACAAAATAAGCAGTAGGGGTAATAAATAAAAGGGTTAAATAAACAAAACCAAACACACATAAGTAAGATGAAAAATCTTTACCAAATTTTATAACTGGGCTAAGTATCAGAGCAGTTATTAGAGAAAGTAATGCATAACCTATTAGTCCGAACATTATAGTTAAACTTTTAAAATTTTAGTTCCTAGTAATATAAAAGTTTAAATTGTAAAAATAAAGGTACTTATAGAAAAATGTATCACTTTACAATTATCAAGAAAGTAGACTATTTATCCATTTTATATTATAGTTAAAAATTTAAATTATTTTAAGGTTTCTCATGAATGAAGAAGATTTAACCGACTCATATTCTCAAGAAGCAAACGAAAATATGAAAGTTGCAATAGAAAAGTTAAAAACTGACCTGACGCAAATAGGTTCATCTGATGCATACAAAAACGCATTGTTTGGATTAAAAATAATGGTTGATAAAAGACCCAGAAGGATAACTGACGTCGCAAATGTTGAACCAGGCTTAAAACCACGCTCACTAGATCTTATGGTTTATAGCCGAGAATTAATTCCACTTGTTGTTGAAGAAATCAAGCTTGCAGGTTTCAAAAATGTTACAAGTGACATAGAACTTCAAAGAGTTACAATAATCGTACCAGCACCAACACTTGAAGATTTGGAAAGAATTGAAGACGATTTAGATAGAGTTGCAAGAAGTACTGTATCTAATCTTACTCGGGTTAAAGCTAATTCTAGTCAAAGACTTAAAGCTGGCTTAGAAAATGAATATATAGAAGTGGCCGAAGCGGGAAGAGCTAGAAAAAATTTAGATGATATAATTGAATATTATGTTCAGATTGCAAAACTTCATATATTAAAAAAAAGAATTAAAGTGATGGGGAAATATTTTCAGCCTAAAAATGATGATGAGCAATTAATGAAAAAACTGAAAAGCTTTAAAGGTTAAAAAATTCATTTATTTCAATAAATAAGGGATTATTTTATTAATTTCTTTTTTCTATTAATTTAATTCCAAAATCAAGCATTGCAGATAGCTTAATACTTAATTACCTCACAGCGTTATGTTCATTTAATACAAACTTAGAGATAAATTATCATAATAAAGGAGCATGCCGTTTTTTATACAGGGATATTTGTAAGTTGCTAATCATAATTGTCAATTTTATTTATTTCCATACCAACTTTATAAATTAAATACTAAAGATGTTAAATTTGATAAAATCATTAAAGCATTTAAAATTTATGCTCAAAAATACTAGGGTGAAAAATGGTAATACAATTGATCATTTATGGAATATTTTTTATAAGTTTTGGCCTTGTAAAAATAAATAAAAAAGCCGGGGAGATAAAAGATGTTATTACACTATGCACAGAATAGTAGAGCAGTAAGAGTAGCTTGGTTATTAGAAGAACTATCCTTACCTTATACAATAAAAAAATACAAACTAGGCGACAGAGAAATGAGGGAGGAAAGCTATAAAAAATTAAATCCACTTGGAAGAGTACCAACACTAGAAGATGGTGAATTAACAATTTCAGAATCAGGAGCCATCATTCAATATATCATTAGTAAATATGGAAATAATCAATTTATTCCAGAAATAAATAGTAAAGAATTTCCGTCTTATTTACAGTGGTTTCATTATGCAGAAGGTATGATTATGCCACAAATGAATATAATAGTAGTTGAAACAATTTTTTTACCTCCAGAAAAAAGAAATGAAGTAAATCTAGCTAGAGCAAATAAACTTCTGTCAAAAATGTTAGATGTTGTAGAAAAAAATATGGAAAATAAAAATTATCTTACAGGTGAATTCTCTGCAGCTGATTTTATGACTGGCCATGCAGTAATAATGTCAAAAAATTTAGGAATTGATTTCTCCGATAAGCCATTTCTTGAATCTTACATAAAACGATTACTTGCAAGACCTGCCTTAAATAAAGCCTGGAGTTTATGATTTTAAAAAAGTATAAAACTTAAACTTTTGATGTAATAAGCTCATTAATTTTTTTACAATAAAAACTAACATCATTTGGCAAATGACCTTCCAATAATCTTGCTTGATCTAGTAAAATTTTTGATAAATCATCAAATTCATTTTGATTTGATTTTAAAATTTTAGACATATGATTCATTAAAGAATGGTTAGGATTAACCTCTAGTATTCTAGGCATTCCCTTAAAATCTTTATTTTGCATTTTCATTATTTTTTCCATTTGAACATCCATACCACTATCTGGAGCAACTAGACAACAAGCACTATCAATTAATTTATCAGATATTTTTACATCTGTTACATTATCTCCTAATGACTTTTTAATACCTTCCGTTAAATCTTTAAATTTCTTTGAAACATCTTCTTTAGTTATTTTGTCATCTTTCTTTTCATCAAAATTTGATAAGTCAATAGATCCTTGTGTGATAGAAACAAACTTCTTACCATCATAGTTATCCTGCGTAGAAAGCCAAAATGTATCTATAGGATCTGTTAAAAATAAAACATCAATTTTTTTTGATTTAAATGCTTCAAGATGTGGGCTGTTCATTGCTTGATCTATATTATCCACAGCAATATAGAAAATATTTTCCTGTTTTTTATGCATACCTTCAACATAATCAGAAAGATAAATTTCATCTTCACTATTACTTGATTTAAATTTTGAAAGTTTTAAAATATCTGTCTTATGATCCGTATCTTCATAAATACCTTCTTTAAAAACAGCCCCAAATTCGTTCCAGAATTTGTTAAATTTGTCTATATCTTTATCTTTTAACCTCTTTAATTCATTGATTATTTTCTTCTTAAGAGCTTTTGAAATTCTCTTAAGAGCTGGACTATGCTGTAACATCTCCCTACTGACATTTAAATTTAAATCAGAAGTATCTAATACACCATTCATAAATCTCAACCATCTAGGAAGAACGTTATCTAAAGTGTCAGTAATAAAAACTCTATTTGCATAAAGTTTTACTTTTGGTGATCTGTCTACATGAAATAAATCAAAGGGTTTCATTTCGGGGATAAATAAAAGACTGGTATAACTAATCATACCTTCTGCTTTATTGTGAAGTGTGATTAAGGGTTGGCCAAAACCACCACCAGATTGTGAGAAGAATTCATTATATTGTTCGTCAGTAATATCGCTTTTGGACTTCATCCAAATAGCAGAAGCATCATTTAATGTATCTTTATCTTTAGATTTACCATCGAGGAAAATTATTGGAAACTGTATGTGATCTGAGTATTTCTTTACAATTTCTACCAGTTTTTCTCTTTTAGTATAATCTTTTTCACTTTTTTTTAAGTGCAATTTTACCGTTGTACCAACATTATCACGGCTAGAATCTTTTATTTCAAATCCAGTAACACCATCAGATGACCAAGAAAATGCTTTATTTGAACCATCCTTTTTGGATATAACTTCAACACTTTCAGAGACCATAAAGGCAGCATAAAAACCGACACCAAATTGGCCTATCAGATTCAATGATTTGGATTTATCTTCACCCTTTGCAGCTTCTAATTTAGCCAGGAATTCTGTCGTGCCAGATTTAGCAATTGTCCCTAAAGAATTGACCAAATCATCCTTGTCCATTCCAATACCAACATCACTTATGCTAATAGTATTTTCTTTTGAGGATACGGCAATCTTAATTTCATAATCAATTTTTTCGTCTGTAGAAGATTTGCTAGATAATCTTTCAAACCTACGTTTGTCTATAGCATCAGAACTGTTTGAAATTAATTCTCTTAAAAATATGTCTTTATCTGAATATAAAGAATTTATAACAATATTTAAAACACGACCAGTATCTGCTTCAAAAGGTTGTTTGACCATCATTAAACCTCATTTATAGAAATTAAATTTCTATATAAATGATAAACCAATCGCAAAATATCAAGAAAAAAATAAAATAATTTACAACAAATAATTAGTTTACTGTTAAACTAAATTACAAATATCAATAAACTATCATCTTTTGGGCATATTTTACTGCTCTGAAAAAACTATCAGGTTTAGCAATACCCTTTCCTGCAATATCAAAAGCTGTACCGTGATCTGGACTTGTTCTAACAAAAGGTAAACCTATTGTAATATTTACACCACTACCAATACCTAAATATTTAAATGGTATTAATCCTTGATCATGATAAAGAGAAACAACAATATCAATTTTTTTTTCTCTAGCCATCGAATAAATAACATCTGGTGAAATCGGACCAAGAACATCTAATCCAGAATTTATAGCATCTTCGATTGCAGGCTTAATAAAAATTTCTTCTTCTTCGCCCATTGTTCCGTTTTCACCTGCGTGTGGGTTTAATCCAGAAACACCAATTTTAGGTCTTCTTATACCAAAATGCTGACAAGCTATGTTCGCACCATTGATAGTTTTATAAATTAGGTTTTGACTAAGTGATAATATAGCTTTGAGCAACGGTACGTGTATTGTACATAAAATAACTTTTATATCATCATTAACCATAACCATAAAAACATCCTTAGATTTAGTTTTCTGGGATAAAATTTCTGTATGACCTATTAAATCAATTGAAGCTAATTTTAAAGCTTCTTTATTAATAGGTGCAGTTACTATCCCTTTAATAATACCCTTTTTTGCGAAATCTATTGAATTTAATATAGATTCATAAGCCAATTTTCCACAATTAGGATTTGTCTCTCCCATATTATAATTGAAGTTAATTTCACTTGTTTCAAAAATTTTTATAGTATTAGTACTATAATCAACTAATTTTTCAGCTGTAATTTTTTTTACTGGGATATCAATTTTGTATTTTTTTAGTTCATTTTTGAGAATTTTATATGAGCCAAAAATAATAAAATCAGTTAAATCAAAATTTTTATTTTGTAAAAGTTTGACTATTAATTCGGGCCCAACACCTGCAGGATCCCCCATTGTTATTCCAATTTGCGGTTTCATTATTCAGTTATTATTTCTAATGACAAATATTTTAAATAAGTTAAAAAAATCCTTTTATAAATACAAAATGACAGTTAAAGATTTTCAAAAGGGTATAAGAAGATATTTAGTTATTTCCATATTTATATGCCTTACTTTTTCAAAACCAATTATTTCTTTAGATTATCAGCATTATGAAAAATGGGTAGAAAATTTTTTTATTAAAAACTTTCAAAATAATTTTAACACAGAATTTATAAAAAATATTATAAAAAAAAGTAAACTTAAAAAAAATGACTTTTATAAAATAGATAAGATAGTCAATAAGATTCATGATAAAGACTTTATAAATCCAGAAAATTATTTTGATGTAAATAAATTACTTATTAGATCTCAAAAAGCAATCAAGCTAAGTGAAAACTTTGAAACAGAGCTGAATAAAATAGAAAGAAAATTTGAAATCCCAAAAAGTATTATTTTAGCGATTTGGGGTGTAGAAAGCGATTTTGGGAATGCTAAACTGCCTTTTTCTTCTTTAAAAGCAATTGTTTTCCATATTTACAGAGAAAAAAGAAAAAATTACTTTATGAAAGAACTGAAAAGCATTCTTTTAATAATTGAAAATAAAAAAATAGATATCGATAAGATTTTAGGGTCTTCATATGGAGCTATGGGACAACCTCAATTTATGCCGTCAAACTATTTAAAATATGGGATAGATTATGATAATGATGGAAAAGTTGATTTGTGGGATAGTGAGGTTGATATATTAGCATCCATCGCAAACTTTTTGAGCTCTTTTGGATGGGAAAAAAATTTGAAATGGGGAACTGAAGTGACTAAAACAGAAAAATTCCCTTGTTACCTAGAAGGACCAGATATCAAAAAATCTATAATTGATTGGAAATCTTATGGCATAATGCCCTTTGATAAAAATTCATTCCAAATCACTCCCTATTCTACTAAAACGTCATTGTTAATGCCTAAAGGAGAGTATGGCCCTAAATTCTTAGTTACAAAAAATTTCTATGTATTAAAAAAATATAATTTTTCTGATTTTTATGCATTATATGTTTCAACTTTAGCAAATTTAATTGAAGGCGAGAAGCTTTTTAAAGGTAAGTGGGTAAAAACTCCTAAACTAAATCATAAAAAGATTTTAGAACTACAGCACTCTCTAACTAAAAAAGGACTAGATGTGGGAGAATTAGATGGTTTGATTGGTTTCAAAACAAGACGGTCTATTGGCAAAAATCAAGAAGAATTAAAACAAAGAATTACTTGTTATCCAAAATAGAGCAATAAAACTCAATTATTGTTATCCAGGCTTTCTAGTGATTTATAAATACTTAATTCTCGCCAATATTTTTCAGTTAAATCGTTAGCATCTCCTATACGAAGTGCTAACCCCCTGATTATTGCAACTAAAATTGGATCAGCCTCTGCCAATTTCTTTTGTACTATTTCCCAATCTATTTCATAAATAATACAACTAGTTTTAGCTTTTGCAGTTACTGTTCTTGGCGAGCCAATTACTCGTCCAACTTCTCCAAACATTTCTCCATCAGCTAAAGTTCCAATTTCTAAACCGTGTGTTGAGAGTATACTTACTTTACCACTATGAATTAAGTATACACTTTCTGCTTTATCACCAATAGTATAAATTGTATCTTCAGCATTAAAATGTCTTTTTTTTTGAGGTATTTGGGGCATTTTGTTAACTCTCTGAAAATTATAAATTAGATTTTGCATTTCAATTGCAAAAATAATATCATCTTTTTAATTTTATACCAAATCCTACTAAATTAAAGTATTTTAAATTTATAATTAAAAATAATGTTTTTATTAAGTTCAGATTTTAAAGACGGTGATTTTTTAGATAAAAAATTTTCACTAAGTTGTGAGTATGGTTTTGGATGTACAGGATCTAACATAAGACCACACCTAAAGTGGGAAAATATTTCTAAAAAAGTTGCTGAATTGGCTATAACTGTTTTTGATCCAGATGCACCAACTGGATGTGGATTTTGGCACTGGATTTTGGTAGGTATTGATAAGAAATATAACGAAATAACTGATGAATGCTTATCAAAATCTCTACAAGTTCAAAATGATTTTGGCACCTATGGTTATGGTGGTCCTTGTCCACCTGAAAATGATCACCCTCATCGATACTTTTTTACAATATATGGGTTAAATTCAAAGATAGAGGCTCACAAAGATACACCTGCTGCTCAAATTGCATTTCAATTACATTTTAAAACTTTTGAAAAGGCTACATTACTAGGTTTATTTAAAAGGTGAATTAATTTTTAAAATCAATTTTATATTAGGCATTAACTTTTGATTGTTTCAAATATTTATAAAAACTCAGTTCAGTTACATGAAATTGATAATTTAGGTCATATGAATGTACAGTACTACTTAAAACATTGTTTAGACTCATGTATTCTTAATTTAAAAATTAATAATTTAATTTCTAATCATTCCAATATTGAGGAGTCGTTTCTTTTAGAAAAATTAAATATTAGATATTTAAATGAACAAAGATTAGGTGCACCATTTAGTATTAATTTTTATATTTCTAAGATTGAGAATAACAAAATTCTGATTTTACAAGAAATGGAAAATTTAGAAACCAAGAAAGTAAGTTGTACTTTTATATTATCATTCAAAATAAGAAAAAAAATAAAAATAATTAAAAATAAATTTAAGAATTTTCTAATTGATTATCCTTATAAGTTTAAAATAGCTCCATCTTATGCTGAAAAAAAAGGATTACTTGATATTAATAAGTTAAAATTAAGTTATGAAAAACTTCTTGATTACCCAAAAATATTTAATTCTTTTTGTGCAATAGCCAAAAATAAGGATAGCCATAATTCAAATACTTTAGATGCCGCAGATTATATGGGAATTGTCTCAGCTTCAGTACCAAACTTGTTAATGATGAGTAATCACTCTATTTCTAAGACAAATATAGGTGGAGCAGCAGTTGAGTATGAATTTTATTTTTATGATTTTGTAAAAATGGGAACATGTATAAAATTATTAAGTGGATTAAGAAATATTAAAAATAAAACTTACACATGGTCACATTGGTTAATAGATATCAACAAAAAAAAAATATTGGCAGAAGCGAATGCAGTTATTGTCACAATGGATTTAAAAAAAAGGAAGTCTGTTCAGATACCAAATAAAATGAGAGTAGCCTTAGAAAAGATTATTTTAGAATAATTATTATATTTTCATATTAAGTTTAGGTTTCCAAAATGGTCTAAAAAGCTCTATTTTAGGACACCTATTCATAACTACTTTTAAACCAGCTTCCTCAGCAATTTTTGCTGCTTCAGGATGTTTAACACCAATCTGACCCCAAAGAACCTTTGCTCCTATTTCAACAGCCTCAATAGCTACTCTAGGAAGATCCTCGGCTTTTCTGAAAACTTGTACCATATCTATTTTTTCATCAATTGAACTCAAACTGGAAAATACTTTTAATCCTCTAATGTTTGATCCAGCTAAAGTAGGATTAACTGGAAACATTTTATAACCTGTTTCATGCAAAACTCTTAATACTCCATATGAAAACTTCGTTTTGTCATTACTGGCACCAACCATTGCTATTGTTTTTACTTTTTTCAATATATCAGCAATGTAATTCTCATCATATGCTTCATCATGATTAATTTTAGACATTAAATTTCCTCATCCATAATTATTCCTTAATATAAAATCTGTCATAACCATATGTCACTAGTACAATCTCCTCCTGGATAACGTGTTTCATGACATCTTGCAGGACCATTTGGCTCTTTACCAAAATCCACCAGAAATTTTTCATCTATTTTCATACCGCCATTTTCAGTATCACAATTTATTTTTAGTAATACGCCTCCATTTTCTCTTATCTCTGGATAAAACTGATTATCCCATGTAGAAAATAAGGAAGTGGTTATGTAAAGTCTTTTACCATCTAAAGATAATTGAATCATCTGTGGTCCACCTGTAATTTTCTGCCCGTTCACTATTGGAGCTTTCCCTAAAAGACCACCTAACCATACTTGCCCAGTCAATTTTGGCTTATGAGGATCAGAAATATCATATTGTCTTACATCACCATGGAGCCAGTTACAAAAATAGAGATATTTATCATCCATTGAAAGTAAAATGACAGAAATCACTCCAGGTATAGGAATTGGCCACTCAGGATGAGGTTCATTATCAACATCAATGATTTTCTCCCACTCCCATTTTCCAAAGTCATTTTTCCACCAATGGATAATATTTGCCGATAATGCAGCACCTACAAAACCATGTGAACTATCAGGATTATGATGAAACCTAACTTCGAGTGGAATCAATCCGTCTTCCCCTAAATAAAAAGTCTCGATAGGTTCTTTTTTTTGAAAATCCCATAAATGAATTTCTCTTCCGTACTTTAGATGTCCTACTTCCTCTAAATCAAAACCTGGCATAAACGTATTAGGAGCAGCCCATTCAGAACTAACCATGATATTATGTCTGGGTTGATACCAAAAATCATATCCAAACTTAATATTTCCCATTGAATTTTCCCATCTACCAACTATTTCAAAATTTTCATCTAATTGTAAATATCCGCCAGGTGCATTGCCTTTAGCATCACCTAACATTGAAATAATTATTTGTGAACCAAGACAATGGACAGTGTGCGGCGCAGATAAATTAGTTATTTTTTTTATTTCTTCTCCACTTATAATCTTATGTATTTTTGGAGCTCTTTGATTTTTACAATCAACTATATGTAAATTAGAAGTTCTAACACCCGGTACAATTAAATATCGTCTTTCAATATCAGATTTTCCATGACAAGAGGAACAAGCATTCCAACCCATATGATGCAATTCATCACCTATTCCCGGCATTTCTAATCTGTGAATGACTTTGCCATAATCTAAGCTATTAGGATCACAATCAATAGTTGCTAAATAATCAGGTTTTTGAATTCCCGTTCCAGTATAAATTGCTATTGTATATAAAATTTTTTCTTTAGGGGCTTTCATAGCTTCAGAAGGAGAAGAAAATCCAGGCCCACAACAAATTTTTTTTTCCATTTTACACCGTAAAAAAATTAAACATATTGAAAATCCTTAAATTTTATCATAATATAAAAATTAAATATTACAATATGATAATATCTTAATAGATGTACTTAGACAAATTATTTAAAATACTAGAGGTTGTTGTTAAATCAGGTACTGGTTTGACTGTTTCTGATATAAATAAAATTACAAATATACCTAAGCCAAGTTGTTATAAACTTATTAATGATTTAATTAAAAATGATTTATTACAAAAAAAAAATAAAAATCGATTTATTTTAGGGGAGCGTTTAAAACAAATAGCTAGACTAGATTTTCATGATATAGATGTAAAATTTATTTCTAAGCCTTTGCTTCAAAGATCTGCTAATAATTATGGAGTAACCTTTTTTCTTTCAAGACTAAGGGATCAAGGTGTCGAAATAATTTATGTGGAAACACCCTCTAAAAGCCAGATATCTTTTTTGCATCCTGGTCATGGGTTTAGACCCATGCATGCATGCTCTTGTGCAAAAGTTATTGCAGCATTTGCAAGTGATAAATTTCAATTAAATATTATTCATAGTAGATTAAAATCTTATACTAGAAATACAAGAGTGAATCCGTCTCTTTTAAAATCAGAATTCAAAACAATTAGGGCAAAAGGATATGCTGAATGTATTGAAGAGATTGATATTGGGATTTGTTCCGTAGCAGCCCCAGTAATTATAAAAAACTCAAATATTTTCCTTAGCATAGGTGCAACAGGACCATTACGTACTTTTTCTGATACATTCCGTGAAAAAATAGGTAATTATCTTATTGGAATCTCAAATGAGTTGGGTTCTATGATACAAAATAAAAACATATGGACAAAAAATATAAATACACTTGCAAGTTAATTATAATAAGAAGGAAATCATTTATTTGTTCAAATTATTTTTTTTTATAATTTTTTTAGTGTTTTTTTTAACAAAATCATATGCAGAATTAATACAAAATAGATCGTTTGAATGCGAAACTTCTGTTGTTTTATCTATTAATAAAAAGGGGGAGTTAAAACAATTTTTACCAGGTAAAATATATTTTGAAATAAGCAAAAACACCCTTACATTTGGAAAACTTGGATACATAACAGATGAAGAAATTTTAATTAATTGGATAAATAAAGAAAAATTTTATTCATACCAACCTGCTCAAACCATTCTTTTTGACAATGGACTTTTTCATAATATTATTTTCACTTATGAGGGTATTACAGCGGTTCAAGCAAAATGTTTAATACGGGGAAAAAAAATTTCTGAATAATTTTTTCCTTCAGCACCTATTAAGTTAAAAATCATGTTAAAAAAATCAATTAAAAACGAGCTTTTCCTCTTAGGAACAAAGGGAGGTCCGGCAATTAGGCCAAATGGTTCGATGCCTTCTTCATCTTTATTGATTTTGGATAAAAAAAAAATACTTGTTGATGCTGGATTAGGAGTTTCAAAATCTCTTACAGAAATTAATTTTAATTTAAATGAGTTATCAAATATCTTTATAACACATCTACATTCAGATCATTATTTAGAATTGGGACCTTTGATACATACTGCTTGGACTGCAGGACTTAAGAAAAAAATTAAAGTCTTTGGTCCAAAAGCCCTTTTAGATTATTGGAAAAAATTTTTATCATCAATGCAATTTGATATTAAAAATAGGGAAAAAAATGAGGGAAGAATTAAATTAAAGAAAATCGTTAAAATTATTCCAATAAAAAAGAAACCATTACATCTGGGGAAAATAAAAGTGAAAATTTTAAAAGTCCCACATCCGCCCCTTAAAGATTGTTACGCATATAAATTCATAGGGTCAAAAGAAATAGTTTTTTCTGGGGATACTAAATATTTCAAACCTTTAGCTTCTTTCTCAAATGAAACCGATATTATGGTTCATGAAGCTTTAATCCCAGAATATATTGACAAAATAGTGACAAAAAATGGATTAAGTTCAAAACTTAAAAATCATCTAAAAAATTCTCATACCACAATAGATGAAGTTTTAAAAATAGCAAAACTGTCAAAATGTAAAAAACTAGTCATCAATCATTTAATCCCAAACGATAATACACTTATTCAAAGGAAAGAATGGCTAAAAAAGGTTAAAAATAAAATAGACGCTGAAATAATTGTTGGGAAAGATAAGCTTAGAATAAAATTCAACTAAAAAACTTAATATTTATTTTATATTTTCAGACGCTTTTTCAAAATAAATAGTAGCTGAATCTTCTATATTAGCCCTTTTTTTTGCCTCATTTTTTAGTTCTTTAAGTAATTTTTTTATATTTGGATTTAAAAGATTTGACCTGTAAAGATTTAATAATTTATAAAAATAATTTTCATTTTTTGATTTTATAATTGTTTTTGCCTTAAAAATTGCATCTTTTTCGTTATAACCGTTTTCCACCAAAATTTCTAAACCGGCTACTATTAAAGTATCTGTTTTTTTCTTTCTAGAAAATTTGGGAGGGTTATTTGTCCCATTCTTGGAAAGAGCAAAATCTTTATTTTTAATGTCCACTTCAATTAAAAAAGAAAGTAAATCTTTTAAAGGTAATCTATTAAAATTTGGATATTCTGACTTAAAGAAATATATAAGCTGATTGATCAATCCAACGTGAATAATCTTTCGATCCTTATAACTCTTTTTCCTTAAAATTGATGAATACTCTTCAAATTTTTCTTCTAATTCTTTTAAATTGAATTTGTTAATATTATCCACATGTAATCCTTTTATTGTATAAAAGAGTATGAAACTAAATACCTAATAATGATCTCTATTACATAGCAAGATATAAATTATTCAAATTCCATTTCTTCATAAACTCTGCCTGCATTTCTGGTTGCTAATTCTTTAAAAGTTTGAAGATGAGAAAATGGGGTTTGATCCACGTAATATGAATCTTTTAATTCACCACCATTTTCTAAAAATATTCCTATTTTTTCCCTTAAATATATTAAATAATTCCTTGTATATTTTCTCACTTGATCCATATTTGTCGGATGTCCATGTCCTGGAATCACGTAAATAGGATTTAATTTTTCAAATTCATTATCCCATGTATCAATCCATTCTTTAGTATTAGTGTGAGAAAAAATAGGTAATAATCTTTCATGAAAGGCCATATCACCTGCAATAACAAGTTTTTTAGATGGTATCCAAACTGAAATATCTCCAGGTGAATGTGCTGGACCTAGGTATAAAGCTTCTATGACAAGGTTTCCTAAATTGATAACATACTTATCAGTAAAAGAAATCGTAGGCAAAGCTAAACGAGTACCATCAGCTTTATCCCTATTATAGCCAATCATTCTATTCAAAATTTGTGGTCCATTATCTTCAAACTCTTTTATAGCATCTTCATGAGCTAATATGGGAACTCCTTGGTCTCTCCAGTAAGAATTTCCAAGCATTGCGTGCCCTTGCCCGTTTTCATTGATTACAAGTATTACTGGTTTATTAGTAATTTTTTTTATTTCGTCATGTAAAGCTTTAGCCAAACTGCTGGAGGCACCAGCATTGATTACAACAACACCTTCATTTGAAGTTATAAAAGAAAGATTATTGTTATGACCTGTATTTTCATAGGTTGGAGGACCAGTAGCACCTATTGCAGACCATATATTTGGTATGAATTCATTAGGCTTTGAATATAAAAAACTATTAGGAAATTGATCTTTTATATTTTCGTCTGAAACACCTTTCATAACAATTGAAATCAAAATAAGCACTGATAATGCCAAAATTTCTAATTGTTTATACATTTCTCAACTAATTATTTTATTACTCAATATGAAAAATTTACAAATTTTATTTGTATTTTACAGGAAAAATTAATTTAAGTAAATTTATACAACTATAGAATATTACTTTTTTATTTTTCACAAATAAAAATTATTGAAAAATATTTTATAAAAAAACTCTAATTCATCATTTCTAGAATTATAAAACAATGAGCAAGTAGTTATTTATTTTCCAAAATTGTTTTTTGTATTATATTTTAAATATAAAATATCAAGTGTGTCCAAATAACAAATTAAGAAGCTAAAAAATGGAAATTATTTTTGGAGTAATCCTTATCTTATTAATTTTACTATATTTCCTGTACGCAAGAATCATTAGAAATAAAAATAGTGTTTTTGAGGCGTTGGCAGGTATAGATGTTCAGTTAAAAAATAGAAGTAACTTAATACCTAATGTGCTTACTATTGCAAAAAAATTTATGAATCATGAAAAAGATTTAATTGAAAATGTCACGAAATTAAGGACAAAAGAAAATCAACCTTATGATAAATCTGACCCAACAGCAATTAAAAATCATATTTCTGCAGCAGCAACTCTTGGTTCAGAATTAGGAAAGGTAATGATTTCCGTAGAAGCATACCCTGAACTTAAATCTAATGAAACAATGATACAAGCACAATTAACTTATAATGAAGTTGAGGCAAAAATAGCTGCAGCTAGGCGTTTTTATAATTCAGCAGTCTCACAACTCAATAATTCCATAGAAATTTTTCCTGGGACTTTTTTAGCTAAATATGCAAATGCTCAAATCATGCCTTTTTATGAAGCTGATGAGGCATCAAAACAACCAATTTCTGCAGAAAAATTCCTTTAATTACCTTAAA
>CACBRT010000016.1 GCA_902541695.1 uncultured Alphaproteobacteria bacterium | reverse complement strand
AATACATCTCTAATAAACATTTATGTATTTTTATTTTGCATTTATCGATTAGAAAACCTTTGTCAGTTTTAGGGGGGGTGTTATGATTAATTTGTCCTATGTGATTCACGTTTGGTTTCTGTTTAATGTGAGTCTTGAGCAGACATAGGATCTAAAAAAATCTAAAGAGAATAACGAATGAAGAACTGGAAATCAGAATTTCAGATTAACTATCACGTCAATTTTCTTATGGAAGATGCAACAATGATTACCAAATACGAGGGGATAGTTATTGAAGCAGAAAATGAGAAACAAGTTCAAGATTTAGTGCAGAGTTATTTTAAAACTAATCCAGAAAGTTTTGTAGAATCTCCAGAAGATATGATTAGTAAAGTAGTAAGACAGGAACTGATTATAGATAAAGTAAAGAAAGTCTGGAAACATTAGACTCTTACAATAATAATAAATATTATAATCTTTTATTATTAAAATGATAATATTGAAAAGAAGGGAAATTAATGAAAAATAATCCAATGTTAATTAATTTTACTACACAAGATTTTATGTCAGAAAAAGAATTAGAACTTGCTAGTTTTAGGTGGGATCAAGTAAAGGATTCTTACTATAAAAGATTAAAAGAATTAGGATTATTACGTTTTGTAAGTTTAAGAATTTGGAACAAAGAAAATATAGCAAGATTAGGTTTTGTTTTCGAATATAAAGATGAAAAAGCATTTAAAGCATGCCTTCCTGTTTGGAAAGAAATTGATGCAAAGGAAAGTGAAGACATGATAATTAAGACTGTGAGTAATAGAGGTATAGTTCTTGAGGACACTATTCTAGGTTAAAAATTAATAGGTAAGAAAAAGAAAATATATGGATTTGAAAAAAAACTTTCATGGAATATTAATTTTTAAAGCAATCTTATTTTTTCTAATTATTATTTGGGGTGGATATAACCAAACAATTACCAATAACATTAATAATAATTTTTCTTTATTAGATATTGGTGGTTTAGGATTTTTGATTTTTTCTATCTGTTACTTGTGGAGTTGTTATTCTCTATATAAATTAAAAAAAAATAGCAGAGTGTTTTTTTTATCTTTAGTATTTTTATTTGTCATTTTTGGATTTTTAGCAGAATTAATAAAACCCATGCAAATTAGTTATGATTTTTTTTATATTTTTGTTTTTTACATAGTTTCTCCTTTGTTTTTTATATTACAGGGCATAATCCTAACTTTAATTTATTTTACTGATTTGAAATTCAATTTTGTAAATTAGACTATGGTATTTAGTTCACCCATACATCAAATAATTATCGGACACTTTTACTGTATAAGAAAAGAGTAGGTAGATATAAAACAAGTAAAGATTGTCCACACATCCACGGCAACTGTAGAATAAAATATTGTTTTTATTAATTTATATACTTTACGGAGTAATTGTTCAAACTTTTCTGAGATGGTGTTTTTTTGGATTTCAGCTATAAAAAATTGAAAATTATTCCATTTTTGGTACTTTTTTATTTACGCACAAGATTGTTTCTTTATTTTCAATTCTATTCAATATAATACTTGATGATAATAATGTCTGTGCACTTACTTACTGTCCATCTGACCAAAATGCTACTTATGATATTTGCTTTGGGTCTTTCGATTGGACTTCTGATGATAACAAAGTTGATAAATACATAGGTGAATGGAAGAAAGATTTGCAACGTGGTCAGGGTATGTATATTTAGGCAAATGGTGAAAAATATCTAAGCGCATTGAAAGATGGTAAAAATCATAGACCAGGTATTTACTTTTATTTAGCAGACAACGAATTTAAAGGTGATACATACGTTGGGGAATATGACTTTGCGTATATAATGTACAGGGAACGTATATTTGGAAAGACGGTTCTAAGTACATAGGTAATTGGTTAGATAATAATCAAGATGGTCAAGGTATTTATATTTGTCCTGATGGAAGTAATAAAGAGAGGGTATTTTTAAAAATAATGAAGTTCGTTATGCTGAAACTAGAGAAAATAAAGAACCATCAAATACATATCCATTTGTTAAGAGTTAGGATTTGTATCAGGTACTGAGATGTTTGGTGACAATGTAATGAGGTTAATGGATAAGGATTATGAGTTAAGATTTAATACTGTCCTCTTAGATTAACAAAATATTAAATTTTGAACATTAAAAATTATTTTTGACTCAATTTTAAACAAAACTTCCAACTTACGTTAGGTAGTTTTTTCTTAGAAATTCCAATTTTCACATAAGTGTATAAAAACAGAATCATAGTTAATTTATTATTACAAATAATTATATTACTTACGATTATATAAAAGTCGGAATTATTCCTCCCTTTCATCATTCCGACTAAACTAAAAAGTCCTATTTCCCTCCAATGTAATAGGACTTTGTTTATTACGAAAGGATGTTTAAGGAAAATTTATAATTTGACTGAGTTTTTTAAATATTTTGTAAATATGATTTTAATGAATAAAAATGAAGAATTAGTAGTTTAACTATTATTTTTTTTAAGGTGTGAGATTAGATTAAAGGGTGGTTTAAATTTCCTTGACTGATCTCACACCACACCTTCCGAAGGATTGGTGATGATTAATATTTGATACTTAACTCCAATTTTTAAATGAGACATTTTGTAATTAGAATTTGAATTTTTATTCACTAAAAAGAATAAATGAAACTTTTTTAAACAAAAAAATAAATTGACGTTAGGTATTCAAATTTTATTAATAATAATTTAAAAAATAAAGTATCAAATGTTAATTTAGTTATAAAAGGTGGAATAATAATTCCTCCAACTAATCAAATCTAGCTCTCTTCTTCTATTTCTCTAATTAATTGAATTTTTTTAAAATTAAAATATTTTATGTTTATAATTAGACAAATTGTTTTATAGCATAATAAGTTTTGTGTCTTTCAAAAATAATTTAAAGACAGATAAATTCCTCATATTGATATTGATATTAAATTAAAATATTAAAAAGCAACAAAATTTAGTTCAAGGTAAGATGTCCAAATGGAAAATGTTTCAATTTTTGTCGATGTTCAAAATATTTATTATACAACAAAGCAAGAGTTTAATTTAAATTTTGATTACAATAAATTTTGGAAATTGGTAACTAAAAAAAGGCACGTTATTGCAGCATTTGCTTATACGACGGACAGAGGTGATAAAAAACAAATTCAATTTCAAAATATTCTAAGAGGAATTGGTTTCGAGGTAAGATTAAAACCATTCATTTATAGATCTGATGGTTCTTCAAAAGGGGATTGGGATGTTGGAATAACTATAGACGTAATGGAATACGCAAGTAAATCCGATATTATAGTTTTAGCCTCTGGAGATGGTGATTTTGATATACTTATGAAAAAAATAAGAACCCTTTATAATATTAAAACAGAGATATATGGTGTTCCAAGTTTAACTGCAAAATCTTTGATAAATTCTACTAACAATTTTTATCCAATTAATAAGGAACTACTCTTAAGTTAAATTTTATCATAGACTTAAATTGTTTTAATCAGACAGGAAGAATAATATATAATGTATCGAAGATTTTATTTTACTATTTTTCTATTAATTTTTGCCATTCCGAGTTTTAGTAATTCAATAGAAGGCAATCATTTGATTAAGAATGGTGGTAAATTTTATAATAAATTTTCTAATGAGTTATTTTCCGGCTTTGTTGAATTTAAATATAATAACGGTAATTTGAGATCAAGGGGAAGTTTTATGAATGGTTTAGAGGAAGGTTTTTGGGAAGATTTTAATGAAAATGGAGGCCTTTTTTCAAAGGGAAAATATATGGATGGAAAACCTCATGGAAATTTTAAATTTTTTCATGAGAATGGGGTATTAGAAGAAGAAGGAGAATTTTTTAATGGATTAAAAGAAGGTAATTGGTCCACTTATTGGGAGAATGGTAATTTAAAAAGGATAGGCAGTTGGAAAAGTGGAAAAGCAAATGGGCTTTTTAAATTTTACAGCATTAATGGTCAAATTTTGAAAATTGAAACTTGGATTAATGGTAAATTGAAAAATAGAAAATCTGCATGAGTTTTTTGAATTTTAATGATAAATTTTTAATTAAAAAAATATTATTATAAATTTTAGTTTCCAAATTATTTGAAATAAACTTTTTACTGATATTTTTTTTAAAAATATTATACGAAAAAAATTATATCTGAAACATAAATTTTAATTACATTATATCTTATAATTATATTTCAAAACCTAGGATCATATATATTAACTAAAATATTTTATATTTATTTTATAAATGAATATTGCTAAAAGTTTTTAACTTATTCAATAAAATCTGAGCTATTAGATAGTTTAATTTTATTAAATACAAATTTAATTACAAATTCTCTAGTAATTTTAAAAAAGAGTATAAAGCCAAAAAAGTCAGTAATAAAGCCTGGCGTAATAAGCAATATTCCAGATATTATAATAAAGATACCGGTTCCTAAGGTATTAATTAGCTCCTTTGGGTTCTGGATGTTTAGGCTTTTTAATTCTTTTAGTGTCGTTAAACCTTTTTTTTTAACTAAAAAACCTCCAGTTATAGCAGTAAATATGATCATCAGAATTGTTAATGATGGGCCAATAATTTCCCCTACCTTTAAAAATAAATATATTTCTATTAGAGGTATTGAAATAAAAAGAGCAAAAAATAAAAGCATTATTTCTTTATAAATTTAAACGAATTTTTTCTCATAAATTAAAATAGTTTATCATATAAATCCTTATACAATTTTAAAAGACTATATTTATTTTTAACATTATTTGTAAAGTTTTTTTGACTCAATCAAATAGAATCAGTTAAAATTAAAAAAGTTTGAGACTGTAAGTTCTTATATATATATTAAAGACTCAATGTAACTCCTCTCAAACAATTAGCTTTATTAAGCAGTGAATTTCACATAGATCTAAAAAATTAGATAAGGGGTTACATTTTGAAAATTTTCTCTTTATGTTTCAAGATTAAATCTAAATAAATATTATTAAAAATATCCAATATTTGATATACATAAAAAACAATATTTAAATAAAATTTTAGAACTGTTTTTAGTAATGGTGACTGATTTTCTAGTATATTGTTTGGTTGAGTTTTTAAATGAATTTTATTTTTGAAATTTTAATAATATTGATTTTAGTTATTTTTCAATCTCTATTTGGAGTTGGATTATTATTATTTGGTACTCCCATTTTTTTATTATTAGGCAACAATTTTGAAAATACACTTACGCTTATATTACCTGTTTCGATAATGATTAGTTTACTTCAATTAACTTATAGGAGGAAAAATAATAATACTAAAATTTTAGAATTCAATCTATATTGTCTCCCATTTTTAATAATCTTTTTGTTATTAAACCTTTTTTTTGGGAGTTTGATTGATATTAAACTTTATGTATCTATTTTATTAATAGTATCGTCATTAATACTCCTCAATAAAGATAGATTTTTTAGAGCATCTCAGGATTTTTTAATATATAGAAAACAATTTTTAATAATAATTGGGTGTATACATGGAGCTACAAATATGGGAGGTGCATTTCTTTCAATATTTTCATCTTTAGTAAATAATGAAAACCGTTTAAATACAAGATATTACATAGCTTATGGCTATTTTATTATGGGTATAATCCAATATGTCACTATTTTATTGATTGGGAAAACTAGTATTGATTTTTCAAAGCTTATTTATATTTCTTTTCCCATAATTGTTTTTTATCCTTTGCAAAATGTATTTTCTAAAATGAATGACAAATTTTTTATTACTATTATTAATTATGTTTCACTTTCATTTGGCTTTATCGCACTGCTTATGTCAATCAGCTGATATTTTTCAAAATATAAAATTTAGTAATATTTACAACTAATTTATAAAGCTAAATACATTTAATTTTTTTTGATAATTTATCCAATTAAAGAATCATTCAAAATGATTAATTTTTTTATCAATAAGTTATATTTGAAGCGATAGTAGTTATATATTAGGGGTTTTATTAAAACATCTGTAAAAGGATTTATGTACTATTTTATAGTTTGTTTATAATAGTAAGATTAATGATTATATTTATTTAGTAAGTATTAAAAGACTTTGTATAGGTGACTATTTCAATTTTATTTAAATGTCTATTGCACTAATCTAGCTCATGGGACTATATTTTACAAAATTGTTAATAATAAAATTTATAATTACATAAAAAAATAAATTTTTCATAATAAAGGTTATTTAAAAATTAATGAATCAGGATAGACTAAAAATTCAGTTACAAAGATTGAAAGCTGAACAAAGGGCCAAGGCAAGAAAAAGAAAACTTTTGGAAGATAGTATTAAAATAAACCCTAATAAATTTGAAGATAAACTAAGTGCTGTAAAAATTACTCAAAAAGCGGACAAAGACCTTTTTGCTAGTGCAATTAGAACGCTAATGAAAAAAAATAAATAATTATTGAAAAATAATTTATACTTTTTATTAATTAATATTTTGGGTTGCTAACATTCCACCTTTTTTTTAAATACTGACATGTATCACATTTATAAGATCCCTTAGGCAATAAATCCGTATCCATAAGATTTTTTGCATCAATTATAGCTTTATCAACCCATCCGTCGTCACAATCTAGCTCAATCAGAAACATCTCAAACTTTAAAACTTGATCAAACATAGGTTCATCTTTTAGTCCATTGTAATAAACTAAAAATGCTTTGTCTGAAACTACAAAACCATTTCTTCTAAATAACCATTGGTACATTTCTAGCTGTCTCTGATATCCCTTTGGATAATCATATTCACGCCATGTTTTTGCCCAGTTAAATTCTTTCTTAGAAGTACTTTTTATATCAGATATTATTAGATCACCATTTTCTTTTACCCATACGTCGTCAATTGCACCATAAAAAGTAAAACCTTTTTTTTTCATCGGTATAACTTATACCTTGTCTAAAATTTCTCCATTTATCCAAATCATCATGTTTAAATGGGACTGCATCTTTTAAAAAATCAGTTGTTCCACCGTTATCCAAAAATAAAGGGTGTGGTTCTTTTTTATTTCTATAATAATCAAACTCATTTTTGCATAAATTATCAACAGCACTATTTAACGTGAACGGCAAACTTCTAAGTGATACTCGATATTTATACTGTAATATAAAACATCTTTGAGAATTTAATGATAATTCAACTGCTGATCTACTGAGTTTTAACATTATCTACAATTATAATTTCTTCAAGAAAAAGTAAATTTTAATTTTTAAGATCGATTTATAAATAATTTTTTTGACTTTTAGTATTTATTTATTATAAAACAAAAATTTTTTAATAGATATCTTATCGTTTATAGAATGAATAATAATAAAGAGAACAAACTAGAATATAGTAATAATCCATTTATTAACTTTATTTTTTTTATAGGATTAATTCATTATTTTTTTATTTTTCTATTAGGTTTTCAAAAAACTAAAGTTTATACATTTGAATATTTCCCTTTTTCTTTTTTGTCTTGGATTTGTGCAATTATTTTAATATTTTTTATACTAAGGACTATTTTATTTGATATTTTATTTTCAAATGAATAAATTAAATGTCGTTATCTTAGATTAATTTATCTAATAATTTTATCAGATAAGGTATTTTTTTATTTTTTAATGTAATTAGAGAGTTCAATATTTTGGTAAAAAAAAATAAAACAAAAAATAATAAAAGTGATTCAGAAGAAAATATTTTTTCTAGAAATGGTATTAAAAATTACGATAAGATTAAACTACAAGAATTTTATGGATCTGTTTTTGGTCAAAATAAAGATGAAGTAAAACAAAGTAGTCAAAGATTACGGTTTAAAATTTATAGGTTTGGATTTATAATTTTTATTATTGCGTTACTCTTTTACTTTTTTATTTTTGGTAAAATCAATTTCGTTATTAGTTAAATAATAACCTCATGTAGATAATTTTAATTTAATTTTGAATAGTTCTTGGAATTTATTTTGGATGCCTAGAAATTTTTTAGATAAGATTTACAAATCAAACTTCAATATTTCTTCTAATAAATTATATAAAATGTGGGCTCCTTACTACGATAAAGAGCTTACGGATAATCAATATGTTACGCCATTTAGATGTGCACAAATTCTTAATGATTTAATTTACGATAAAGAAGTAAAAATTTTAGATGTAGGTTGTGGGACTGGTCTTTCTGGCAATGCTTTGAGAAAATTTGGTTTCTATCAAATTGACGGGTTAGATTTTTCTATAGAAATGTTGAAGATAGCATCTGAAAAAAAAATATATAATTCCTTATTAAATCTTGATCTAAAAAATCTTTCCAAACTAAACAAACGATATGAAGTAATCATTGCTTCTGGTGTTATCTCGCCAGATCATGCAAATCCAAATATTATAAAAAGTGCTTATTCTATACTTGACAATAAAGGTCTTTTTATTTTTTCACTTAATGACCATGCTTTGAGCAATGATGAATTCTTTAAAGAAATTCAGGTTAAAATTAGGTGTTCTAATTTTACTTTACTTGATCAAATATATGGTGATCATATAAAAGGGTTAAAATTAAATTCGACTATTTTTATATTACAAAAAAACTGAATTACTAATTAACACATTAATAAATAGGAAATTTTATTTATATCTTATGAACAAAATTGAAAATAATGATCCTTTTGTCCATTTGCGACTTCACTCTTCATATTCATTACTTAAAGGCGCTATAAAACCAGAAGAATTACCCAGTCTCTGTACAAAGAACTCAATGCCGGCAGTAGGCATTACGGATTCTGGAAATTTGTTTGGCGCTTTAGAAATGTCTGAATTACTTATAGAACAAGGTATACAACCTTTAATAGGGTGTGAATTTAAATTGAAACAAAATTATTTTGATGATCAGAATAAACAGTATTCAGATATTGTATTATTGGCACAAAATGATAACGGATACAGGAATCTTCTTAAATTATCATCTGAATTCTTTTTAAAACAAAATTTACCAAAATTATCTTTAGATTTTTCTCAATTAGAAAAATATTCTGATGATTTAATCATTCTTTGTGGAGGCAGCTCCGGAATTTTAGGAGTAAATCTTCTTAATAATAAACAGATTGAGGCAAAAAAAAAAACTGTAAATTCATTAAAAAAAAATATTTGGTGATCGATTTTATATTGAAATTCAAAGGCATGGTCATGATTCACTTATTAGAACTAAAGCTGAAGAAAAAACTGAAAATATGTTATTAGAATTAGCTGATAATAGTGAAATTCCAATTGTTGCAACAAACAATGTACATTTTAAAGATAGGCAATCTTTTGAAGCTCAAGATGTTTTATTATGTATTTCTCAAAATGCTTATTTAGATCAGGAAGCTGATCGAGAGCGTTTAACTCCAGAACATTATTTTAAATCAAGTTCAGAAATGAGAAATTTGTTTAATGATTTACCAGAGGCTTTTGCAAACACTATAGAAGTTGCGATAAGATGTACTGCAAGACCTAGAAAAAGAGAACCAATCCTCCCAAAATTTGCGGATAATGAAAAATATGAATTAAAAGTACAATCAGAAAATGGTTTAGAAAAAAGAATACAAAATAATCAATTATTTGATCATAGAGAGGCCTATAAAAGCAGATTAAATTATGAACTTGAAATAATTGAAAAGATGGGGTTTTCAGGATATTTTTTGATAGTTGCTGATTTTGTAAAATGGTCAAAAAAGAATAAAATACCAGTTGGTCCAGGTAGAGGATCTGGGGCAGGAAGTTTAGTAGCTTATTCTCTTACTATAACTGATTTAGATCCTATAAGATATGGACTACTGTTTGAAAGATTTTTAAATCCAGAAAGAGTTTCAATGCCTGACTTTGATATTGATTTCTGTCAGGATAGGAGGGAAGAGGTTATTCAATATGTTCAAAATAAGTATGGTAAAGATAGAGTAGCACAAATAATTACTTTTGGAGGATTATTATCTAAAGCAGCTATTAGAGATGTAGGAAGGGTATTACAAATCCCCTACCCGCAAGTCGACAAAATAGCAAAGTTAATACCAGTAGAGGCCAATAAACCTGTATCAATATCTAAAGCACTTAAGGATGAGCCTAGACTTCAAGAGGAAAAAAACGCAAGTGAAACTATAAAAAGAATGTTGGAATATTCAATAAAGATTGAAGGACTTTTAAGAAATGCTTCTACACATGCGGCAGGTATTGTAATTGGTGACAAACCGCTTGTAAATTATGTGCCTTTATATCAAGACTCAAAGTCAGAAATGCCAGCTACACAATTTAGCATGAAATGGGCTGAAGCCTCTGGTTTAGTAAAATTTGATTTTTTAGGTTTAAAAACATTAACAATAATTAAGAACACTTTAGATCTTCTTGAAAAAAGGAACATTTTTATAGATATAAACGAAATCCCATTAGATGATAAAAAAACATTTGAACTTTATTCAAGTGCAAAAACTATGGCTGTTTTTCAGGTGGAAAGCCCGGGAATGAGAGCAGCCCTTACCCAATTAAAGCCAAACTGTTTGGAAGATATTATTGCTCTAGTTGCATTATACCGACCTGGGCCAATGGAAAATATTCCAAAATTTTGTAGAGTAAAAAATAAATTACAAGACAGAGAATTTATACATCCTTCTATTGACCCAATACTAGACGAAACACAAGGAATAATTGTTTATCAAGAACAAGTTATGGAAATTGCAAGGAAAATGTCAGGATATACATTAGGTCAGGCGGATTTATTAAGAAGGGCAATGGGAAAAAAAATAAAAAAAGATATGGATGCAGAAAGGCCAAACTTTATTTCAGGAGCTATTAAAAATAATATCGACGAAACTTTAGCTTCTAGAGTTTGGTTGCTTTTAGAAAGATTTGCAAATTATGGATTTAATAAATCACATGCAGCAGCATATGGATTAGTAAGTTATCAAACTTGCTGGTTAAAAGCTAATTATCCCATAGAATTTATGGCAGCAGTAATGAATAATGACATAAATTATACTGATAAATTAAGCCACTATAAACAAGAAGTTAATGTATTAAACATTACTTTAAAGCCTCCATGTGTAAATAAATCAATTGAAGTTTTTAGCGTTGACTCAAAAAAAATTATTTATGCTCTAGGAGCTTTAAAAAATGTTGGTATAGAATCTATGAAAACAATTATTGATGAAAGAAATAACAATGGCTTCTTTAAGAATATTTTTAATTTTGCTCAAAGGGTTGAATTAAAAAAAATTGGCAAACGTTCATTAGAAATGTTAATTTCTGCAGGTGCTTTTGATAATTTGTCAGAAAATAGAAAACAATTGTTTTTATCGATTGAAATACTAATGGAATACTCAAGCACATGTTTTGAGGAAAAAATTACTGGTCAGAATAATCTATTTGGTGAAAATGATGATGCACTTTCATTACCAGAGCTATGTTTAATTGATGATTGGGAGAAGGATGAAAAACTAAAGAAAGAATACGAGTCAGTTGGTTTTTATTTGTCAGCACACCCTATTGATGAATATTCTAAATGGTTACAATCAGAAAATATTTTTAGGTTTACGGAATTAATTGATTTACTGAGGTCTGGCCCAAAATTAATAAAAATAAGTGGATCTGTGATTAATAAACAAGAAAGAATTTCTAGTAAAGGAAATAAATTTGCTTTTATTCAGTTTTCTGACCCTTCTGGGTATTACGAAGTTACAGCATTTGCTGATGTCCTCGATTTATATAATCATCTTTTACAGCCTTCTGAAAACTTGGTTCTCACTTGCCAAGCAACCTTAGAAGAAAATCAACCAAAACTTTTATTGAGAAAATTAGAAAAAATAAGTGCTGTTTTAAATTTAGTAGCAGATTTAGGAATGAGAATTTTTATAGATAATCTTAACGCAGTAGCATATATAAAAGAGCAGCTTGAAATCTTAACTGATGAAGGTTTAAGAAAAAGTCCAATTAAAATTGTTGTAATTGATAAAGATTTTGATGTTGAATTAGATCTTCCCAACTCTTATAAGGTCAACACCGATGTTATTAATTCTATAAATCATATACCCGGTGTTTTACAAGTTGATAGATTTGATAGTGTTGTTAGTAAAAATTCTTAGTTTAAACTAATTTGGTTAATCCTCGAAAACGGGTATTAAACGTGAAAAAAAATAAACAAAAAAATGCAAGACCTAAACCTATTACTCCAAAAGGTTTTAGAGATTATTTCCATGATTATTCTAAATCTAGATCAAATTTAATAAATGATATCTGTAAAGTTTATGAACTATATGGTTTTGAAAATCTTGAAACATCAGCAATAGAAAATTTAGATGCCTTGGGAAAATATTTGCCTGATATTGATAGACCTAACCAAGGAGTTTTTTCTTGGAAAGATGAAGAAAATAATTGGTTAGCACTTCGATATGATCTAACAGCACCTCTTGCTCGGTTTTATGCTCAATATTTCAATAATTTACCATTACCCTACCGGAGATACTCATGGGGACCAGTTTGGAGAAATGAAAAACCTGGTATTGGACGTTATAGGCAGTTTTATCAATGTGATGCTGATACTATTGGAACTAATTCTTCAGTATCGGATGCTGAAATGTGCATAATGTTTTGTAAAATTTTTGAAAAAATTGGAGTAAAAAAAAATAAGTACCTTATTAATCTAAATAATAGAAAAATTCTTAATGGGATTTTAGAAACTGTTGGAATTACTGATTCAAATAATTACGATGCCACTTTAGGAACAAGTGAAAAGGTACTTAGGTCAATTGATAAAATTGATAGATTAGGTTTTGATGGTGTAAAAGATCTTCTTGGTAAAGGAAGAAGAGATGAAAGTGGTGACTTCACAAATGGAGCTAATCTGACAAATGATCAAATTGATACTATAATGCAATTTATTAGATTGGAAAGTGGAGATAATATTGAAACGCTTAATCAACTTAAAAACTTAGTGAGTAATTCCTTAATTGGGAAGCAAGGCATAAATGAACTTGAAGAAATTCTCGAATATTGTGAATTAGCTGGCCTATTTGAAGATAGAATAAGAATAAATTCAGGCATAGTCAGAGGGCTTGGATATTATACGGGTACTGTATTTGAGGCTGAACTTACAGATAAAATTATAGGTAATGAAGGAAAAATTACAGAAATTGGTTCAGTAGCGGGAGGTGGAAGATATGATGATCTGGTTAAACGATTTACAGGGAAAATGGTTCCAGCAACAGGTTTTTCAATAGGTATTGATCGTTTATTATTTGCACTGAATCAAATGAATTCTGGAGAAAATAATAAAGAAACTGGTCCAATAATTGTAACAATTATGGATAAAAAAAGAATCAATGATTATCAAAAAATTGTGACGGATTTAAGAAATGCTGGAATAAAATCAGAGCTTTATTTAGGAAACCCTAAAGATTTAGGTCGTCAGCTTAAATATGCTGATAAAAGAAATAGTAGATTTGCTGTAATTATAGGTTCTGAAGAATTTAATAAAGATGTAGTTCAAATCAAAGACTTAGAATTAGGCTCTAAGATCTCTAGTCAAATAAAAACAAATAAAGAGTGGAAAAATCAACCTGCTCAGGTAGAGATTCCAAGGCATAATTTAGTTAAATATGTTTTAAACTTAAGTAAATAATTAAAAACTTGAGGTCAAAAAATTGCCAACATTATCTTACTTAAATCAAGATATGATTTCGTTAAGAAAAGAATTAGAATATTTTATAAATTATTTTGAGGAAAAAGGTGCTATTTACTTAGAAATACCAACTTTATTAGAATCAGACCTTTTACTTGATTTATATGGTGAAGAAATAAATTCTAGGACTTATATCTTAAATGATCCTATTAAAGGAAATTTGATGTTAAGACCAGATTTCACAGTGCCAATAGTTCTAATGCATATCAAAAATAATCAAGATAGAGCAGAATATTGCTACTCTGGTAAGGTTTGGCGAAAACAAGATTATTCAAATTTAAGACCATCAGAGTACCTACAAGTTGGTATCGAATGTTTTGGAGGCAAAGATATTGCTGAAGAAGATGCAAGAGTTTTCTCCATAATAAGAAAAGCAGTAAATTCAATAGATTTAAAAATAGTCACGGGTGATTTAGGTATTCTCAGGTCAGCAATCAATGGCTTAGAAATAAATACTAGATGTAAAAAAGCATTATTGAGACAACTTTGGAGGCCCAAAAGATTTCTACAAGTTTTAGAATATTTTTCTCATAATTCAAATCTAGTAAATAATGAAAAAAACAAAATTATTGAACTATTCAATAGTGGAAAACTTCTTGATAAACTTAAAAATTTTGAATCGATTATAGGTTTGAGAACAAAGAAAGATATATTAGAAAGGGTTTCAGAATTATCTAATGATATTTTAAATAATCAATTGAAGGATATTGATTTAAAGTTGTTGAGGGATTTATTAAAAATTTCCTGTCCTTTAACACAAGCACATCAAAAGATAAATAATTCGACATATTCACATGAATATTTAAAAAAATCAGCCCTTTTACTTGAAAAAAGGTTAGATTGTTTATCAGAATTAGATATTGACGTTAAAAATATTGATTTCGAGGTAAGCTTTGGAAGAACCTCTTTGGAATATTA
Organism: uncultured Alphaproteobacteria bacterium; assembly: GCA_902541695.1. Lineage (GTDB taxonomy): Bacteria > Pseudomonadota > Alphaproteobacteria > Rhodobacterales > Rhodobacteraceae > CACIIZ01. The sequence continues at coordinate 12,346 of CACBRT010000016.1, read as the reverse complement.
TGATGGATTTGTTTTTGAAATGATGTCAAAAAAACCATATAATTCAATCGCATTAGCTCAAGGTGGTCGTTATAATGAATTGACCAGAATATTAAGCCAATTAGAAGGTTGTCAAAAATCACCTAATTCAGTAGGTGGAATTATAAGACCTGAAATTTTACAATCCATTAAATAAATATAAGGGTTAATTTGATGAAGTTAGCTATACCTTCTAAAGGTAGATTAAAAAAAGAAGTTTTAAGTTGGTTCAATCATAAAGGTGTGAAAATACTTACATCTGAAGACAATAGAAGTTATTCTGCAAGCGTAATTGGATTTTCAGATATTCAGTTATTTTTTTTACCACCAATTGAAATACCAATGCTCTTATCAAAAGGCTCTATTGATATAGGTGTAACTGGTCAAGATTTGGTAGAAGAAAAGATACCTAATTGGGATAAGTATCTAATAGAATTAATTGAATTAGGTATAGGTCATGCAAATCTTGTTATTGCTGTTCCAGAATTTTGGGTTGATGTAAATAATCTTGAAGATTTAGATGATGTTTCAAAAATATTTAGAGAGAAAATGGGATTTAGATTAAGGATCGCGACCAAATATCAAAATTTAGCAAGAAAATATCTAAAAGATTTTGGATTAGCTGATTATATATTAATAGATAGTCAAGGAGCAACTGAAGGATTAATTGAAAACGAAGCAGCTGAGGTAGTTATAGATATTTCTTCAACGGGTCAAACATTTAAATCAAACAATTTAAAAGTATTACAAATCGATCCGATAAAAAAAAGTCAAGTCGCTATATTTTCTTCGTTGAAATGTAATAAAGAAATTTTATTAAGTGAGAAAAATAGATTATTTTTTGAAAAACTTTCAATTAATTTAAAGGATTTTTATTCATAGTATCCCTATTTCTTCTAACTCTTTCTCTATTTTTAAAGGTAATGGTTTTTTATTTTTATCAAATATTTCTTTATCTTTTGGTGAATCTTCTATTTTGAAATAACGCCACCCTTGGAAGGGTTTTTTTTGATATGTATCAGTTAAATATATTTTTGCATTTAAAATTATTTTACATCGTAAAATATTATCTGTACTTATATGGTTTTCAAACGAAACTATTTTTTGTCTAGCAAGAATTAAACCTTTAAAAACCCAATAAATTGATCCCCCATTAAGTACCTCAAGTTCTCTTTTAGGCCTCATTCTAGTTACAAAATATGTAAATTTTTCTCTTGAATTATTTTTAACAATTAACCTATTTTTTTGCCAATCATATAGATCTGAAACACTTTCAGCTCCTACACATAATTTAATTAAATTTATAAATTTTTTACTCAATACAAACCTCCTATTAAATGTTAAATTTTTATTATTAGATCACTGCATTAAGTTTATTTAAAGTAAAAATCAACATTAAAAACTCTTGACAATATTTATTATAATTAATAGTTAAAAATTTTGGTGTTTGTGGTCTTCGTAAGAAGTTGCCTGTCGCTAGTTTTGCTAGAAAGGAAAGCACCTTTCAACTTATTTGAAAGGATCCAGTTGTGAGTAAACGCACTGCTGCCAAGCATAAAATTGATAGAAGAATGGGTGAAAACTTATGGGGAAGACCTAAATCACCGGTTAATAGAAGAGAATATGGTCCAGGAGAACACGGCCAGAGAAGAAAAGCAAAGCTCTCAGATTTTGGAATTCAACTTAGAGCAAAACAAAAACTTAAGGGTTATTATGGTGACCTAACTGAAAAACAATTTAGGAGAATATTTTCTGAAGCAGAGCGTTTAAAAGGTGATACAGGTGAAAACTTAATAGGACTTTTGGAAAGGAGATTGGATGCAGTTGTTTATAGATTAAAATTTGTACCTACAATCTTTTCTGCAAGACAATTTGTTAATCATGGGCATATATTAGTTAATGGAAATGTAGTGAATATTCCATCTTTTAAAGTAAATGATGGTGATAAAATTCAATTAAATGAAAAATCTAGGCAAATTCCAATTGTACTAGAGGCTATTTCATTACCTGAAAGGGACGTACCTGATTATTTAGAAGTTGACCACGTTAATTTTAGTGCAAAATTTATTAGAACCCCTTCACTTGATGATGTTCCTTATGCGGTTATTATGGAACCAAATTTAGTTGTAGAATTTTATGCAAAAAATTAAAATTTTTATTTTTTATCTTATTTTTAAATTATATTTCCTGTTATATTTTAAAAAATTAATTATATTAAAACTCTAATATAGATATAAATGGAGTATAATATGCTAGATTTAGAATATAACTCAAAAGATAACTTTTTTATTAAGCATCTTATTCATAAAAATCTGAATCACAAAATTTTTGGTAAACCTATGTTATTTAACTCAGATGCTAATATCATTATATTTGGCATGGGATGTTTTTGGGGTGTAGAAAAATTATTTTGGAGTACTAATGGTGTTGTTATGACTGCTGTTGGTTATTCTGGCGGTACAAAAGAATTACCTGACTATAAGACGGTTTGTACTGGATTAACTGGTCATAATGAAGTTGTACTTCTTGAATTTGATCCAAATATTATTTCAATAAATGAATTATTAAAACTGTTTTGGGAGTCCCACGACCCTACTCAAGGTATGCGCCAAGGTAACGACATTGGTACACAGTATAGAAGTGGCATTTATACTTTTAAAGATCAAGATTTAATCTTAGCGCAACGAACAAAATTAAATTATGAAAATAAACTACTAAATAGCAGATATGGTAAAATAACAACAGAAATTAAAAAGGCTTCTAAATTTTATTTTGCAGAAGAATATCATCAACAGTATCTTGCAAAAAATCCAACTGGATATTGTGCCCTTCAGGGTACAGGTGTTAAAATGTAAATTATTTTAAAATTATTAATTTATGAATTATAAATTATCAGGATTACTCTCCAGCGAAATTATTGCTCGTGAAGTTTGTTCTCTTTTAGAAAATTTGGCACCTAAGCCTGTAGGTAGTGGATTTACTGAACTTTGTGAAAAAGAGAAAATTTGGGAAGTTGATATTTATTTTAATTATAAACCAGATCTGTCTGTTAAGTTACTTTTAGAGAAAATTTATGAAACTGAATTTCTTATTACAAAAATACAACATAAAGATTGGATAGAAAATTCTGAGAGAGCACTTATTCCAATTGAAGTTAGTAATATTTTCATTCATGGTATTCATGATAGAAAAAAAATTTCTATAAACAAAAAAAATATTGAAATTCAAGCTGCAATGGCTTTTGGGACGGGGCATCATTCCTCAACGAAATTATGTATTTTACTTTATCATGGTTTGGTTAAGAAAGGTTTTTTTCCAAGAAATATCTTAGATATAGGTTGTGGAACAGGTATTTTATCAATTATTGCATCAAAATTTGGTAAGTCTAGAATAATGTCAGTTGATATTGACCAAATAGCTGTAGATACAGCAAAACACAATTTAATCAAAAATAATGTATCTTATAAATGCTTAGTAAAAAAATCTGATGGGTTTTATAATTATAATGTAAAGACACGAAGTAAATTTGATTTGATTTTTGCAAATATATTATTCCAACCTTTGCAAAAAATGGTTAAGGAAGTAAATAAACATTTGGTTAGTCAAGGACATATCATTTTGTCTGGTATATCTTTAAGCCAAGCAATAAAATTAAAAGCAATCTATTCAGGCCATGGGTTTAAAATAATTGAAAGTTTAAGAGAAGGTAGTTGGAACGCAATAGTGATGCAGAAATGTAAAAAAAAAATTCATACAAATCTTCTATCTTTTAGTTATAATTCAATATAAAATGTAAAAAAATAATAAATATCATAAGCAGTAGAGGCATAATGCGCATTATTGGAATTGATCCAGGGTTAAGAAATACTGGATGGGGCATAATTGAAACTTATGGTGATAAAATTCAAGAAGTTGCTAATGGCGTATGTGAGACGAAAAAAACTGATACACTTGCTTTAAGATTAAAAATGATTTTTGAAAAGTTATCTATTGTAATAACAACTTATAAACCAAACCATGCTGCAGTAGAAAATACTTTTGTTAATAAAGATGCCACTAACACATTGAAACTGGGACAAGCGAGAGGTGTCTGTATTCTTGCTCCGGCGTTAGCTGGGTTAAATGTAGAAGAATATGCCCCTAACGCAATTAAAAAAGCTGTAGTTGGAGTAGGGCATGCGTCCAAAGATCAAATACAATATATGGTTAAATTACAGCTTCCAAAGACACAGTTAAAAAATGTTGATTCAACAGATGCACTTGCAGTGGCTATATGTCATGCAAATCATCTAAGACATTCAATGCAAATGAAAAAAAAATTACATTATATAATTTAAAATGATTGGTAGAATAAGTGGTAAAATTGATTATATCTTAGATGATCATATCCTGATCAATGTTGGGGGGATATCTTATATTGTCTATGTAACTCAAGCTACTATTTCTAATTTACCAAAATTGGGTGATCAAATATCACTGTTCACCGAATTAATTGTTAAGGAAGATCTTCTGCAACTTGTAGGTTTTGTTACAAATGAAGAACTTGAGTGGTATAAACTGCTAACATCTGTTCAAGGAGTCGGGTCTAAAGCTGCACTTGCTTTGTTGAGTTATATTCCAATTAAAACTATTTCTAGAGCCATCCTTCTAGAAGACTCTAATACTATTACCGCAGCACAAGGAATAGGGCCAAAAATAGCTAAGAGAATAGTTGTTGAATTAAAAAGCAAAGTGCCAAATATGTTAAAATTCAACAAAAATTTAGATATCACAATGAATAAAAACCCTAAACTATCTGAAACAAATACTGATTTAACAGAGAAAAATAATAGTCTGACGTATGTAGACAATAATATAAACAAAAAAGAAATAGATGCCATTTCTGCTCTTGTGAATTTGGGTTATTCTCAATTAGATGCATCTCAAGTAATTGCAAAAGTTACGGACATGTCTGATAAAGAATTAGATGTTGAACAGCTAATAAGAATTTCTTTAAAAACATTAATTTCAAAAGGTTGATATTGAAATGAATAATTCTTTGCTAAAAACTAAGGATAATATTAGTGAAAACTTAAGTTCTGTGAGACCAAAAAATTTTAGTGAATTCATAGGACAAAGCGATATAAAGAATAATCTTAAAATTTTTGCAGAATCAGCAAAAAAAAGAAAAACAGCAATGGATCATGTACTATTTTATGGCCCACCTGGATTAGGGAAAACTACATTAGCTCAAATTATTGCCTCAGAATTAGGAGTAAATTTTAAAAGTACGTCGGGGCCAATTTTGACAAAATCTGGTGACCTTGCAGCTTTACTAACAAATTTAGAGTCAGGAGATGTTCTTTTCATTGATGAGATTCATAGAATGAATCCAGTTGTTGAAGAAATACTTTACCCAGCTTTAGAAGATTTTTCATTAGATTTAATGATAGGTGAAGGACCGGCTGCTAGATCTGTCAAAATTGATTTGGAGCCTTTTACCTTGATCGGAGCGACAACTAGATTAGGTCTATTAACTACTCCTTTGAGAGATAGATTTGGTATACCAACTAAATTAAAATTTTATACTAATAATGAATTAATGCAAATTATTCAACGCCTATCATTACTTTTAAAATGTAAAATTTCAGATGAGGGTTCTCTAGAAATTGCTAAAAGAGCTAGAGGTACTCCAAGAATTGCCGGAAGATTATTGAGAAGGGTTATAGACTTCTCTGTTGTAGAAGGTAATGGTGATATCAACAGAGAAATAGCGGACATATCTCTTTCTCAATTAGGTGTTGACAAATTGGGACTAGATGAAGCTGATCGTAAATATTTAACCTTTTTGAGTGGACATGGTGGTCCAGTAGGAGTAGAGACGATTGCTGCGGCACTGTCTGAACCTAGAGATGCTATTGAAGAGGTTATAGAACCTTTCCTTATCAAAGAAGGACTGATACAAAGAACACCAAGGGGAAGGATATTAGGTGATTTAGCTTGGGATCATTTAGGTATTTTAAAACCTAGATAGATTTTGAATAGCTTAAATGATAAAAATTTTATGCCTGGGTAATCAATGAGTAATCATTTTTTGAGAGTTTTTTATGAGGATACAGATACAGCTGGTATAGTATATTATGCAAATTATTTTAAATTTATAGAAAGAGCACGTTCTGAGTCACTTAGGAATATTGGGTTAATACAGACTGAAATTAAAGATAAATATAAGATTATTTTTGTAGTAAGAAAAATTATTGCTGAATTTATAAGGCCTGCAAAATTAGATGACTTACTTGAAATATCTACTAATTTTTTAAAAATTGGAATTGTAAGTATTGAGTTAGATCAAAAAATATTTCTTAATGATGCTGTTATTTTTAAAGCAAATGTTAAATTAGGTATTTTAAACACAAAAGGCAAACCTAAAAAATTACCAATAGATTTAAGAGAAAAATTGCAAGATTTATCAAAAAATAGTATCAAATTTTTAAATTAAATGTATATTTATAAAAAAAAAACTGAGGTTTTGAGCATGGAACTAGAAACTGCAACAAATGTTCAGCAGTTAGATTTTTCATTGATAGCTTTGTTCATAAGAGCAACATTAACAGTGAAAATTGTAATGTTAATTTTATTAGTTTCCTCCATATGGTCTTGGTCAATAATTATACAAAAATTTTTTGATTATTCTAAAGCTAAAAGAGAAACTAAATATTTCCAAGATGCATTTTGGTCAGGTGAACCATTGGATGAACTTTTTCAAAGGCTTGGAACAGCACCAAAAGGTGATAGTGAAAAAGTTTTTGTAGCTGGGATGACAGAATGGAGAAGGTCACATAGGCCTGATGGAGTATTAATTACAGGAGCTCAAGCTCGGATAGATCGATCAATGAATGTTGCCCTAACTAAGGCAAGTGATAAACTTAACTCAGGTTTATACTTTTTAGCAACTGTTGGATCTACTGCACCGTTTGTTGGTTTATTTGGGACAGTATGGGGTATTAAAAACGCCTTTGAAGAAATAGCTCTTCAACAAAGTACTAATTTAGCTGTTGTTGCACCTGGCATAGCAGAAGCACTTCTAGCCACAGCTTTGGGTTTACTAGCTGCTATACCCGCTGTCATTTTTTATAATAAATTATCAGGAGACTCAGACAAAATTATAGCAGATCAGGAAAGTTTTGCCGATGAATTTTTACTCATTTTATCACGGCAGTTGGAGAGTTCTGAAAACAGGAGTATGTAATGACTGGTGGGATAGTACAAAAGAACTCTGATAATTTTAGACGACGAAGATTATCTAAAAGAGGCGGGCATAGATTGATGTCAGAAATTAATGTAACACCTTTTGTAGATGTAATGCTAGTGCTTCTAATTATTTTTATGGTAGCAGCACCTCTTCTTACTGTTGGTGTTGAAATTGAATTGCCAAAAACCACTGCAAAAGCATTACCTTCTGAAAAAGAACAGCCTCTTACTTTAAGTATTACAAAAGAAAAAGATTTATTCCTTCAAGATAATAGGGTAATTTTTTCTGATTTAATACCAAAATTGAAAAAAATAGCTGAACAAAGAAATGATAAAAGAATATTCATAAGAGCTGATGGTGAAAATACTTACAGTACAATAATGGAAATAATGGGTGCTTTAAACAATGCTAACTTTAATAATATATCTTTAGTAACAGAAAGTGGTGGGATTTCCTATTAGATGGGATTAAAAATTAATGAAAAGAGGTTTTTTATTATCAACTACCACTCATAGTCTTCTATTTTCTCTTTTACTTGCAAATGGAGTTTTCTTTATGCCCGAAAGAGAATACCAAAATTTAAATAAACTTGATATCTTAGTATTAACAGAAGCTGAATTTGATGCTATGTCCTCTTCACCTCCAATATCAGACAATTTTTCTGAAATTATTTCTGATAAGCCAGAAATTATAACTGAAGATTTAAATATGAACAGTTCTGTTGATATTATAAAAAATTTAACAAATCAACATGATATTGCTAAATTAAACTCTACTTTTCAAAAATTTGAAACAGCTGTAAAATTGAATTCTATTAAAAATTTAAGAAATTACAATGATTTAGATATTGAAAAAAAAATAGATGACCAACAAAAAAAGGCCTTTGAAAATCAAGCTGGTAATGAAATAAATTTTCTAGATATAAATAAAATAAATATTCCTAAACCACGGAATGCAGAAAGAATTGATAGAATTGCATCTAATGATAAAAGTACTGAAAATATTAGTAATAATTTTACTTCATTATTAAATGATGAATTAAAAAATTCTGATTTATTTATTAAAGAGGAAACTAAAAGAGCAAATAAGAAATCTACAACAGAAATTACGCCAGATTCTCACAAAGATGTTGAGATTGTTAGTGGTGCGGTCGAAACTTCAACAATTCCACCCAAACGTAACCTATCTAATGTGATAGAAAATGCTAAATTTGATGAAAATTTGAATGGTGATTTACAAGATAAGATTGAAGAATTAATAGAGACAGTAAATAAATCAGAAGATATTGCAGGCAGTAATAATGAGGTACCAAATTCTTCAATCTCAACAATGGAAAAACTTAAACTTCGTAAGAGTATAAACCAGTTGATTGGTAGATATTGGAATAAAGGAATATTAATAGGGGTATCAGATTTTGAAAATTATGTGGTAAAGGTTGAAATTTTATTAGATAATAAAGGTAACATTGTAGGGAATATTAAACCAATAGAACCAGCTGTTCCCTATGGACGTTATGCTATAGCTTTTAGGGAGGCCAGTAATGCTATCAAAGCAGTGGGTAAAATTCCAATTTCTTCTGAAAAATATAAAAAAGGATTAAAATTGAAACTAACTTTTGATCCAGCTGTAGGTATTGGTTTTGATTAAAACAAGAAATAAATTTTTTACAGAAAAACTAAATTTACAAGAGTATGTCTTTTGTAATTGTTTTAGATTTTTGATATTTTTTTTGTTGACCTTTCAATTCAATTATGGATATCCGCAAGAAAATGTTCCTGAATTAGATATAGATGTAACAGAAGGTATTATTGATCCCATTCCAATTGCTTTCCCAAATTTTATAACAAATGATTATTCAAGTTCAATTACAGCAAAAGAGATCATTAAAATAGTAAAGAATGATTTAATAAATACTTCTCTTTTTCGTATTGTTCCAGAAGATTCCTATATATCTGAACTAACCAGTATAGATGCTCCAGTGAGATTTGCAGATTGGAGAGCTATAAATACTGATTTATTAGTTTCTGCAAATGTGTCAGTAAATAATGAAATTATCACTATAAAATTTAGACTTTGGGATGTTGTTGGTCAAAGTGAGATATTTAAAGGTGTTCAATTCCAGGGTCCATCTAATAGCATAAGAAGAATTGCACATAAGGTATCTGATTTAATTTATTCAGGTGTTACTGGAGAAGGTAATTATTTTGATACAAGAATTGCCTTTATTTCAGAAAGAGGACCAAAAAATAACAGAACAAAAAGGTTGGCAATTATGGATCAAGATGGTGCAAATCTTACCTTTTTGTCTGATTCTAAATCAATAATTTTGGCTCCAAGATTTTCTCCTGATGCTAGAAAGATACTGTACACAAGTTATGAAACAGGTAAACCAAGAGTTTATTTGATGGATTTGATAAGTGGTAAATTACGCTCATTTCCTGAGTTGCCAGGTATGACTTTTGCCCCAAGGTTTTCCCCAGATGGGAGAAAAATAATTTTGTCAATTACAGAAAATGGTAATACAGACATTTACACATTAAATCTTGCTAATAATTCAAAAAATAGATTAACTAAAAATGTTGCAATTGATACAGCCCCAAGTTATTCACCAAATGGAAATTATGTAGTATTTGAAAGTGATAGAGGTGGAAATCAGCAAATTTATGTAATGTCCTCTAAAGGAGGTAAAGCAAAAAGAATTAGTTTTGGAGAAGGTAGATATGGAACACCTGTATGGTCACCGAGAGGTGATATGATTGCTTTTACAAAGATGCATAAAGGTAATTTCCACATAGGAGTAATGAGAAAGGATGGAACACAGGAAAGATTATTGACAAAAGCTTTTATTGATGAAGGACCAACATGGGCCCCCAACGGACGAATTTTAATGTTTTTTAGGGAAACAGCCGGTGTTAATGGTGCACCTTCGCTTTATACAATAGAAGTCACGGGAAGAAATTTGAGGAAAATTGAATTAAGTTCTTTTGCATCAGATCCTTCTTGGTCACCTTTGTTAAAATAGCATATATTGTATTATTTCTTTATATTAACTTTAAAATTTAGGAGGTAAATTATGAAATATAAAAAAATTACTGTGCTCATTTCTATTTTTTTGATTATATCGAGTTGTTCTGAAACTAATGGTTTGTTTGGTGGTAAAGGAACTAGTAATGACCCTTTTGCAAGCATTTCGCAGACTTCTTTGGACTTTTTCTCTTCTGAAGTAGGCGATACAATTTTATTTAAGGTAAATCAAAGTGTAATTGAACCTGATTATAGAAAAGTTCTAGATACCCAAGCTAAATGGATAAAAGAAAATAATATAACCTCAATTACTATTGAGGGTCATGCTGATGAACAAGGAACAAGAGAGTATAATCTAGCATTAGGAGCAAGACGTGCAACTGCAGTGAGAAATTATCTTGTTAGCAAAGGTGTACCTGATTCAAACTTGAGTATTGTAACATATGGTAAAGAAAGGCCATTGAGAATATGTTCTGAAGAAAGTTGTTGGTCAAAAAATAGACGAGCTATCACAATTATTGACAATAATTCTTAAATATACTCATGAAAACAATAATTTATTTTTTTATACTATTATTTTTTTCTTTACCTATTCAAGCAAACGAAAAATTATCAATAAACAAAAAAAATATCAAAGATATTTTACTTGATATAAGCGAAAAAATTGAAAGTTTAGAAAAAGTATTTCTTTTTCCAGATAATGGATACATTGAAGATGGTGAAGCATCTATCGCATTAGTTGAATTAGATAAACTAAGAATTCGCTTAAAAAAAATTGAGGGTCAAGTTGAGAAAATGGAGTATATGCTCGCTACTAGTATAACTGATATTGAGCGCAATATCGAAAAAATTGCAGAATTTATAAAATCATTTGACATTTCTTTTAAATTAAACACAGAACCCCAAAAACCTTTAAATAATGATGAGATTCTATTTTCAGATAGCAAAGATTTGAAAGAATTAAACGATTTTGAATCTTTGAAAAGAGCAAAGCTACTTGTAGAAAAGGCTAAATATAAAGAAGCAAAATTAATTTTTGAAAATTTTGTTAAAAATTTTCCAAATAATTCATTATTGCCTGAAGTTTTTTTCTATCTAGCAGAAACATACTACAACATAAATGAATGGAAATTAGCAGCTAATTCTTATTTAGAGTCTTTTAGTTTAGATCCTAAAGGTAATTTTGCTCCTAAGGCTTTGTTTGGATTATCTGTTAGCTTAGGTGCTCTAAAGCAGTTTGATCAAGCATGCCTTACTTTAGATGAAGTTAGTTTAAGATTCCCTGCGCAAAGTGTTATCACTCCGGAAGATATTTTTGAAACCAAAAAACTTTTAAATTGCAACTAATTTAAAAAACATACTTAAAATGATTTTGAAAGAAAAAATAGAATTAGAATTTAAAAATAATCTAAAATCTTTAAGTGACAAGTTGATCGGTTTGGCAGTTTCTGGGGGCGGAGACTCCATAGCATTGTTAACTTTAGCATCAAAATGGGCTCGGAATAATAATGTTTCTATAAAAGTAATAACTGTTAACCATAATCTTAGAAAAGAATCTAAAGATGAAGCTATTTTTACATCTAACTATACAAAAAAACTTGGTCATGAACATAATATTTTAGAATGGAAAAAAAACGTCAAAAAAAGGTAATTTACAGTCAGAGGCTTCTCTAGCTAGAAAACAATTAATAAGTAATTGGGCAAAAAAAAATCATATAAATACTGTATTATTTGCACATACCTTAGATGATCAAGTTGAAACAATTTTAATGCGATTTGCAAGGGGTTCAGGTGTTGATGGTCTCACTGGTATGCAAAAATCAAAAAATATTTATGGCATAAATTGGGTGAGGCCATTACTGAGTATCCAAAGATCTGAATTAAGAACATATCTTCAAGATGATAAAATTACTTGGGTTGAAGATCGGACCAATCAAGACAAAAGATTTTTAAGAGTTCAGGTAAGAGATGTAATAACTGAACTAAAACAAATTGGAATAAATACTAATTTGCTTATTAACACCTCTTCTAGGATGATTAATGCAAAAAAAGTTTTAAATGATGTAGCCAAGG
>CACBRT010000015.1 GCA_902541695.1 uncultured Alphaproteobacteria bacterium | reverse complement strand
AATGAAAGCCTTCATTTTGGCGTAGCAGATTATGCTGCATCTACCCGAGCCCGCACCACTAGCATAGGCGGTGTCCATCCAGATTATTCAGTATTAACTGATAAATTAAAAGGTGAAGAACGTCAAAATCATTGGGGTGACATGTGGCATTACGCAATTGCGCGCATGGTTGTAGCAGCACGTGCAAATGGCTTAAGACCAATAGATGGACCCTTCGGTGACTTCAAAGATCCTGATGGGTTTAAAGCAGCTGCAAAAAGGGCAGCTGTTTTGGGATGTGAAGGGAAATGGGCAATTCACCCAAGTCAAATTACATTAGCTAATGAGGTTATGAGTCCGTCCGAATCTGAAATCTTAAAGGCAAATCGAATTTTAGAGGCTATGGCTGATGCTGAAGCAAGCGGCAAAGGAGCAGTATCTTTGGATGGACGTCTCATAGATTATGCATCTATTAAACAGGCTGAAGTATTAGTTGAGAAAGCAAAACAAATAGCTGGACAGTAACTTTACGCACTATTACTTCTTAAGGTGTGCTATATTACATCAAAGTTTGAAAATAAAAACAATTTGCTTTTGAATATGACTTTTGAGCAGTGTCATATGTTTCCATTAGAGTTTGCATTTGTCTAGGTGTTAAAACTCCAAATTCTGTGGTTTTGGGAAAAGTAGAAGCACTAGGATCAACTCCTGCCCAACATGTCTGAAGTTCTCCAATAGCAGTTTTGGTTTTTTTACCAAATACTCCATCTGGAGAACCTGCATTAAATCCAAAAAAGTTTAAAGATTTTTGTATTTTTACACGTTGCTGTTTACTAGAAAGCCTTTTAGTTACGTCAGAAGTAAAAGCAACCTGATATCCGTTCCAAGCAAATATGGGCGCTGTGTCACAAAATCCCCACCTTCCTTCAAATTTTTCTTCTGAAACCATCTTAAACCAAACTTTTCCATAAAAGCGGCTTCCATCAACAATGCTACTACATTCCTGACCACTTTTCTCTTGAACCCAATAACCTTCAAAAGAAGCTCCTCCATCTTTGTAAGAACCAATAAATCGATTTCTTTTATCATTTGCATAGTGACCTATTTGACTATTAACCTTAGTTGCTAAAGAAGCTGTCTGAATAGGAGTTGTACTCTTGCAATCTCCATAAAACCATTTTTTACCTTTCCAGAAAGTATAGAGTTGATCTTTTTTATCATAATAAAAATCCCAAAAGTCATTAGTTATAGCCTTATTTCCATCCAATATATCATCTTGGACTGTTGCTATCCCGTCTTTGTTTGACTTTATTTGAGCTATTGAGCTTCTTTCTTTAATTGAGTTTTTATTCTCCCACCGAGATTTTAGCTCATTTTTTTCAAGATCAAGCTCCCAATTGATCCATTTGATATATTCACTAGGTCCACATTCCCAAGTTAAGATAGAAGCAGTCTGAGGTACATTATAGTTGGTCGTATTTTTGCAATTTTTATAATAGAATTTATTTCCTTTCCAGAGAGAATAAAGATTATCTGACTGATAATTAAGTTGCCAGGTAACAACCTTATCCTCATCGACCTTTTTCCCATTTTTTAAGTAATCCTGTGCTGTAATAATACCATCTTTAGCAGACAAAATTTTGTCAACAGTACTCCATTTAAAATCATCAGTATCATGATTTTGCCACCATGCCCTTAATTCATTTTTTTCAAAATCAATTTCCCAATTTATCCATTTAATATTATCAGTCATTCCACATTCCCAACTTAAAAGTTTTGGAGTGCTTTGGGTTTTTACCTCTTTAATGCTATAAAATGTTGCTGGTGACTTACTCTTGCTTCCATCAGGATTAGTCCATTCTGTCATGTATCTCACATCAGCATTTAGAAACTGTGTAGAGATATTTATAATAGATATAATACTAAGGAGTAATTTCAAAAAAGACATTTTTATGGTTTCCAATTATTATTTTATTCTAAATTAAAAATCCTCCAAAGAGCATTTTTTGTATTTACTTTCTTTACAGGTGTCTGAAAGCATGTTTGCAAGTTGAATTTCTTGAAAAGTTAAGACGTCATTTAATTGATTTAAAATTTCAGTTGCTTTTTTATATCCTTTATTAGACGAAATTTTTAACCACATGTATGCATATACATCGTCTTTATTTACGCCCGAACCTTCGAGATATTGATTTGCTAATCGAAATTGAGCTGTAGAATTCCCTCGCTTGGCCGCTAGTTCATACCATTTAACAGCCTCCTCATTATTTTCAACTACTCCATTTCCATTGTCATACATATATCCTAAATTATATTGACCCCAGGAATAATTATTCTCGGCTGATAGACGGTACCATTTTACAGCTTCTTGATAATCTTTTTCAACCCCCTCACCACGAAAGTACCTAATACCAAGAGCATTTTGAGAGCGAGAATTTCCTTTATCAGCTGCTAATTTATACAATCGAACAGCTTCTTTAAAATTTACATTTACACCTTTTCCATCATAATACATTCCTGCCAAATTATGCTGTCCCCAAGTATGACCTTGGTTAGCCGCTAATTTATACCACCGAAGTGCCTCCTCATAATCTTTCTCAATACCTTTCCCTTGATAGTATTTATTACCAACTGAATTCTGGGCTTTTGCATTTCCTTGTTCCGCAGAAAGTAAATACCACTTTAAAGCCTTTTTATCATCTTTAGGAATCCCTTTACCCGTAGCAAACATATAGCCTAGATTTCTTTGTGCTTTATCGTTTCCTTGTTCGGCACTCAGCATATAGTATTCGACTGCCTTCTTATGGTTTTTTTCAGTCCCTTTACCCCAATAATATTTATTCCCTATTGTATTTTGGGCTATATCATGTCCTTGATTAGCAGCCAGTAAATACCATTTAAATGCCTCTTCTTGATCTTTAGAAACACCTTTGCCTTTATCATACATAAAACCTAAATTTCTTTGAGCTTGGTCGTACCCTTGTTCTGCACTAAGGCGATAAAAATCAAAGGCTTTGGAATAACTTTTCTCTACGCCAGTTCCATTGTAATAACTATTTCCAAGGGCGTTTTGTGCCTTAGCAAAACCTTTATCTGAAGAAAGTTGGTACCATTTAACAGCTTCAAAATCATCTTCTGCAATACCATGTCCTTTATCATAGATAAGACCAACACCATATTGAGATTCAGCAATACCCTGATTTGCTGCTGCTTTATACCATTTAAGTGCTTCCTGGTAATTTTTTTCTATTCCAATTCCCTCATGATATAATTTTGCTATCTTATTCTGGGCATAAGAGTACCCTTGTTCCGCAGAAAGCTGATACCACTTTGCAGATTTGCTATAGTCCTGAGGGACACCTTTTCCATTATAATACATTCTTCCTAAGTTAAATTGAGCATAAATATTATTTTGTTCGGCACTAGATTTATATAAATTTAATGCATTACTATAATTCTGTTGAACTTCTTCACCATTCTCATACATCAAACCCAAATTATTCTGAGCATTAGATTCCCCCTGATTTGCTGCAAGTTGATACCATTTGACTGCTTCTTTATTGTTTTCATTAATTCCAAGACCATTATCATACATTAATCCTAGGGAATATTGACCTGAGGGATTATCCTGATTTGCACTTAATCGATACCATTTAATGGCTTCTTTATAATTTTGGGGAACACCTTCTCCATAATGATACATTTCTCCCAAGTTATGTTGAGCTTCTGAATAACCTTGGTCTGCTGACAATTGGTACCATTTGACTGCTTCTTGATTATTTTCAATACTTCCCAAGCCATAGTCATACATATAACCCAAATTATATTGACCCATTAAATTACCTTGTTCAGCACTCAGTTTAAACCATTTTAAAGCCTCAGGATAGTTTTGTGGCATGCCTTGACCAATTTGATAAAGTTTACCCAAATTATTTTGTGCATCACTATAATTTTGTTCTGCAGATAACTGATACCACTTTGCAGCTTCTTCTTTATTTTGATCAACTCCTGTACCGGTATCATACATCCAACCAAGATTATATTGGCCTGTAACATGCCCCTGTTCTGCACTCATGCGATACCAATCAACTGCTATTTGAAAATTTTGGGGAACACCTTCTCCATAATGATACATTGTACCAAGGTTATTTTGCGCTGCACTGTTCCCTTTTTCTGCAGATAATCTAAACCTCTTTACTGCCTTACTATTATCTTCAGGAGTTCCCAAGCCATAGTCATACATTGTCCCTAAAGCATTTTGAGCCCAATCGTCCCCCTGCTCTGCTGCTAAGGTATACCATTTATAAGCCTCTTGAAAATTTTGAGCTACACCATCCCCATGTTCAAAAAGTACTCCCAGATTATATTGTGCATCCATATAACCCTGTTCTGCAGATAAATGATACCACTTTGCAGCTTTTTCCAAATTTCCCTCGATAATAACTCCATTGTTATATATTAACCCTAAATAATACTGACCTGAAGGACTATCCTGTTCTGCACTCAGTCTAATCCATTTAAGCGCTTGTAGATAATTCTGAGTACCCCCTTCTCCACTTTTAAACATATTTCCTAATTGAGCTTGTGCTTCGACTACCCCTTTTTTAGAAAGAATTTTAAAAAGATTAAAGGCCTGTTGATAATCACCTTTTTCATATGTATCCCAAGCAACATTAAATAATTCTGTATTACCAGAATTTGTTTTCAATTCATTTTTTGAATTCTCAATAGGCTCTAAATCACACTGACCTATAGCTTCTCCATCAGATAACATAAGTCCTGAAGATACATTTAATTGATCGCTAATGTTCTCAGGATTAGTCACATAACCTGTATGCTGATCAATAAAATAATCATATTGAACGATCTCATCTATTTTTTCTGGTGAAATAATAATTTTTTGTTGAGTTACTATTAAATCTAATATTTCAGTACCTGAATCTTCTGAATTCTCAAATATTTTACATTTTCCTTCAATACCATTACCAATTAGATTTTTAATGTCAGAATTTTCTGAAATTTCATTTGAATACGATTTAGAGGATATTTTAAATATCCTCACATTATCAGACTGACAGTGTAGAAACTCTTCCTCATTCCATAATTTTCCCGAAAGAATATCAAAGCCGTTTATCTCTTCTGATTCTGGATCAACCAACCAACCAACCCTAGGATCAATAGTAAAAGGAAAAGTAAAAGGCCCCCTTCCATTCAAATTATCTATACTGGTGAAAGTGATTTTTCCGTCAGAGACTTGCAACTTAAAAGGAGTTTCATCTCGTGGAGAACAAAGCCAATTTAATTCTTTATTATTGTTGAGAATTTCTTTTGTGTTTTTGCATAAATCACCACATTCAGCAAAAGCTTTTGAAGAAAAAGTTACTATAAATAATATTAAAAAATTTAAGATTTTAATTAGCGACATTTGAAATAAAATTTTTTTTAATTTTGAAGAATTAATTATTATTTTTCAAGAAAAAAAATAGTGATTTTTGAATTTTTTAGAATTAAAAATTTAGTAATCTTTCATTTAGAAACAACCTAACCTTTACCCTAGAAATAATTACTGATAGAATTTTAAAATGAATCCAGAAGAATTTAAAAAAATTCCAGCTGTACTTGAAGCTTTAAAACAACCCCAATCATCACAAAGTGTTTTAAATTATATGTGTGCATGCGATACATCAAATCCTGATGAACGAACAAACTTAAATAATGACAAAATAGTAGAACCTTTACTCAATATTTGGTTTGCAAGTGGTACTGCACTCGATGATTTTTGTAAGCCTTTTGCTATAGTTGTGAGAGAACTCAAAGCAGATCCTCCTACTTTAGTGGGCAAACAATGGGAAACCTTAGATGGGAAAGTAGCTAAGGTTTTACTTGCAGATCAATTATCTAGATCTTGTTTTCGAGGAACTTCTGAAGCTTTTTCTTTTGATAATATTGGAAGGGAATTGGTCCATGATCTAGTTAAAAAAACCACAATAGAAAATACTCTCAAGCTTCCAGCTGCATTCCTTTATCTTCTACCTTGGGCATTAGCTCATTCTGAGGAATTAAAAGATCTAGATCTTGCATGTGGACTAATAGATAAATTCATTGAAGCATATCCTAATTTTAAATTGTTTGAGGGAAGAAATAAACAAGCGGTTAATCAGCATAGACAAGTTTTGGAAAAATTTGGACGATATCCACAGAGAAATGCTGAACTTGGGAGGCAAAATACAGTTTCTGAAAAGGCCTGGCTGGATGATAAGGAAAACTTACCTATGTGGGCAGGTGGTAGATTATCTTTTGATAAAGATATCAAATAATTACCATAAAATTAGTTTTAATAATTTTTTATGATTAATTTTTAACTAGAAATCAGCGGCTAAATTTTTTAAACTCTATTGAAAAATTTAAATGTAAATGACCTAGTTGTAGTTATTTAAAAAATAAATAACTATCTAATTATTTTTTAAATTAGATCAGATAGTGATTTATAATGAATCTTAATAATAAACCTAATTTGCTCTATTTTGAAAGCTGGATGAAAGGTCATGCAATTAAGTTATTAGAAGATGATAATAGCATAAATTTAATCCATGAAAACTTTTCTAATAATTTTTCAAAATTAAAAACATCTTTTTCAAAAACACATGGCTACCAATTATTACCTTCTACTGAAATAAATCCTGAATTTAAATTAAATAGTTCTTTGATAGCAAAAATGCCAAATCTTTTAGCTGCTTGCTCTACAGGAGCTGGGTACGAAGTCATTAATGTGGATGATTGTACAGAGGCCGGAATCATTGTTTGCAATCAGTCTGGTGCCAATTCTACAGCAGTCTCTGAACATGTATTTGGTTTTATGATTAGTTTATCAAAAAAAATCAATATTGCAGATAAAAAAATGAGAGTAATTGATAAACTTGATCGCTATTTGGTTGAAGGTCAAAATATTTCTACAAAAACAATTGGTATTGTTGGTATTGGAAAGATTGGAGCAAAAGTAGCTAAAATTGCAAATTTTTTTGAAATGGAAGTTTTAGCTTATGATCCATATCTGTCAAATCTTGAAATAAAAAATTTAGGTGCCAAAAAAGTAACTCTTTTAGAGATTGCTGCTAAATCTGATTTCATAACCCTCCATTGTCCTAAAAATTCTGAGACCCTTAAAATGATTAAAAAAAGTTTTTTTAAAAATATGAAAAAAGATGCATATTTTATAAATACATCTAGAGGAGGGATTGTTGTAGAAGACGATCTATTTTGGGCCTTGAAAAATAAAATGATCGCAGGAGCTGGAATTGATGTTTGGAATGTTGAACCAACTCCAAAAAATAATAAATTACTTCAACTTGATAATGTGATTGCTACTCCTCACTGTGCAGGAATGACTGAACAATCAATGATAAAAATGGGATATGATGCTGCTAAACAGTGGATAGATATCTTTCAAGGGAATCGTCCTAAAAATTTAATTAACCCAAATGCTTGGGAAAAATATGAAAAAAGATTTATTAAAATAATGGGGTTTGAACCTTTAATTGGTTCTAAATGATAAAATAAAATTAATTAATCTTGGCAATTCTATCCCATAAAATTTTTAAAATCGCTAATATCGTCAAACCAAAGAAGAATAATGCAATTGGCCTACTAAACAAAAGTCCAATCGGATCACCTTGAGCTAACAAAAGATATGATCTAAAGGACAATTCAAATTCAGGAGCCAGTACAAAACCAATTAAAAATGCAACAAAAGAGTAATCAAATTTTTTCATAAAATATCCAATTACTCCAAAGATTATAACAATATATAAATCAAATATGGTACTTGAAGCAGCTAAAACTCCTGTTAAACAAGTTAATCCAACAATAGAGTAGATAATATATTCTGGTAATCTGATAATATGACTGTAAATACCACTACCTAATAAACCTATTATAAGATTAAAAAAATTAGCTATAAGTAGAATTGAAAAAATTGAATAAATTAAAATAGGTTGATTATTAAATACATGAGGTCCAGGCTCAATTCCATGTACCAAAAATGTTCCTACCATTAATGCTGTTGTCACATTTCCTGGAATACCTAACGTTAACAGTGGAACAAAACTCCCACCAACAACAGCACTATTAGCAGCCTCAGGTCCTGCAATCCCGTCCAAATTACCTTTGCCAAATAATTCTGGTTCTGTTGAGTATTTTTTCGCTGATCCATAACCTAAAAATGCCGCCATTGATGCTCCAATTCCAGGTAAAGCTCCTACACATGACCCTATAAAACTCGAACGCAATATTGTTTTCCAATATTGAAAGAAAATAACCAAATTTAAATTTGGTCCTCTTTTTTTACCAAATTGAGCAACTTCTACTTTTTTTAAACCATACTTCTCTCTAAATTTTTTTTCTAAAACAAAAATTATCTCAGCTAAGCCCAACATGCCTATTGCAATTGATAAGAGTGATAAGCCATCAAAAAGTTCAATAAAGCCAAAAGTCAATCGTGGTGTTGCACTCATTGGGTCTAATCCCACCATTGCGCATAGAATACCAAAAGAACATGCAATTAACCCTCGAATTATTGATTTCCCAGTTAATCCAGCAACAAAGGTAAAGGCAAACAAAACTACAAAAGTTAACTCTGTGGGACCAAACTTTAGAGCAAATTTTGAAAAAGGAGCAGCTACAACATATAGTAAAATATCAGCAATTATAGCTCCAGCTACAGAGGCAAATAGTGCCATCTGGAGAGCTTCTCTTGCTCTTCCTTTTTTTGCCAACGGAAAACCGTCAAAAGAAGTGGCTGACGCCTCTGGCGAACCTGGTATATTTAAAAGAATAGCTGATATAGATCCCCCAAAAGTTCCCCCTTTATATATTCCAATTAAAAAAGCAATTGCTGTTATTGGCTGCATTCCAAAAGTTATAGGGGCCAAAAGAGCTATTGCCATTGCAGCAGTTAGACCAGGAATAGCACCCATAAAGATACCAATTGTAACTCCTGCAATAAGTGCAATAATTGGACCAAGTGTAAGTGCATTTTGTATTCCAATAATAAGATTTTCCATAGATAGATAGACCTAAATTGAAGAAAAATCAGGTAATGTTTGCAAATATATTCCAAATAGAAATCTCATAGTGCAATACATAAAAATTACGGAAATTGCAGAAAGAATTGCTAACCTGAAGATATTTTTTCCACCATTTATGAGAAATAAAAATAAAATTAAAAAAAAGGAAGTGATCAAATAACCCAAATATGGAAGGGCTAATGCAAAAGTGACAAATGCAATTGTTATTAAGAGTACTGCTAAAAAATCATAAAACCCAAAACTTTCTCCATTTGAAATTAAAAAATCATGATTTTTTTGTATAATAAATGAAAAAAATCCATTTATGAAAAGATCTAAAAGACTTAAAATTAAAATTAAAGATAATGTAAGATTGGGTATAAGTTGTGCTCCGCCAAAAAAAGAAGATCCCCCATCATTTATTTGATAGGGGAGTATTATTAGAGCAGTTATTGATAAACATATAATGATAATAGAAAGTTTATTTCTTAAAGAAAAAATCATACTTTTAATAATTCATTTTTCTATGACTAATAACTCATTTTTTGTAAGACAGCTTTCATAGCATCAGATATTTCATTAATTGAATTAGTAGTATCCTTTGAATTCATGGGTGGTATACCAACAAATCTTCCTTGGACTAGTTCCTGAAATCTAGAGTCATTAGCAGAAGATAACAATGCCTTTTCAAGCTTGTTTTTGATTTCGCTTGGTAAACCTTTTGGAGCAGCTATTACAGAATTATAACTCACTGCTGGAAAACCTAAATCAGAAAAAGTTGGAGCATCTGGGGTGGCATTTAGAGGCTGTGATCCAGAGGCTGCAAGAACAACCATTTCACCGGAATTTACATACTTTACATGTGGACCACCGCTCATTCCAAAATCCACGTGATCACCCAAAATAGATTGCATCATGTTAGCGCCCCCTTTTATAGGAACAGGAATAAATTGGGCTCCTGTAGCTTTTGCAACTGCATCTATTTGTGCTCGATCAGCAGGACCCAAAGAACCAAATCGAAGGGGATAATTATTTGATTTTGAATATTCTATCATTGAAGAAAAATCTTTCCACGGCTTGTTAGATAAAGATACATAAGCACCTTCAAATCGAGCCATAGTAAGCAAATAATCAAAATCCTCCTTATTGTATGTTACTTTACCTTGATGAGGATTAAATGCAAAAGTAAGGCTAGTTGCAACCAATAGGGTATAACCATCTGCTTTTTTACTCATAGCTGCTGTAGCCGCAATACCGCCACCAGCACCACCCATATATTTGTGCACAATTGTCTGACCTAATTTTTCTGTTAATGGTTCAGAAATCTTGCGCGCCATTGCATCAGAAAAACCACCAGGTTTAAAACCTATTATCATTTCTATTGGCTTATTAGGAAAATCAGATGAAAATGAAGACCCTACTGATAAAATAATTATTGAAAATACTAAGATTAGATATTTATTTATATTCAGAATTTTGAACATTTTTTCCTCCCTTTTTTTTAAAGCTTACATAAGAATAAATCTGGTTCAAGTTTTTTAAAACTCAAATCTTTTAATTAAATCCAATTTTAAAGATCATTAGTTATCGATTTTGTAATGTTAAAATCCTTGATCTATAATTGTTTTAAATAATTTTGGATAAAGTGGAATTTAAGATTTTAAAGTCAGAAGTGATTGATTTTGTGAGATAACCTCATCCTTTTTAACAAAAATTTCTTCAATTTCACCATCAACAGGGGCTTCTACTGGAATTTCCATTTTCATGGATTCTATAAAAATTAGATTCTCTCCTTTTTTAACAAAATCGCTTTTGTTGAAACATATTTCTGCTACTATCCCTGATACATCAGATTTTATAAGTGTTTTTTTCATTTAAATAAACCTCAATGATAAAATGATATAACTTTTAAAAAGTTGTAGGCCAGTTACTCATGTTATGCTTAGCTATTCTTTTATCAAAAGTTTCTAGAGCATTTATCAAATATTGTCTTGTATTTCTAGGATCAATAATATCCTGAATTCCAAAAGATCTGGCAAGTTCAAGGGCTGAATTATCATGTGTCATCTTCTTTAGGTAATAATTATAATTTGGGTCATTATCCTGAATTTTTTTATTATTAACTACCCAGACACCTAATTCAGGAGAAATAAAACTCACTTCTGCAGAAGGCCAAGCTATTACCAAGTCAGAATTACTGCCGCCCCCCATATTGAGATAAGCCTGCCCATAACTTTTTCTCAGAATAACTGAAATTTTAGGAACAGTACATAATTGTAATGCAGTCATAAAATTCATTATTTTTCCAGGTGCCTTTTGTTTTTCTCCTTCTACACCAATTAAAAACCCAGGTGTGTCTACTAGTATTATAATTGGAATATTAAATGAATCGCAAAATATAAGGAAACTAGTTATTTTATCACAAGCATTCGGATCCATAGCCCCCCCATTAAATTTAGGATTACTACCTATAAATCCTACAGTTTTTCCATTTAATCTTGCTAATTCTGTAACTGCTGATTTAGCAAAATCATGTTTCATAGGAAAAGCAGTACCATCATCAGCAATTAAGTTAATTACTTCTCTCATGTTATAAGTTCTTTTGGGGTTTTCAGGTATTACTGAAAGAATCTCATCGATTTTTTTTAAACTGTCTTCGGTAACTTTTTTTTGAGGAGGAATTTCATTATTATTACTTGGAAGATAACTTAAAAAACTTTGCATTAAAGAAATGGCCTCATGATCAGTATCAACTACTCGGTCTGCAATGCCTGTTATCTGACTATGCATCTCCCAACCACCTAACTCTTCAGGATCTATTGTTTCATTTGTTGCAAGAGATAAAACTTTTGGACTTGATACTGCAAGAACTGAACCTCTACGCATAACCACAAAGTCTGACAAAACACTATACCAAGCAGAAGAACCGTAACATGGACCTAAAATAGCAGACACCCAAGGTACTTTTCTTGTTCTAATATATTGACTGTTGTCTTGGCCTGCTTGGCTCATACCCTTAGCACCCATAATATCAGGCATTCTAGCCCCAGACGATTCACCAAAAAATACTATAGGCAGACCAACATTTTCTGCTGATTTTTTAATAAATGATATTTTTTTAGTATTCATTTCAGAACTAGAAGCTCCTTTGACGGTTAAATCATTGGAAATTGCTGCAACTCTTCGATTTGAAACTTTTCCGTAACCAGTTATTTTACCATCAGCTGGGGTTTTATCTTTATCATTAATATTAGATGATGTAACAAATTTACCAATCTCAAAGAAAGTTCCTTTGTCAAAAAAAAGATCAATGCGTTCTCTAGCATTTAAATAACCTGCTTTCTTTCTAACTTTTAATTTTTCAGACCCACCCATTTCCTCAATTTTGAAACTAAGTTTTTCTAAATCTTTGATATTATTTTTATGAGTCATAAAGTGCCCTGAAATTTTTTTATTATGTTTAAAAAGTAAGTTTCTTTATAAGCAATTATATTTGGAAAATTATATTTACTATTTTATCATCAATATTAAACTATTAAAGTTTTTAATACTTTTTTATAAATTATAACTTTTGATAGGGATAGTTTTTTGATAGCAGGTCACGAAATATATTGGGCATCCAAACAATTCAAAAAAAAAAATATGATTATTTTTAATGATGCAAAATATAATGCCTCTGAAATAAATATTTTAAGTAATCAATTAGCAAATGCATTAATAAAACAAGGTTTAAAAAAAACTGATAGAGTTGCGGTTCTATTAAAGAATTCTTTAGAAAGTGTTATCACCCTATTTGGAATACAAAAAGCTGGTATGGTATATGTTGGCTTAAATGAAAGATATTCTTCAAAAGAATTAAATAAGATAATACTAGATTGCAAACCAAACATAATTTTTACAAGTGAGGAGTTTAAGGAAAATATAGAATACACTATGAAAAGTATCAGTTTTTTAGTTAAGGTTGTTGGAATAAGATGGCAATATGAAGATTTCATTACCTATGAAAATTTTATTGATAATTCAAAAAAAACTCCTCCAAATATTCTTGTGAATAAAAATGATGTAATGAGGATACAATATACCTCTGGCACTACAGGTATTCCAAAAGGAATTACTTATAGTTGGAAACAACACCAACATAGACTTAATAATTTTTTTTTAGCTTTAGAGAGTAGTTTAGATGTTTCAGACTCAATTGTTCATATGGCTCCATTAACTCATGCATCAGGAAATTTTTTACATCCTTTTTTTATTAGAGGAGCCATAAATATAATAAGTGATAAATTTAATACTCAAAAATTACAAAAAATGATTAGTGAGAAAAAAGTAACTTATTTATTCCTTGTTCCGACAATGATTAAAAGATTAATAGAGGACTTAAATAAAAAAAAATTTGATTTGTCGTCTTTGAAAAGAATTTTTTATGGAGCCTCACCTATTCCAGCCAAGGTATTAAAACAAGGAATAGAAAATTTTGGTTGTATTTTCAGACAACATTATGGAATGACTGAAGTACCACAACCAGTTACTGTGCTTTATCCTCATGAACACAAAATATCTAAATTTAAAAATAAAAATATACGTCTATCATCCTGTGGTAGAGCTAGCATTAATGTTAAAATTAAAATAACTAATGAGTTCGGTAAAAAAGTAAAAATAGGACAAGTTGGTGAAATATGTATAGAAGCCAAAGGAGTCGCTTCTTTCAAATATTGGAATACGAATATTAATAAAGAAAATGAAACTATTAAAAATGGTTGGTTTCATACAAATGATCTTGGTTGGATGGACGGAGATGGATATTTATATTTAACTGGAAGAAAAAGTGATATGATTATATCTGGAGGTTTTAATATCTACCCAAATGAAGTGGAAATTATTATTCAACAACTTAAAGAAATTTCTGAAGTTGTTGTAATAGGCATACCTAATAAAATTTGGGGAGAAGTTGTAACTGCCTTTGTTGTTTTTAATAGAGGTATGAAACTATCTGAAAGCCAAATTTTAGACTTTGTATCAAAACAAATTGCGTCTTATAAAAAACCAAAAAAAATACATACTTTAAAAAAATTACCCAGAAATAATAATAGGAAAGTAGATAGGAATTCTCTAAAGAAAAATTGGAGAAACTTCATCACCAAATAACGTAGTCAATTTGATATATGATTTATATAAAAAAGTATTAATTGATTAATTAATTTAAAATAATGCTAGGTCAATAATGTGGCAAAAATCAATAACAATTTTAAATCTTTCAATAAACAATTTCATTTTTTAAGCTCTAGAAAATTTGTTGCACTTCCTCATAGAGGTGCACACCTTTTTGCCAAAGATAATTCTGACCAATATTTAGAAAATACTCATTCAGCATTTTCCAAAGCTGTTGAATTAGGTTTTACTCATATAGAAACAGATGTTCATTCAAGCAAAGACTCAGTACCATATGTTATGCACGATCCAACTTTAAAAAGATTAACTGGAGAAAATATAGCTTTAAAAGAACTGACTTCAAAGGACATTGGAAAAATTCGTCTAAAAGGCAGCCATGTCATACCAAGATTAGAAGAAACGCTAGAAGAATTCTCATCGATATGCTTTAACATTGATGCCAAGTCTTGGGAAGTTACAGAACCACTAGCTCAAGTAATAAATAAAACCAAAACTTTTGATAGAATTTGTATTGCTAGTTTTAATGACTCAAGAATCTCATATATAAGAAAGCTTATAAAGGGATCTATATGCTTTAGTGCGGGTACATTTAAATCTTTGAGAATTATAATGTCATGCAGATTGGGAATAATTTCGAATATCAATGTCCCTTGCCTTGAGCTACCACTTTTCTATAGTGGGATAAAGATCCTTGATAGATCAATAATTGAAAGAATTAAAAAAACTGGAGCTAAAATAATTGTTTGGGTTATCAATAAAGAGTCTCATATTATGGAATTAATTGACTTCGGAGTTGATGGTTTAATAGTAGATGATTGCCTACTTTTAAAAAAAATACTTATTCAAAAAGGACTATGGTGATATGACCAAGTTAACCATTATAGGAGCCGGCAGTACCGTATTTACAAAAAATATTGTGGTAGATTTATTAACCATTGATCAATTCAAAACCATAGAAATTGCTCTTATGGATATTGATAAAAATAGATTAATAAAAACTAAAGAAGTTTTAGAAATCATATCAAAAAAAA
The DNA here is from genome assembly GCA_902541695.1 of uncultured Alphaproteobacteria bacterium. Taxonomy (GTDB): domain Bacteria; phylum Pseudomonadota; class Alphaproteobacteria; order Rhodobacterales; family Rhodobacteraceae; genus CACIIZ01. The sequence continues at coordinate 14,606 of CACBRT010000015.1, read as the reverse complement.
TGGGAATAACTCCCAAAATATCAATACATACAAATAGAAAAGAAGCATTGATTGATACTGAATTTGTTCAAACGACAATTCAAGTTGGTGGATACAAACCATCAACTGTTATTGATTTTGAAGTACCAAAAAAGTTTGGATTAAATCAAACAATTGCTGATACCTTAGGAGTAGGCGGTATTATGCGAAGCTTGCGAACAATACCCGTTCTTTTAGATATTGCAGAGGATATAGATCAAATTTGTTCAAAGGCCATATGGATGCAATATGTAAATCCAATGTGTACAAATATGATTGCTATAAACAAAGCTTATCCAAAAATTAAAAGCATCGGTCTTTGTCATTCGGTACAAGGAACTGCAGAAATGCTAGCAGAAGACCTTAATGAAAAAATTAATGACATAAATTATCAATGTGCAGGTATCAATCACATGGCATTTTTTCAAAAATTTGGGAAATTTATCTATTTATCACTCAAGGTTAGATAAAAGTCATTCTTTGTTATCAGAATCAAATAATAAAGAAAGTCTTACCCCTGGAGAAATTGTTGAAATTACTCTAAACGAAAAATCATTGTACTTTTTTGATCAGAATTCCGGTTTAAGAATTAGATAATCTTAATATAATTTTCTGATATAAAACATGGTTAACTAAATACAAATGTGAATAAACATTTATTTTACAATAATTGAGACTTCTTTTTGAGCAAAAAGATTACTTATAATTGAGATTTTTATTTTTCCTATTCCTAAGGAACGTATCCAAAATCCAGCAGAACCAGCTCTAAGTGGTATTGAATTAGGACCAAAAATTATTGAAGGACCAGACAAATTTACAGTTATAGTTTCATTCAGATATCTCATTTTATTACCAACCTGGTCTAAAGCACGAATAATAACCCGAACGTCTGCACCTATGCTGACTTCCTCTAAATCTGGAATTATTTCAAGATTAGTTGGAACAGGGTCTGCAATAAATCGTCTACTTATAGCTAATTTTCTATTAATAAAACCACTAATTGTAACATTTGGCCAATCTGTTCCCCAAGTTCCAAATACATTTCCAGGAAAATGTTCCGTGTCAACGATGATAGGTGGATGAGGTAAATTTGAAAAGTTTTTAAAATCTGGGTAAATGGAAAATCTCTCCTCACTATCATTAAATTGAAATTCCACATAATCACAATTTGTTAAAATAATGAGTGGTAAAACACCCTGTATATTCCTTTCACCTCTAGCCCAAACAGTGACTGGCTCAAGAACTATCCCGTTTTTTGCATGGTCCTGACTGGAATAAACATAGCTTGCAAATTTGGGTTCTCTAAACATATCCATAACTCCGTGATAACAAATACGATCACCAGAGCCAAAATCTTTATGTGTATTATAATCAAATGCACACCAACCTATTGCACCAGCATTCTTACTATCGCCATAAGCTGCGTTTAAAACTTGAAGGTGCCTTAGAACATGCTCGTTTTGCCTTAGTTCATTATCAATAGATTTGGTTGGAAACATATGTCCATTGAATTCTGTAACCATATAAGGGACGTCATAACTTAATCCTGTACATTCTCTTTGTGACCTGAGAGGAATTCTTCCTCTATTACCATTTAATTCTTCTTCACCTAGAATAAAATCATTCATAGTAAAAACATCTTCAATAAATTCGCCCTCAATAAATTTTCTTACTCCTCCAGTTTGACGGGTGCCATCTAGCCGATGCGCCATTTGATTTGTCCTCAAATAGAATTCATGATTATCTGGACTTTCATTAATTCTAACTCCCCACAAGATAATTGAAGGATGATTCCAGTCCCTTTCAATCATGTTTTGTACATTCTCAATCGATTTATTCTGCCATTCTTTATCCCCTATGTGTTGCCAACCTGCTATTTCCTCAAAAACAAGTAACCCTATTTCATCACAACGATTTAGAAAATGTTTGGATTGTGGATAATGAGAGGTTCGAACTAGATTAACCCTTAAATCATATTTTAAAATTTCTGCATCTTTGTACTGTGCGGATTTTCCTAAAGCATAACCTACATATGGAAAACTTTGATGACGATTCAAACCTCGAATTTTTAACGGATTTCCATTAAGAAAAAAACCCTCTTTGGTAAATTCTGCTGATCTAAAACCAAAACGTTCGGAAAGATTATCAATACCGTATGGAGTTTCAACCCGAATATCCAACGTATACAATACAGGATTATCTATATCCCAAAGTTTTATATTTTCAAGTTTATCAATTTCAAAACAAATTTCATCTCTAGTAATTTTGAATTTTGAAGTAGATAGTATCTTACCTTCCGTATCCTTCAACTTTGCAATTAACAAACCTGACAAAGTTATTTTTTTTGGATTAAATAAATTAACATTTACTTTTACGGACTTTTTTTCATTTAACACATTCGGAGTTTCAATTTTTATGTTTTGTATTAATATCGGAGAAGTAATACGCAAATGTACATCCCTATAAATCCCTGCATAGGTTAAATAATCTATTCGACCTCCAAATGGTGGAATAGAGGGATTTTCACTTCCATCAATCTTGACTTTTAAAATATTTTCTCCCTTTTTAAGTTCATCAGTTAATCTAGCTATAAAGGGAGAATATCCATCAGTATGAGAAACGATTTTTTTATTATTTAAAAATACTTGTGTATTTGCCATTACCGCTTCGAATACAACAGAGATCTCTTTATTGTCCCAAGTTGAATTAGGGATAATTATTTTTTCATAAATAAACTCTCTTTGATAAGTTTTTTCATCAAAATAATTAAAAGGTAATTCTATAGCGTTGTGCGGTAGACAAACCTCAGAATTTTCAAATATCCAGTTTTTATTAAAATTTAATAATTTACGCACAATTTATATTTAGACTTTCTTTACCAAGATCTTCAGAATAATTAAAACAATGTATAATCAATTGGCTTTGATTTATCTATAAAGTTTGAAACTTCTGGCAGTGGGTATTTCAATCCACTTGCACAATTAAACAAAACCACACTTTCATCTTTTGATATAGTTCCTGTATTTACTGACTTTTTAAAAGCTGCAAATGTAGCAGCACCTTCAGGACATAAAAGAGTACCCTCTTTTTGAGAAACTTCATCTCTGGCTTTTATAATTTCTTCATCAGAAACAGATATTGAAAATCCCTTACTTTCATTTACAGCACGTATAATTAAAAAATCACCAACAGCGATTGGTACTCTAATACCGGCGGCAATAGTATTTGCATTTTCCCATAATGGCGCAAATTCTTTTCCTTCACTCCATGCTTTGTAGATTGGAGCACAACCTTCTGCCTGAACTGCAACCATTCTTGGTAATTTCCCTTTAAGCCAACCTAATTCTAATAATTCATTAAAAGCTTTCCACATACCAATTAAGCCTGTTCCTCCACCAGTTGGATAGAAAATAACATCAGGAAGTTTCCAATTTAACTGTTCTGCTAACTCTAAACCCATGGTTTTTTTCCCTTCAATCCTATAAGGTTCCTTTAAAGTAGAAACATCAAACCATCCAGTTTTCTCCTTACCATTAAGGACAATTTTACCACACTCATTTATTAACCCATTGACCATATATGTATCTGCTCCAAGACGTTCGATCTCTCTTACATTAATATCTGGAGTGTCGTCAGGACAAAAAACAGTAGATTTCATACCTGCTTTAGTGGCATATGCCGCTAAGGCAGCTCCTGCATTACCATTTGTAGGAATAGCTAAATGGTTTAGATTTAATTGTTTTGCCATTGAGACAGCCATTGCTAATCCCCTTGCTTTAAATGAAGAGGTTGGTAGTAATCCTTCATCTTTAATAAGAACTGTAGAATTAAAACTTAAATTTTTTAAAGTTTTATCTAATTTGATAAGCGGGGTAACCACTTCTCCTAAAGAAATTCGATTTTCTTTTTTTTCAACAGGTAACATAAATGAGTATCGCCAAAATCCAGGTTCATCACTTTCAGTAATTTCATCTCTTGAAATGACACCACCCATTTTTTTAAAATTATATCGAACTAAAAGTGGTTTTCCTTCTTCTGATAATCCGTGAATTTTATTTTTTTCATACTTTGTTCCTGTAAGTGAGCACTCTAAGTGAGTAACAAAATTAGTTTCTTTTGACATACATTTTGCCTTTTCTTTGTTTAAATAATTAGTAAAGAGAGTTTAAAATATCCAATTATGTAAAACTGATTATTTTTTTGATAGATGAAAATCTATTTTTTTTGCTATCATTTCACTTACTCTTTTATTGGATTCTTTCGTTACTCCTCCTACGTGTGGTGTTAAAATTAAATTATCAATTCCTTCAAATTTTTGGGCATATTCTTTGTTTACTGGTTCATTATTAAAAACATCTAATGCCGCTCCTGCAATTTTATTTTCTTTTAACAATTTAGCTAATTGATTTTCGTCAATCACCCCTCCTCTTGCAGCATTAATGATTACAGAAGATTTCTTGATGAGTCTTAGTTTGTTTTCATCAAGTAAATTTTTAGTTTCCTCAGTAAGAGGAACGTGAAGTGAAATAATATCAGAAATTAAAAGAAGATTATCTAGATCTAGATCTTTAGTATCTTTCCATATATTACTGTCCTTTTCTAAATAAGGATCATAAGCAACCGTATTGATTCCTAATCCAATGGCTAAGTCTCTAGTTTTCCTTGCGATATCACCAAATCCAATGAAACCAAGTGTCTTACCATAAACTTCTGAACCAGAACTTTCTTGTCTTGGCCAGTTACCAGCGATCATTTCATTTTTTTTAAAATAAGCTTTTCTCAATAATAACATGGAGGTACATATAACATATTCAGCAACACTATGAGAGTTAGCACCTAAGGCGGGATAAACTGCAATATTTTGTTCTTTGCAAGCACTAAGATCAATATTTTCTAATCCAACTCCTAAACGACCTACACATTTCAGATTGGGGGCATTTTCAATTAATTCTCTAGTTACTAATGTCTTATTACGAACTATAAGAGCTTTCATTTTTAAAATTTTTTTTATCAATGAATTTGGATCTTCAACCAATGAACTATCATAATAGACGTCATATTTTTTCTTCAATAATTTAACAGCAACCTCATCCATAAATTCAGTAATTAAAATCATTTGGACCCTTCTAACTAAATATATAAAATGGGTAGCTTCAATTCTGAAGCTAATTCTGATAGCAACTCAATATGATCTCCATAAGTTATGGCAATATGATGTTCTAGACCGTAAGAAATGATGTTATTGAGAACCTCTCTTGTATCATTATCAAAATTTATCACCCCTGAAGTTCCTGTAAATGGTAGCGGTCTATTAATCATTTTACCCCTAGAAAGAACCATTTTTTGCTCCCCAAAAGACTGAGAAATCCTCATCATTGTTACAATACCCTCTTTTAAGGGGAACTCGAATAATAATGGCATTTTTCTATTAGAATGAATAGTAGCAGTTGGATTAATCTTAGAGTTGCACATAGATATTGGTGCTTGACCACAATGCCAAAAAACTCCTGTATCATCATCAACATCAATATCAACAATATCTGTCAAGAAAACGGGTTGTCCCGAAACTTCTTGTAAAATTAATTGGGTAACAGCTCCATATACATCAGCCTCACAAGCACAAGGTACTTTATTTTCTGTTGAAATGGATGCAGGAGCACAAATAGCTCCTCCATATTGAGTAAACATTTCTGGCCAACATCTAAGGGCAAATGCATTATATGCACCTTCTTCTTGTAATTTTTTTAATGAATTTTCTAACTTTAAAGAAAGTATAAGTTCTTTTTGATTTACTTCTTTTATGGAGGAAATTGTTTTTTTTAGTTTATTTAAAGTAGGTTCAATTTCTTCAGATTTTACATTTCTAGAATTATTTAAAAATGTATCTATTTCAATTTCCTCAACTGTTATCCCACAAAGGCCCATGAGTTTTTTCTGATCATATTTGCAAGTATCAAAACCATCGGGGTGAGATCCTATCTTTCCTATTTTTAAATTATGTATTTTCTCTTTTATTGATTTTGCTTTTTTAGATCCCAACGATGGAATTTCCAATATTTTTTCTGGTCTTTTTGAGTTTTTACTATTGATTAAAATTTCAAATTTTGCTTCCTCAATATTTTCTGGGTTTTCATAAATCCATGAAAAAGGGATGTTATTCAATCCTAAAGTATGTGAGGCTAAATTTAGTCCACAAAATGCATTTAATCTTAATCTTCCGCTTTGGCGTGGTTCAGGAAAAGCCCAAATCCCTATTGGTTTTTCCATACAAGTAGCAATTTTAAGAATAGTAGAAGAGTCAGTGAATGTTACTTGGATAATTATAATGAAATCTAAATCTTCCTTTTTTAATTTATTTATCTCGTTGTGTGCATCTTGCTCATCTAATAATAGTTCACAGCTTCCAAAGATATTATGATTGGTAGTATTTAGATAATTTAAACTTGCAGCCAATCTTTCTTTTGCATATTGAACATCAAATGTAGGACGGCCAAGTGCAAGAATGCCAATTTTCACTTTTCCAAACCCTCCTCATAAATATGCCTAAAATCAGAGGTTCTGTAAGGAAAAAAATTTCCTCCATTTGAAAAACATTTATTTTCATACCACGGAAGAGCCTGTTTTTTCGCTAAACTGGCTATCTCATTCAGATACTTAGCTGATGAATTTTTAAGAATAAAATTAATAGCTTTCCAGTCTGGATATTTTGAAAGAGCTTCTAACCATATTGCTCTACCTGCCAAAAAACCTGAGCAACCAGCTTGAAAAGAAAGAGATAAAACTTTTTTAAATTCCTCTTTACCAGCACCAGCTGAAAGCATGACCCATGGACGGCCAGTAAATTTATCTATTTCTTTAAATGATATAAGATCATCATCATTTATGGTCTTTACATTTACAGGACTTTCTAACTTAAAAACGTCTACTGCATATTCATTTTTTGAGAACTCCTGAACGGATTGTAAAACATGGTCAGTTTTTTTATTTTTCATTTCAAGATATTCATTAGTATAATTATTCCCATTCGTAAAAGGATAAACTAACAACTCAAAAAGAAATAAAATATCATATTTTATACATTCTTCTCCAATCTTCTTTACATAGTCTTTTTGGAACTCAATAATCTTTTTGTCAGCATCAGGTCTGTACCAAGCCAATACCTTTACGGCATCAGCACCCATTTTTTTTATTTTAGCAACTGACCAATTATCAATACTTTTAGAAATTCTTCCACCAGTTCTTTCTTCAAAAATCGAATCTTCAAGTGTAACTATTAATCCTTTTCTAGGATTGAAAATATCCATAGAAATAGGTAATGCATAGTGAGGATCTAAAAGTAATGCACTACTTTGCTCCTGTAAATTATCTACCAGAGATTTTTTAAAGTTAGCAACATCTTCCCATGGAGCTTCTGATTTTTTCAAATAATCTGCAATTGGTTTTTTGATGGGAGGTCTTTGGTCTATAGCGGTCATAAGAAAAATACCATTATTGTCAGAAAGTCTTTTCATACCCAAAAATTTACCAGGACTTAATCTCATATTTCTTCCATCATAAAATTTTTAACTTGAGAATTACTGAGAAAAAAATCTACCATTTTAAATCCTCTTATTACAAACACTTTAAACATCTAATCAACTTTTATTCCACTGGGTACAGAAATTGGTTTACCTAGTGGTCTATCATTCTTACTTTTTCCAGTTAGTGAATGAAGAAAGCTTACCAGTTCATTAATTTCATTTTCATCTATACTTACAGGATTTATATCAATTCTGGAAAGAAGTCTTTTTTGTTCCCTTTTATCTGCAAAAACAACAAAATCAATTTTTTCCAACCATTTAGCTTTTGGCAAATTAGCCATACTTGGCTCCCAATTCTTATACATTTGTAAGGGATTTAAATGATGTTCAACTATTCCTTTTAAAGTAGGATATGCACCATTATGACCATATGGAAATGTTAAAGACACATTTCTTAAAGAGGGTGTTTTGAATTTATACATATCTTCAATGTTATCACTTTCACCCATTCTTCCCACATCTCTAGTATATGGGTCCATTCTTCTTGTCCTTCCTGGACCAAATTGCGGAATAGCTAGTGCATAAAATTTTTGATCTGTAAATAAAATACCTGAATGACAAGAAGAGCATTGAGCTTTTCCATAAAATAAATCCATTCCTCTTTTTTGAGTTGAGTTAAGAGCATAAGTTTTCCCATTAATAAAATCATCAAATGGTGAATCAAAAGATGTCCATTCTTTTATAATAAAGGCAGAAATTGCATTTGCTATGTGTATAATTTTTATATCTGAAGGCTCTTTGATATCATCATAAGCGTCCATGAATTTTTGGTGATATTCAGAAATATCCCTTATTTTATTTTCAATAACTGGCCATGCTCGATCTATTCTTCTGCTATCCTTACCAACTTTTGAAACTAACCCAATTATTTCATTTTCACCAAAATTACCTGCCATTTCAAACTGCCGCGTCATGGGAAAGAGTGCTTGAACAGATAGAATATTATCCAATCCTGAAGGAAGCCATTCTTCAGCTGGTGTATTAAATCCATTTCCAAATGTGTTTGCTTTACTTATTCTTCCATCATGCATTAATGTATGAATTTGCTTAGCTCCCAAATTCCAAAGACCTGGTGAGTTTCTTGGTATTCTTTTTTTAATCTTATTTTCACCGACTCCAGGTGTTCTATTTTTGCCAATTCCTGATCCACCTTCGCCAATACCTAAGGATAATCCATCACTTCCTCCCAAATCATGGTGATGACAAGTGCCACAGGATATATTATTGTTGCCTGATAAAATTTTATCATAAAAAAGTAACCTCCCTAATGCTGCTTTTTTGGGATCAGAATAGTGAAAATCATTTGTTGAAAGTGGCTCAGGTAATTTTTCTGCATAAGAACTATTTGTATAAAAAAATGAAAAAGCCAAAATAAATAAGGATATGAAGTGATTAAATATATTTGTATTTTTATACTTATACCAACACTCATTTTTGGTGAGATTGAGTATGCTCGTGATTTGATGGAAGAAGGTAAATTTGAAGAAGCAATGAAAGAACTTCTTCCAGCAGCTAGATCGGGAAATGCTGACGCTGAGGAACTTATAGGAATTATGTATGCAATGGGACTTGGGGTTCAGAAAGATGATTTTAGAGCTTTTGACTGGTATCTTAGATCTTCTATGAAAGGGCATCCAGGTGCCCAATCTGGTGTTGGCTGGTACTATGAAACAGGTAGAGGCATGCCAGCCCCAGACCTTGTCAGAGCATATACTTGGTACGTTCTTTCTGCTATTGGTGGGGATCCTGATGCTGCTATTTCTCAGGAAGAAGTAATTAAAAAAATGACCCCTGAAGAAATTAAACAAGCACATGTTCTTATCGATGATTATAAGTCTTGGATTTATCCATTTAGGTAATCAGGGGCAGTATAAAACCACCCCTGATAATTATTTTTAATTTAGATCTTTACCATAATCTGAAGACATTCTGCCCTCAGCATCTGCAACAGCAGTGGTTAAAGCATCAAAAACTTCAGAGCCACCTTTTACATTGGACTTAAACCAATCATAAACAGGAGCAGCAGATTCTTTGAACATTGCTTTTTGATCAGGACTTGGTACATAAAGATTTCCACCACCAGCTACAAAATCTTCATAAGCTTTGATTGATTTTCTTTTTGGAGAAGCAAAAGTAGCTTGCTGAAGAGCATAAAAACCATCCGTTATCACTTTTTTAATGTCATTAGGCATGGATTGATATTTAGCATTATTCATCCACCATAGAGCTCCCATATAAGCATGCCCATCCAAAGTAACATATTGGAGACCTGCATCTGGAAACTTCATATTCATAATATCGGTTATACCATTTTTTGAACCCTCAACTACTCCAGTTTGAAATGAAGAAAATAATTCAGGCCATGGAATTGGTGTTGGAGCAGCACCTAAAGCTCTCACTAGTACTTGAGGTAAATCAGCTACAACTGTTCTAATCTTTAATCCTTCCATATCAGAAGGTTCTTTAATTGGTCTTTTTGTATTTGCAAAATTTCTCCAGCCACCTGTATTTCCAATCGTCATTAAACGAATTGTATTTCCAGAATCAGCTAGTGCCATTTTTCTAACTGTTCTAACAAAATCACTTCGCATTACGTCTTCTGCAATTCTATCATCAGACATTAAATACGGAAGATCTAATACTTGAACATATGGAAAAACACCTGCAGCTCCACCTGAAGTTGAGATGTAAATATCTATACTTCCGTCAGATACACCTTGTAAACATTCAGCGCCCTTTGAACAAAGCTGGGTTCCAATGAATAGTTCAACTGACACTGCTCCATTAGAAGCAGCTTCAACATAATTTTTGAAAACAACTGCACCATCATAATCTTCATCTTGATCGTTTGAATTAGCAGTTAATCTTAAATTGTAATCAGCTGCAAAAGCTGCAAATGAAAAACCTACTATTAAAGTAGATATACTCATCGATTTTAGTAACTTTGAAAAAAACAAAATTTCCTCCCTAGATTTAAAATTTATTATCTCTGCCTAATACTTATTTAAAAGTTCATAAGCAAACTATTTATATTTCTCAGCTTACTTTGCAAATCCAGTCATCAATGGGATACTCATAGATAGAGCTGGGAAATATGTAATAAAAAATATAACCACAATTTCTACTGCTAGAAAAGGTAAAATTGCACGTGCAATAGATTCAACTTTTTCTCCTGAAACGGATGAAGCAACAAATAATACTAAACCCATAGGTGGTGTTGCCAATCCTACGGTAAGATTTACGGACATTATGATAGCAAAGTGAATAGGGTGAACACCTAAATCTGTAAAAACTGGTCCTAATATTGGACCCAAAATAATGATTGCCGGTCCAGCATCTAAAAACATTCCTACTATGAATAATAAAATATTAATAAGAAATAAAAGTATGTAAGGATTATCACTTAAACTGAGCACAAAGTCAGCTAAATGTTCTGGAGCATGGGATAGACTTACTACTGTTTTGAAGGCCATGGCTGCTCCAACTAAAAGTAAAACTACAGATGATACCAATGCAGCTTTGGTTAAAACTTTGGGAATATCTCTCCATTCAAGTGTCTTTAATACAAATAAACCTATAAAAAAAGCATATGCAGCAGCTACTGCAGATGCTTCGGTAGGTGTAAAAATACCACCTAATATTCCTCCTAAAATTATAACAGGTGTCATTAATGGAAAAAATGCTTTTAGAGATGCTTTACCCCTTATTTTCCATGAAGATTTTAATGTTGCTTTAGGAAGATCATACCTGTTTGCTAATAATCTTACCATGATCATTAAACTTATACCAACCATTAATCCAGGTATAATCCCAGCTAAGAATAAGGCAGCAACACTTTCTCCCATTACATAAGCATAAATTATCATAATACCTGATGGGGGAATGATTGGGCCTATTACTGAACTTGCCGCAGTAATTGCTGCTGCAAATTTTCTTGAATATCCTTGTTTTTCCATAGCAGGAATTAACATAGATCCAATAGCTGAGGTGTCAGCAACAGCAGATCCAGAAAGGCCGGCAAAGAGTATTGATGAAAGAATATTTACCTGTGCTAAACCACCCCTTAGGTGTCCCATCATTGCTTGACTAAATTCAACCAATCTAAGAGTGATACCACTCCTATTCATTAACTCACCTGCTAACATAAAAAATGGTATTGCCATCAGAGGAAAACTATCAATACCATTATATATATTTCTATATAGCATCGCCGCATCACTAGCTTGCCCATTCAACCAGAGCAAAATGCCAGGCGCTGCCAAAAGACTAAAAAAAACTGGTAATCCAATTAAAAGAAAAACTAAAAAAAGAGGAAGAAACCAAACTAGCATAGTTACACTTCTAAACTTTCTTTATCTGGGTCTGGTTTTATTTTCAAAAGAGGATCGCAAATTGAGATTACCCTAATAAAAATAAGTTCTAAATTTACCAAAATTAACAAAAATATTCCTATGGGCAATGACATATACATCCATGCAAGTTTAAGAGGTTTAGATTGTTCACCAATAATAAAAAGCGGGATTTTGATGGATGAAGAGTTAAAGATCCAACCAACTTTAATATGATCTAATCCTAGCTTAAACCCAATGAATAAAATAAAAAATGACAAAGAAAGTAATAAAAAAATTAATATATTTCCAAAAAATTTTGGTAATAAACTAATTACCAATTCTATAGAGACAAATCCTCCCCATCTATAAGCTGATGGAGCTATCAAACCGGTCATCCAGAGCATTAAAAAACGAGCTACCTCGTCTGGCCATGGAAGTGCATTATTAAGAACATACCTAAAGAAAACTTGAAGAAGAATAACCATTACCATTAGCAAAATAGCTACCCATGCTAATTGTCTACCGATACGAAGAAGAAATGTATTTAAATATTGCAAAATATTTAATAGAAATAAAAGAATACTTATTTTAATCTCCTTTAGCGATAATAAAAATTCTATCTATAAATTACATCAGATTTTTTAATTTAAAAGCAAAATAAAAGGATAAGATAAAAATGGGAGCCTTAAAGTATGCAATTATTGGTTCTGGGACTATGGGAAGGGAGCATATAAGAAATATAAACCTTCTGAAAAATGCTGAGGTAGTAGCATTATGTGACAATCACAAGGCTTCCATAGATGAGTCACGAAAAGACTTAAAAAATAACCCCAGAATTTTTTCTCATCATAACGAATTAATAGAAGCTAAAATTGCAGACGTTTATATAATAGCAACTCCTAATTTTAGTCATATAGATATTCTCAAAGATATAATAAAAACCAAAGCACATCTTTTAATAGAAAAACCACTATGTACCAATGTTAGAGATTGTCTTCATTTCAAAAAAATTACTAAAGGTTATCCAGGTATAATTTGGACTGCAATGGAGTACAGATATATGCCACCAGTAGCTAAATTTATTAAAGAAATTAAATCTGGAACAATAGGAAATCTAAAAATGTTTTCAATAAGGGAACATCGATTTCCATTCCTAGTCAAAGTAAATGATTGGAATAGATTTTCAAAAAATACAGGGGGTACTCTAGTTGAAAAATGCTGCCATTTTTTTGATTTAATGCGTTTAGTTACTAACAGTGAAGCAGTAAGTGTGTATGCAAGTGGTGCTCAAGATGTAAATCATTTAAATGAACGATATGATGGAAAAAAACCTGATATAATTGATAATGCTTTTGTTATTATAAATTTTGAAAATGATGTACGTTGTATGCTAGATTTATGTATGTTTTCAGAAAACTCTATACTCCAAGAAGAATTATGTGCTGTAGGAAACATAGGTAAAATAGAAACGGGTGTCCCTTCATTTTTATCAGGAAAATCAAGCTCAGACTTATCAATAGGATTGAGGAAGTCTAGTGACATTCAAATTGAAAATATTGAAGTTGATGAAACTATTCTAAAAGCAGGACACCATCATGGATCAACTTACTATGAACATATAGAATTTCAGAAAGCTATTAAAGAAAATTTAGGACCACAGGTATCTTTAGATGATGGACTTAAAGCAGTTGCGATTGGTCAGGCTGCAGAATTATCAATAATTGAAAAAAGAATAGTAAAATTGAATGAAATCTTAAAAGGTTAAATTGAAAAAAATTAATGAATAAACTCTTTGGTTCTTCTACCTGAATTTTTTAATTTTAGATTTCTCTTTTTTCATTGTACATTCTTCAGTTTTATCTAATACATTGATTGCTTCCTCAAAAGATAATCCTTTACTAATTGACTTAAGCCAAACCCTTCTTACAGATAAAGGAGACCATGGTAAAATTGCCTTATTTAGCCATTGCCTTAAAGGTCGAGGTAATTTATCAAATTCATTCATTGGATTACCAATTCTTTTTTTACGTCTTAGATTGGTCTCTCCGAGGTTTTGTTTCATATTTCATTTTCTGGATCAAATATAGGATCTATTACAAAAACAAATCGTGTTTCACCAGTCCCTTCAATAGGAGGAGACCGATGTAAAATCATTTTAGGGTTTTCTTCAATCCAAAGTGTACCCTTAAGTAAAATTGGTGAACTTGTAGGTGTAGTCTTAAAGTATTTTGGATCAATACCATCCATAGACATTCCATACTGTGTACCTAGTCCACGATAGGTGCATATCAACCTACTTTTTACTGCATCTATATGAAACTTTCGGCAAGAATTAGTTGAAACAACTTCCATTCTTAGCCGAATATAATCGACATTCATTAGGCTTGAAAAAAGTTTAGATAATCTTGTTATATCTTGTATTAACCAATTAATCTGGGTGTCTTTAATAAGAGAATTCTCAAAAATATTGTTTATACTTTTACTTACTTCATTCTTATGGAAAATGTGTCTGAAGCTTGGGATTAATTTAGGGTCAATTTTATTTAGCCAGACCTGAATATTAACTGGTATTTGCCTTTCCCAGATAACACCATAGTAAGATTGCTCAACAAAATCTGATAAATGAGAAACATCATCTGTTGTATTTACTAGGTTAGATAGCTCATCTAACGGTATA
>CACBRT010000014.1 GCA_902541695.1 uncultured Alphaproteobacteria bacterium | reverse complement strand
TTACTATTACAGGTGAATATACTTTTGTCTGGTATATTGACATAATTTTAGCTATCTTTGCTGCTATAATACACTTGCCTATTAAGGAAAAGTCAGTAACAGCTAGAACTATATGATAATTTGATCTATTGTTATATGTTTTAAAAGTTATTTGAGGTAATAATGCTCTCTAAAGAGTTACGGTCAGCAAGTCAAATAGTAGCACTAGTGGGATTTTTCTTCTCAATATTAATGTTTATACCTTGGCTAGCATCTGTTGCTGCTGGTTGGAAAGGTGGCAACCATTTCTTATGGTCTGGTCTCACCTCTGGTTTCGGATGTATTCTTGTTTTGTTAGCTACTAGAGGAGAAACACCAAAAATTTCAGCAAGATTTGGAATTTTAGTTGTAAATTTTTTGTGGTGGGTGGTTCCATTAATATGTGCATTACCTTTTATATTGGCATTACCCGAACTCACTTTAATTGATGCGATTTTCGAAGCAACTTCTGGTTTAACAACAACTGGTGCTACAGTTCTAACTGATTTAATTAATCAACCTAGACCAATTTTACTTTGGAGATCTTTAATGCAATGGGTTGGTGGACTTGGAATTTTGTCATTAGGGTTAATTTTACTTCCTTTTCTGAGAGTAGGAGGTATGCAGTTGTTTAGGATGGAAAGTTCTGATAGAGCAGATAAGCCACTACCTAGATTAATTGAAATTTCAAAATCTATAATATTAATTTATTTAGTTTTGACTGGATTATGTGCTTTTTCATATATTGCAGTTGGTGTTGGAGCTTTTGACTCAATTACACACGCCATGACGACTGTAGCTACAGGTGGTTTTTCAACTCACGACGAATCGATAGGATATTATCAAAGTTCAAAAGTATTGTGGGTTTCTATTACTTTTATGATTTTAGGAGGATTACCATTTAGTTTTTTTATCGCAATTTTTTTTACAAGAAATATTCCAAAAATTGACCCTCAAATAATCTTTTTTTTGAGTTTAATAATACTAGCGAGTATAAGTATTATTCTGGTGGATATGACATTTGCAGAAATTTCTTTTTTTAAAATCACTCAATATATTTTTAATATTGTTGCAATTATAACTACAACAGGTTATGCCTCTGGAGATTTCATGTCTTACTCTGGAATTGGACCAGTTTTATTTTTCTTTTTGATTTTTGTAGGCGGTTGTGCAGGATCTACCTCTGGTGGTATCAAAATTTATCGTTTTGTAATTTTAACACAATTAATTAAATCGTCACTCAATGAGTTAATTTATTCAAGGGGTGTTTTCTTAATGCGATATGGTAAACAAGTAGTTGATCAAGCTGTTTTTAGATCAGCAATGATAATGATAACAACTTTTTTAAGTTTTTTAGCATTAATTACTATTATTTTGGGTGCGATGGGTTTAGATTTTATTACTGCATTATCTGGTGCAGCTAGTGCTTTAGCAAACGTTGGGCCAGGTATCGGTGATATTATTGGGCCTTCAGGAAACTATGCTACCCTTGATGACTCGGAAAAATTTGTACTTATTATTGCAATGATTTTAGGAAGATTAGAGTTATTAGTGGTAATGGCTTTATTTATGCCAATGTTATGGAGAGATTAATCTAAGCTAATTTATTTTATGGAGACAATAATGAAAAAAGTTTTTCATTCAGCTGAACAAGCGATAAATGGTTTGATTTTTGATGGAATGAAAATAGCTGCTGGTGGTTTTGGGCTATGTGGAATTCCTGAAGAGTTAATAACAGCTTTAAAATTGTCAGGGGTCAATAATCTAACAATTGCCTCCAACAATGCAGGAGTAGATGATTTTGGTATTGGTTTATTACTTCAAAGTAAACAAGTAAAAAAAATGATCTCGTCATATGTTGGTGAGAACTCAGAATTTATGCGACAATATTTAAGTGGAGAATTAGAAATAGAATTTAACCCACAAGGCACATTAGCTGAAAGAATGAGAGCTGGAGGGGCAGGTATTCCAGGATTTTATACAAAAACAGGAGTTGGAACAGTTATTGCTGAGGGTAAAGAGCATAAAGATTTTAATGGTCAAACTTATATTTTAGAAGAAGCATTTGTAGCGGATTTATCTATAGTTAAAGCTTGGAAGGGAGATGAAGAAGGTAACTTAATATATAGGAAAACAGCGAGAAACTTTAATCCAGTTGCAGCCACATGTGGAAAAAACTGTATAGCTGAAGTAGAAGAATTAGTTCCAGTTGGTTCTATAGACCCTGACCATATTCATACTCCAGGTATATTTGTTAATCGGATATTTTTAGGAAATCACGAAAAGAGAATTGAAAATATGACTTTATCAGAATGAGGACTAATCTATGTGGGATCGTAATCAAATGGCTGCTAGAGCAGCAAAAGAAATTAAAAATGGAATGTATGTAAATTTAGGTATTGGTATTCCTACATTGGTTTCAAATTTTATACCAAATGATATAAATATTACTTTGCAATCTGAAAATGGAATGTTGGGTATGGGACCATTTCCTTCTAAAGAAAATGTAGATCCAGATTTGATCAATGCAGGAAAGCAAACTATAACCGAACTAAAAAAAACTAGTTATTTTTCAAGTGCTGACAGTTTTGCTATGATAAGAGGAGGTCATATAGATATGGCTATTTTAGGAGCTATGGAGGTTTCTGAAAAAGGAGATTTAGCTAATTGGATGATACCAGGTAAACTTGTCAAGGGTATGGGGGGTGCTATGGATCTAGTATCAGGAGTAAAAAGAGTTATTGTTATCATGGATCATACGAATAAAAAAGGGGAAAGTAAATTTCTGAAAAAATGTTCTCTACCATTGACAGGAAAAAATGTTGTAAATTCTGTGATAACTAATTTAGGAATGTTTGACATAGCAGAAAAAGGTGTAAAAGTTTTAGAAATTGCAGAGGGATCATCTATAGAAGACATAAAAAAGTCTACAGAGGCTCAAATTATAAACTAGTTTTTATAATTTTCTTCGTTTTTATTGATAAATAAATCAGACCTATTGCTGATAGCGACATTACAGCAGACATCATACTAAATTGAATTTTTAAATTAATTTGATTATCTAGCATTAATCCACTAAAGAATGGACCTAATGCAGAGGCAATTACCATAAAAGATGTGGCTATAGCTCTTACATCTCCAAGATATTTTGTTCCAAAATACTCTGGCCAAAAAGTTCCACCTAAAGAATTACTTATGCCTTGCATTATACCCAATAAGCTAAATGGAATTACAAAGAAAATTGGGTCTTTTAAAAAAATCATGGATAAAAAGCCTATTATCCCTGGTATTAAGTAATAGGGTAATACGACTCGGACACCAAATTTGTCTATAATATAACCAGTCAAAAAGGTAGAAATAATACTTGTAACTGTATAAAATGGAATAAGTATAGCAAATTGAGAGGAATCCCAATTATTTTCTATCCCAAGTGTAACCTGTTGAAAAAAGAAGATTGTTAAAAACATTGAATGGACGATTATTGCAATAATCATTGGCCATGCCATCCATGAATTAAGTACATCGTATTTAGTCCAATATTTATTATAAATTCCAACTTCTTTTTTTATAAGTGAAGTATTATCAATATTACTAGGAGTTCTTTCATGAGTTAGAAGTAGTTTAATTATAATTGAGATTAATATTAATATTAAACATGCTAAACCCCAGGAAGGTCTCCACCCAAAAACTCCAATTAATGTAACAAAGATAATTGGTAATAGAGCTTCTCCAAAGGTAAAACCAAGACTTGTAAAAGCAACTATTTTTCCTCTATTTTTTGAAAACCATTTACCGCATAATACCATTGACAAATGACTTGCAAAACCTTGCCCAAAAAACCTAAGACCAAAAATTATCAAAATTAAAAGAAAGATATTATCCGCAAAAATCATCAAAAAACAAAAAAATGAAAGTGAAATAATCACAATAATACTTAAATTAACAGATTTAAATTTTTCAGTAATTCCTCCGAATTTAAACATAAGAGCAGCTGACAAGCATGTCCCTAATGCATAAATACTTCCCCAAGTTGTATGGCTTATTTCAAAATCGTATCGAATATATCCAGCAAAAATGGCGATAAAAAAAGTTTGTCCAAAGGATGACCCAAAGTAAAGTAGAGTAGTTATTACTAACCATCTAAAATTACTATAATAAAAATTATTTTTCATTTGTATTTAATTACTTCTATTGAATTAGGTATTATTTAACCTTTCATGCATTCAATGCGTTTTTTTATTGTAGGATTTAATTGAAAACATTTAAATTTTATATCTTTTTCACAATCTATGCAAACCCCAAAATCCTCTGTTTTGATATTATTCAAGCTTGCTTTAACTGCTTCAGGCGTACCTTTTGCCTTTCTAATTTAGCAATGTACATTTTTTGATCCTTAATACTATCCATCATTGAAAGTCGTCAAATTAATTGTTGGTCAAGCTCAACTATATTTGATTTGTTTTCAAGCATTTTTATGGCGTGCATAGTTTCATTTAATTCATGCTTAATACTAATTTCTATTTCAATGAAATTTTTTTTCATTACATTTAGTAGTTTATTAAATAAAAGTTTAAATCTATTATAAATATAGTCACTTAAATTTGACAAAAAATCATACAACCAATTTCAAATAATTAGAAAGAAATATATGTCTGAGAATGTAATTGAATATAAGGTTTTAGATGGAGTTGCAAATATTTGTTTATCTAGGCCAAAACAATATAATTCATTAAATGGAGAATTGAGAACAAAATTCTTACAAATGTTGAACGAAATTGAAAATGATATTTCTATTAGAGTTATTGTAATTCGAGGTGCAGGACCAGGTTTCTGTGCAGGTGCTGATTTAATTGAAACATCTGCAGGAGATATACCTATTCAACTGGAAAATGAATACAAACCCATTTTTGAGAAAATTGTGAATGGAAAAAAAATTTTTATAGCAGCAGTACATGGATCTGCTGCTGGTATAGGATCCACATTAGCACTTGCTTGCGATTTTTTGGTTATGAGTCAAAATTCAAAGCTATCTTTTGTTTTTTCTAATATTGGTCTTATTCCAGATGGTGGGGCACATTGGTCATTATCTCAAAAATTAGGTTATAATAAGGCCCTAGAATTTATTGTAAACGGGGAACATGTGAGTGCCACTGAGTGTGAAAAATTAGGGCTGGCAAATAAGGTTTTTGCCGAAGAAAAATTTACTGATGAAGTTGATTTATGGGCTCATAGTTTATCTAAAAGATCTCCCCTGGTAGCAAAAGGAACAAAAGAACTTCTACGTTTTTCAAAACATAACGATTATTGGTCTACTTTTAATAAAGAAATAAAAATACAAGGTGATTTAGCCAAAACAGATGATTTTAACAATGCTGTTAAAGCTTTTTTTAAAAAAGAAAAACCACAATTTTTTGGCAAATAATTAATCAGTAAATACGACTAATTTATTAGGATTAGCTTGATCAGAGCCTTAAGTAAAAAAAATTATTATCTCAAAAGTATTATTTTGATGCTTTTAACAGGGCTTTGTTTTGTTGCTGTTATGGTAAGTGTTAAGTTTTTGAATAAGGACTTACCCCCTACACAAGCAGCATTTTTTAGATATTTATTTGGTTTAATACTAATTCTACCTCTTATTAGATTGCAAAATAAAAAAAATATAAAAAAAATACCAATTTTAAAATATGGCTTAAGAGGAATAATCCATGGTCTTGCTGTAGTCCTTTGGTTTTTTTCAGTTGCCAACATTCCAATGGCGGATGTAACTGCAATAAACTATTTAACACCAATTTTTACTACAATTGGTGCAATTTTAATTTTTAAAGAGGCCATTACTTTCAACAGGATATTTGCTCTTATCTTATCATTCATTGGAGCAATGCTAATATTGAAACCAGGATATGAAGTTTTGTCTTATGGTAAAATTGCTCAACTTTTAAGTACAATATTTTTTGCGATTTCATATTTAATTGCCAAAAATCTTACAAAAACAGAAAGTACCCATTCAATTGTTATTTTTCTAACTTTATTTGCAACAATAACATTATTACCTTTTACACTTTTTATTTGGACCAACCCAATTATGTCTGATTTACTATTATTACTAGGAGTTGCAATATTAGGTACTCTCGGTCACTATTTTATGACAAATGCATTATCCTTAGCGCCCTTATCCATTACGCAGCCAGTAATTTTTTTCCAATTAATATGGTCAACTTTAATTGGATTATTATTATTTGATGAGTCTTTAGATTTTTTTATATTAATAGGTGGAGCCTTCATAGTAATAGCTATAGTAAGGCTTTCAGCTAATGAAAATCTATCCTCAAAAAAATAAAACCCCAAAGAGTATATATTCTAAGGAGTTTTATTTTATAATATATTTTGTTTTTATCCAAACATATCAGAAGTTATGCCAGCATACCAACCAAGGCTTTCTTCATAAGTTGCTTTTCTAACGGATGCATCTTCTCCTGTTTTAGAAACAAACCCTGAGACTTTAGCAATTTTTTCGTCTGTTGCTTCATAGCTTGCTCCAACTTTAATACCATCGTTAGTATCAACCAACGACCAGCAAGTATTTGAAAATTTAGCTGGGAACACCTTTGAGTCAGTTAGTTCGCCTCTAACTGCCATTGAACATACTTTTGCTTGTGAGTTTGCAGAAAAACCTGATTTTGGCATATCACCCTGGGCTGCTGCATCTCCAAGTATATGTATGTCACTATTTTTTCTACTCTGCATTGTATGAGCTATAGTTGGGGCCCAATTACCATCTGTTACTCCTGCCAGCTCTGCTATTTTGCCAGCTTTCATGGCAGGAATAACATTACAAACATCAACTTTTTCAGTTTCACCATCAATGATAACTTCCATGCTAGCCGGTCTTACTTCTACACCTTTACCGCCCATTTCAGGACCAATCATTTCAATCATTCCGGGATAGTGCTTACTCCAGCCTTCTTCAAATAGACCTTGTTTTGAGAATTTCGGCTTTGGTTCTAGTATCAATATTTTTGCACTAGGATTTGTTTTCTTAAGCTTATGTGCAACCATTGATACTCTTTCATAGGGTCCTGGAGGACATCTATAAGGGTTCGGTGGAGCAACCATACAATAAGTACCACCTTGTCTCATATTCTCAATTTGAGCATTCAATAGTTGAGTTTGTGATCCAGCTTTATAGGAATGTGGCATTTTATTTTGTGCAGATAAATCCCAACCAGGTACCGAATTGTCCACAAAATCAATTCCTGGAGAAAGGATTAGTTTATCATAATTAACATTGCCTCCTCCAGCTAAGGATACAGTCTTACCACTAGAATCAACATCTACTGCCCAGTCGTGGACAACATTAATGCCATAATCACTTGCTAATTTACCGTAACTATGTCCAATAGAGTCGAAGTCTCTAAATCCCCCTAAATATAAATTTGAGAAAAAACAGGTATAATAACTTCTCGTTGGTTCAACTAATGTTACATCAATAGCACCTTTTGAGTCTTTGGCGATATATCTTGCTGCTGTTGCTCCACCAGCTCCACCACCTATCACAACAACTTTTGGTCTTGATGCTCCAAATACCATAGGAGAAGAGATAGTAGCGGCTATTCCAGCAGAAGCAGAAATAAAATTTCTTCGGTTTAATTTCATATTTGTTCCTCCTTTATAATTTAATTATTTATCGATTCAAAAAAAATAGCAAGAGATGCAATTTCTTCATTTGATAATCTTTGTGTTATCATCTCCATAATTGGATGTTTACGTGCCCCGCTCTTATATGAATGGAGCGCCCAAACAAATGATTCTACTGGCCAACCTGTGATTGAAGGAATACCTTCATCTAATCCTTGAGCATGATGACAAGTAGTACATTCACTTGAAAGATATTCTCCGTAATCAATATCTCCAACTATTGCTAAAATTTCATCAGATACTTCAAATCCATCATTATCTGATACTTCTTGACTAGCAAAAATGGCAAAAATGAAAAATTTGAAATAAATAATAAGACAAATAAATAGCAGTGATAAACTTTTCATAATTCAATTATACATAGGAAATGAGTACCTGCAAGATATTTACTTATTTAATAACTTGAATTTCATTATAAAAAGACTGAATTTGGTTAGATATTAGTTCTGGATCTTCTTCGTGCATTAGATGTCCTTGATGAGGATTCACTATGAATTTTGCTTTAGGTATTTCTTTTGATGCTTTTAGATTATCATTGTTTTGTACAATATTATCATTTTCCCCAACTATTAAACAAACTGGAATTTCAATTTGCTTCCATCTCAATATTAGCTGATTTAAATTCCATTGAGACATCATGGCGAGTGTTCCTTCAACGTGCTTTTTATCCGAAATTAATTTTCTATAATACAAAATACCTTTTGAACTAATCTTACTGCCTGTTAAATTCAGGAATTTTTCAACCTGACTTTTTGAAGAGTATAATGAGGTAAAAAATGGGACAGTGAGAGGACTCATTGCTAGAAACTTAGCTAATAGAGGGTATAAAAATCCAGCCATACCTGTAAAATTTCCTAGTGCTCCGTTAAGACATAAAATACCTTTAAAATTAATTTTTTTTGATAATGCTAAATTTAAGGCTACTGCAGATCCTGCTGAGTGACCTATGACTAAATCTGGTTTTAGATTAAGTTTAATTAATAATAACTCTAAATCTTCTGTTATAGATTCCAAGCTGGATCGATTTTTTTTACCTAATTTCGTAAATCCATGACCTGGTAAATCTATAAGAATAACCCTAAACCTTTTTTTTAAATGATCTAAGATTAATCTCCAACTATGGGTTGATGCACCAGCTCCATGAATAAACAATAATACTGGAGATTTATTTTTATTGCTGTAAATTTCTTCGGTATCCTGAATATGCCAAGTATGTGGATCAGAGGTGACGAAATTACTTAAGTTATGGTGAGGCCAATCAAATTTTTCTTTATTCCAATCCATTAATTTAATTGATTTAAAATAACATTTGATAACTGATTAGCATTAGCTCTTGGAAGAAGTAAATATTCCCCTTGTAAATTTTGAGCTAAATCTTTTGCAGTTTCAGATTCTCTTTGAGATGTATCAATCACAATTGTTTTTAATTTATTTAATATAAATAATTTTGAAACTTTAGCACTATCATCTAATGCAGATGCTCTTCCATTTTTACCTTTCAAATCAACATTGGCTTTACCGTCTGTTAAAATAACGTTGATAGGTGAGAACCCTTTCCGGGAATAATCAATAGATAATTTTAATGTTGACATTAATCCCAATGCTAATGGTGTTCCTCCTCCTCCAAGCAGAGAACCTAAAACTCGTTTTGTTTTACTCAGAGATCTTGTTGGAGTTAATAAAGTTTCAGCACTTTTACCTCTAAAAGATATTAGTGCTACTAAATCTCTTGAAGAATAGGCATTAGAAAGAAGTAATTCTACTGCTCCTTTTGCTTCTGCAAGTCTTCCTACTGCTAATGAACCTGAAGCATCGACTGTAAAAATAATAACTCTATTTTTTAAATCCTTGAATTTTTTTATTTGTATATCAGATGTTCTAAATTCAATTTTTAAATTGTCTCTTGTTGGCGATATTTTTTTTCTGACTAATTGCCAAGGGGCTGCTGATTTTAATGTTCCTATAAAATCTAATTTGTTCCTTCCATTAGGTATTCCGTTTATAGAAGGAAGTGGACGTCCTCGTTGAAAAGAGATTTTGCTCTGACCACTTCCTGATTTATTAGTGAAGGATTTATTGATCTCTTTTCCATGAACTATTTTTTCTAAAATATTTGATGGTAAATTTGTTTTTACAGCATCTAATAGTAACTCAATAGGAATATCATCTGTTTGTATTTTACTTTCTTTTTTTTCTTTACTGTTTTCTTTATTTTGCTGATTTTTTTCGTGATCATGCTCAGGAGTTTCTGGAAGGTATTTTATTTTATGTGAAATTGTTAAACCTAAACTTTCAATTAATTCTTTTTCTTCAACGGTCTTTACTCCTCTAAGAGCTGCTAATGCACATGCAACTTTTATTGTAAAATAAGGTGTTCTCATACTTGTAATACCAGTTGAAGATGTAATTTTAAAAAGATCTTTATAAATAAATTCAGGTACGTTCATTTTATCCAAAAGAATCTTTGCATTAGAAATATTATATCTTTTTATTTTAAAATTCTTTATTTTTTCTAATGGAATTGTATTAAGATCAATATAAAAACAAATTCTTTCTTTAAGACAGTTTGGAACTTCCTCATCCTCTATTCCTTCATCAATTACTAACATTAAAAAGTTTGGTTTAGCATCCATTTTTTGTGCAAAAATTCCAGCGATTCTTGCGTCTAATTTCTCACCCATCATTAATTTGAATGTCTTTGGCCTACCTTCAAAAATACTTTTTGTATGGATTAGTTTTCCTAATCTAAGTGTTTCAGAAAAATCTATCCCACCATGAAGTTTCGAGTCAGCAATTTCTGGATATATTTTTTTTAAAGGAAATTGATTTAATTTTTCTTCTATAAGTTTTATTGCGATCCTTCTAGTTTCGCTATGTCGTGATTTTATTATTAAACCACCTAAATCAAAGGGAATTAATCGTAAAACTGCAATTATTTTTTCAAGGTTATATAATGAGTTTTCAATATGGTCCTTATTACTATTACTAAAATTTGATTTTTCTTGTATTTTTACCTCCTTAAAGTCTTTATTTTAAAAATCATTTTCCCAATACTTCTTCAATTGTTCTTTCAACTCTAATATTTGATCCAACATCATCTAACGGATCTTTCCTAAGTCTATGTGTCATACAGATTGGAGCAACTTTTCTTAGATGTGAAATTTCAACATTTTCATTATTTTCAAAAGAGGCTTGTGCTTTTGATGTTCTTAATAAAGTTAATTCTCCTCTTAATCCGTCTGAACCTAGGGCAAGACATAATTTTGCACAATTTTCTAAAATATTATTTGATACTTTTATGTTAGTTAGTTTTTTTCTAGCTTTGATAATTTTTCTTCTTAATTTGGTATCTTCATTTTCCCAAAAAACAAAAAAATCTGAATCTTTATCATCAAACTTGGATCTTCTTTTAATTACTTCCATTCTTTCTTCTAATTGATTAGGGGATTTTACTTCAACTGACAAACCAAAGCGATCAAGAAGCTGTGGTCTTAATTCTCCTTCTTCTGGGTTTCCTGAACCAATTAGTACAAATTTTGAGTCGTGTTTTACTGATAATCCTTCTCTTTCAATTAAGTTTTCTCCAGATACTGCAACATCTAATAAAAGATCTACTATATGATCCTCCAGCAAATTCACTTCATCAATGTAGAGATATCCTCTATTTGCATGTGCAAGTAACCCTGGTTCAAAGCTTTTTTTACCTTCACTTAAAGCAACTTCCAAATTTAGAGATCCAACTACCCTATCTTCGGTTGAGCCAAGTGGTAAATCTATGATGGGTGTTGGTTTTTTTTCAAATTTTTTTGGTGAATTTTTACAATAGGAGCAATTATCACTCAGATTTTCACAATTATAAGGACAGCCTTTTACAACATTTATTTCGGGTAAAAGCGCTGCTAGTGATCTAACAATTGTTGATTTTCCAGTACCTCGTTCTCCAAAAACTAAAACTCCACCTATTAATGGATCGATAGCTGTAAGAATTAAAGCTTGTTTCATAGTTTTCTGTCCAACTATAGCAGAGAATGGATAAACTAACTTCATTTTATTCCTTTAATATTTTATATCACTGATTTGCCACACCATTTTCCAATGGCTTTTTTTACTTCAAACCTTGCATATAATTCTTCAGAAAACCAGTTTCCTTCTCTAACTGATTTTATAGCTCTTGAATGTGGCCCGTCTTTTCTCGCAAAATCAGCCATTGCTTCTGCATTAGGCCAAATTGAAAAGGTTACTTGGTGAAACCAGGGAATTTCTCCTAAGCCCATTTTAAATAATACATTTTTATCATTACCTATTACTTTTGAAATTGCAGGAACTTTAGACCAAAATTTAAGCATTATTTTTGGTTTTATTGTTGCTCTAGTTAATGCAGCTAACATATTATCTTTTTTATTGAATTCGTTTTTATTGGGATTAAATGGATTAATTTTATCCCAATAACCTTTACTTGAAATTGGAGAAAGGAAAATAGTCCAGTTTTCAATGGAGTGAGTTCTATAATTCTCATATATTTCTCTTTCTTCAATATTACTTTCGGCTTCTTCTAAATTTTTCCAAACACTTAGGATAGCATAGACACTAGTGTTTGGATAAGGAGTAAATCCTTCTCCTGTTCCAGAACCAAATAATTTGAAGAAAGAGATTTGTTTTATTTTTTTTAATTTTTTCCTTGCAAAACCCATTTGGCTAAAAGCCCATAGTTTTTGAAATACTCCTTCAAATCTAAAAAAACTTATTGCTACAATTTGTTTATTTTGTTTCAAATCTTATCCAATTAGATGTTAATAATTTTATTAAACTTTCTTTTACAAACAAGCATTCATTTAATATGTTGTCAAATTTTTCTGACATGATAAGTTTATTATATGTTAAAAAGATCTGACAATAGTGATTTTGACTTTCCAGAATCTTCTGAAACTTTATCAAAGAAAGCCATAGTTATCGGAGCTGGGTTTGGTGGATTAGCCGCAGCAATGCGACTAGGCTCTAAAGGGTATAAAGTTTCTATTTTTGATAAATTGAACAGTCTTGGTGGTAGGGGTACTTCATTAAATCAAAATGGATATCGATTTGATTTAGGTCCGACTATTGTAACGTTGCCAAATATGTTCAGATCTCTTTGGAATGATTGTGGTAGAGATTTTGATAAAGATGTAAAGCTTAAACCTCTTGACCCTTTCTATAAAATTAAATTCCCAGACAATACTGAATTTTTAGCCTCTAACGACACTAATAAGATGAAAAAACAAATAAAGTCGTTATTTCCTAATGATCTAGGTGGTTATGAAAAATTTATGAGAGAATCAAAAATCAGATATGACATAGCCTTTTCAGATGAAAAAAGTATTGGAAGGGTATCAATGCATAAGCTTTGGGACACACTAAAAGTTCTTCCTCTATTTGGCTTGTTGAGAGCGGACAGATCAGTATACCAAATGGCTGCAGCGAGAGTAAAAGATCCTAGGCTTAGATTTGCATTAAGTTTTCATCCATTATTTGTTGGAGGTGATCCATTTAATGTAACATCCATGTGGGGGTTAGTAAGTCATATTGAAAAAGTCTATGGCGTGCACTGCGCTATTGGAGGATTTAGTGCTATTGCTAAAGCTATGAGTAGGATAATTTTAGAACAGGGTGGTAGTATTCATTTAAATTCTGAGGTTAAAGAAATAACTTATAATAGGAAAAATGTTACTGGAGTTAAATTAAAAGATAATAGAATTTTTGAAGCAAATATTATAATTTCCAATTCAGACCCATCATACACATATAATGAACTTTTAAAGAAAAAAGAAAAGAAAAGATGGACTTCAAAAAAATTGAAAAACAAAAAATGGTCAATGGGGTTATTTGTCTGGCATTTTGGTACAAAAAATACAAAAAATATGTGGCCAGATGTTGGTCATCATACTATTTTACATGGGCCAAGATATTCAGGCCATGTGAAAGACATTTTTATAAATGGTGTTTTGTCTGAAGATATGAGTCTTTATATTCATCGACCGTCTGTTACGGATCAAACATGTGCTCCTAAAAATTGTGATACTTTTTATGTTTTGTCATGTGTTCCACATTTAGGGCATTCTAATCCAATAATATGGGAAAAAGAAAAAGAAAAATATTTAAAAAAAGTAGCACAATTTCTGGATAATAGATTGCTTCCAGGGTTTCAAAAAACAATAGTTGAAAGCCATGTAATGACACCAAATGATTTTGGGAAAAATTATTTAAGCCCAATGGGCACAGGATTTTCAATTGAGCCGAGAATGTTTCAAAGCGCTTGGTTTAGGCCACATAATATATCCGAAGAAATTGAAGGACTTTATTTAGTTGGAGCTGGAACTCATCCTGGTCCTGGAGTTCCAGGTGTAATAGCCTCAGCTGAAATTATAGCTAAAGAAATTAAAGATGCTAAGCAATACCCAAAGAAAAATAATAATTTCTATGAAAAAATAAATGCAAGGTGAAATCAAATGAAAATTAATAGTTATGATTTAGAGGAATGCAAACTACTGATAAAAGAGGGATCTCATTCTTTTTATGCTGCTTCAAAACTATTACCTAAATATGTACGAGATCCTGCCATAGTATTATATGCATTTTGTAGAATTGCAGATGATGTTGTAGATAAAGAAACAAAAATTAAAAATCCGGCTCAGGATTTGAAAAAAAGGTTAAATCAAGTTTACAATGGTCAACCAAGGAATTCTAGTACTGATAGAGCTTTTGCAGCTTTAGTTAAAAGCTATGACCTTCCAAAACAATTACCTTTAGCTTTAATTGAAGGACTACAGTGGGACCAGGATGGTAGAAGATTTAGGAATTTATCCGAGTTATATAGTTATTGTGCTAGAGTTGCTTCTTCAGTTGGTGTAATGATGTGTATTTTGATGAATGTAAGGGATGAAGATGCACTTGCAAGAGCTTGTGACCTTGGTATAGCAATGCAGCTTACTAATATAGCAAGAGACATAGGAGAAGATGCTAGAAATAATAGAATTTATATTCCTACAGAATGGATGGAAAAAAGTAATATATCAATTGAGGATTTTTTGAGAAATCCAGAAAATTTTCCTGAAGTTAGTACTTTTGTAAAACAACTATTAAATAGGGCTGATTATTTTTATAAAAGAGCAGGAGCAGGATATTTTTCTTTACCAAAGGAATGTAGGCCAGGAATTTTTTCAGCTGGAAAAATTTATTCTAAAATTGGTAAGCATATTGCAGCTTCTAATTATGATAGTATAAATAACAGAGCTTATACTACAACATTTGAAAAATTTTTAATGCTTATTTTTTCAATAGGAAACTCTGCATTGACAACAGTTATGCCTGTACCATCCACAATTCATGCCTCTGCCATACCGGAGGTAAATTTTTTAGTAAGCTCCGTAAAAAAACCAAAAGAAAGTAAAAAGTCTTTTAAAGAAAGGTCTAGTAAGTTTATAAATTTACTTTTTGATTTAGAGCAAAAAGATCGAGCACTTGCCGGAATTTAAATTATCAAATAAGAATAAAGAGAATTAATTAATGGATTGGTTTACGTTTGCATTATTTTTTTTGACTTGTTGTGTAGCTGCTTCTACAGGTGCATTATTTCCACCAAATGAATGGTATAAAAATTTAGATAAACCGTCTTGGAATCCTCCTAATTGGTTATTTCCAATTGCATGGTCTATCCTTTATATTATTATTGCTTATGTTGGAATGAGGATTTCAAACATTGCAGGTTCAAAAAACTTTTTAATTGCTCTATGGGCTTTGCAAATCACCTTAAATACTATTTGGACACCCATTTTTTTTGGATTAAATGATATTAAATTAGCAATGAAATTTATGGTGGGACTTTGGTTATCAGTATTATTAATGTTAATAACTTATTGGTTTTCAGATCCACTATCATCAATTTTAATATTCCCATATTTTATTTGGGTAAGTTTTGCAGCTGCTTTAAATTTTCGTATAATGCAATTAAATAATTAAATTTTTAAATCACCAATTATATCTTGGAGCTTTCACAGCTAGCAGAGGTTTTAGCAATGGACTTGAAAAACGATTGAGATCCAGCGCTTCATGAACACCTATACTTTTTTCACCAAATATCGACGTTTGAACTCCGGCTCTTGTATAAAAAGGTGTATCAAGCATATGTTTAATTTGTTTTGGTTTAAAATTAATATCTGACCTAGTTTCTCTTTTAACCATCCATAAAGATCTTGATAGATTAGCTTTGTCTGGAGGATTTAAAATTTTTTCTATTCTTCCATTATTTTTAAATAAAAGAGCAATATTTACATTTTTTTCTTTTCTTGGAATTGCGTCATAAAAAGTATAACTACCTTTATTTGTCGGAAATCTTCCCCAAGTCCAATAAGAAAAATCTTTTTCTAGGGCGTTAGAACCAAAATTTGCATCAAAATATCCATGACCCTCCCATTGCCATCCAGGTTTATTGATATCAACTTCAATTTTTGAAATTGGAGAAAAGGGACGCCAAATATGGCTGTTATCTGATAATAAATTACACTCTATTTCTGATATAAAACTAGGAGTAATTTTAACTATCCCCTTTACATTGTCAAAATGAGGAATGGAATATTCGTCAAAATTTATAATTAAATGATCTTTGTTCCAATTAAATGAGCTTGGTCCAACTTCTAGCATATTTTGAGTTCTTTTAAGTTTTTGTTTCCCTCTTTCGGTCATAGTCCATCGCCAGCCTTTTCCATACATGGCTACATTTATACAAACATGATTTTGGGGATCTTTTCTTTTGCTCCAGAAGTACCATGGCGAAAATACAGAGCCAATAAATCCAATTATTGATATTGCTTTATTTCCATCATTAGAAATACCGTCAACATACCACCATGCATATCCGTTTGGTTTTACATCTATGTCAAACTTAGGTCTTTCAATATCATTTCTGCCGCATGCTTTCCTGATAGGCATGCCATGGGAATTCCCGCTCCTGGGTGTGTTCCGCCGCCTGCTAGCAGCAAACCCTTTATTTTGCTTTTGATTCTCGGTCTCATAAATGTTGAGTTTATTCCGTGGGGTGTTCTTCCGTATAGCGAACCTTGAGATCCAGGAAACAATTTGTCGAACTCGTTTGGAGTAGTTAGCATTTCTTCTGTTGGTTTTAAATCCATTTTTAAGCCCATTGACTCCAAAATCGAAAATGTTATTTCCTTGCATTTGGCGTATTCCTTTTGTTTGTTGTATTTCTTATGAGTATATGTTGGAGATCCATTTATTATTATTTCAAAACGACCTAATGCTTTTTCTTTTGGCCTAGGATTATTGATACTACCTTGAGCACAAATATATAGGGTAGGGTCTCTAGGTATTTCACCTCGATTAATTTCATCAAATTCTGTTCTATAGTTTTCATTAAATAAAACATTGTGATGAATTAAATTTAATCCTTGAGTTTTAGCTGCAAAACTCCAAACATAAGCGGATAAAGACCTTTTGTTAATATTGTTATTTGATACGGCATTTTGTATGTCATCTCCTAAGAGGCCATCAAAAAGTGCTTTTGGATCTCCATTAAATATAATAGTGTCACAATCAATTACCTTATTATTTTTTAACTCTATTCCTTTTATTTTATTATTTTTCACCAGGATTTTTTTTACCTTATTCTTATAAAAAAAACTTGCATCTGATCTTTTTGAAATTGTTTCGATTTGCTTTACAAGATCGTACATTCCTCCTGCTATTCTCCAAACTCCCTGGCATTCTACGTGCCAGATAAGTGATAAAATACTTGGAGAATTAAATGGTGATCCGCCAACATAAGTAGAATATCTAGAAAATAATTGTTTTAATCGATAATCTGAGAAGTTTTCATTGAGATATCCGTATAATTTTTTATTTTTTATTAATAAGTCTTTTAAAAGCTTTAAGTTTTTTAATCCATTAACCAAAACAGGAAAAATATTAGGTTTTGAATTCATGATTATAGGGTCTTTAAATAAACCAAAAAGATCCTTAGCAAATTTATCAAATTTTTCAAATTCTAATGCTGATTTATTGCCAGCAAAATGCTTAATTTCTTCTAAATTCTTTTCAAAGCAAGAATATAAATCAAGTGAACTACTGTCTCTCCACCAATGTCTTGCTATTATTTCTTCTTTGATAAAATTCAATTTTTCATCAATCTTATAACCGCATGAATGGAATAAATCTGAAAAAACGTTATACATTGTTAATACAGTAGGACCAGCGTCAATAGGACCAATTTTACTTTCAAAATATCTTATTTTTCCACCTGGCTTTTCATGTTGCTCATAGACTTCAACATTAACGCCTGAAGTAGAAAGCTTCATAGCAGCCGCTAATCCAGCAATTCCTGCACCAATGATTATTACTTTTTTATTTCTCAAAATTAATTCTTTTATAATGTCAGTAAATATTTACATACTTTTGTCAAAAAAAATAGACATTATTTTAGTTATATGTTAGGTTTTGATATGGAGTTATTATGAAAAATATAAGAAATATTCACGAAAGAGTTAATTTAGCGCTTTTAAAAACACTTAAGGATGCTAGAAAAACACCAACCCCACCAAAGTTAGCAGCTTCTATTGATTATGCCATTTTCCCTGGTGGAGCTAGAGTTAGACCCAATCTATGCCTGTCGGTTGCGGAGGCTTGTGGTGAAGACGATTTTGCAATTGCTGAGTCTGCAGCAGTAGCCTTGGAATTTATTCATTGTGCTAGTTTAGTTCATGATGATTTACCTTGTTTTGATGATGCCGAACTTAGGAGGGGTAAACCAACAGTCCATAGAGCTTTTGGTGAAACTGTGGCAGTTTTAGCAGGAGATTCCTTAATTATTTTAGCTTTTGAAAATTTGGCAAAAGGTTGTGAAAATAGTCCACAAAGATTAATCCAATTGATAAAAATATTGTCTAAGTCTTCTGGTGTTCCCTTTGGCATATGTTCTGGCCAAGGTTGGGAAAGTGAGGATAAAATTAATTTAAGTGCATATCACCAATTAAAAACTGGTTCTCTATTTGTTGCTGCTACCTGTATGGGTGCGGTCTCAACTGGTGAAGATCCAGAGCCTTGGGTAGAATTAGGAGCTAGGATTGGAGAAGCATTTCAGGTGGCAGATGATTTAAAAGATGTGACATATTCACAAAAATTGACGGGAAAACCAACTGGACAAGATATAAAAAATTCTAGACCAAGTGCCGTTGCTGAATTTGGGGTAGATGGTGCAATCAAAAGGTTACAAGACATATTGAGCGGTGCAATCGCTTCAATTCCATCTTGTCCTGGTGAGGCAAGATTATGCGATATTGTAAGAAATCAAGCTAAACAGTTGATGCCTTCCTTTGCAGCAGATAAAGTTCTTTAAAAATACCGATATTATTAATGGAAATTTTCTCCAATTGGTTGAATAATCTAGTAGCAAAATCGTCTTTTCACACATTTATCAAAAAGATACCTATAATAAGAAAGTTAGCTTTCAATGAGGGTGAAAAAATTTATGATCTGGTAGCTGGTTTTGTTTATTCGCAGATACTGTTGGTTTTTATTGAATTGAGTTTGATCGATTTTTTTATTTCAGGTAGAAAAAATATTGATGAGATATCAAAGTATACAGGGTTATCAAATAACAAGTGTTTATTGTTATGTAACGCTGCTACCTCTATTGGTTTACTTAAAAAAAGAAAAGACTCTACTTTTAAACTAACAAGACTTGGAGCTGCCATAAAGGGAGTAAGAGGATTAGATAAGATGATTTTACATCATAAGATTTTTTATAGAGATCTTATTGACCCAGTAAAATTATTGCATGAAAATTTTGATACTGAATTAAGAAATTTTTGGAAATACATTCCATCTACTAAGAAGATAACTAAAGAAGAGGCTAAAAATTATTCTGAATTAATGGGAGTTTCACAATTTATCGTAGCAGAAGAAACGCTTAATTTGGTAAAACTGAACGGTTTTCAAAAACTATTAGATGTTGGGGGTGGTAATGGTACTTTTATTTTGGAGGTAAAGAAACTTTATCCAAATTTAACATTAGGTGTTTTTGATTTACCAAGTGTTATTGAAGAAACCAAAATAAAAATTAGCCATCTTGTTGATGTTTCTAGAATCAATTTAATAGCAGGAGATTTTGTAAAAGAACGATTGCCAAATGGTTATGATATAATTTTTTTAAACAGAGTGTTGTATGATCATAATGACACAGTTGTCGAAATAATTTTAAATAAAATATATGATGCTTTAACCCCTAAAGGGCAATTAGTCATATCTGAGCCAATGGCAGGAAATCATTATCCAACCCGAGCTGGAGATGCTTATTTTGGTTTTTATACTATGGCTATGACTTCTGGGAAGCCTAGAAACAAACAAGAACATTTCAAATTCTTGAAAAAAAATGGTTTTCGACAGTTAAAATTTGTTTCAAGTCCTAATGATTTTGTTACTTCAGTAATAGTTGCAAAAAAATAAAATCAATAAATCTAAATTAATTGTCAATATTTATTGACAATATAAACTGTCAGTATAAAATTACAATAGTTTTGCAAAATGAAACTGTTTAATTGAGGTTATATATATTGATTACAAAAGCTGTAGTTATGTCAAATCCGGGCAAGTTGGCAATAGAATCTGTTGAGTTGAAGGAATGCCAAGCTGGAGACGTCGTCGTAGATATTCATTATTCAGGGATTTCTACAGGGACAGAAAAATTATTTTGGAATGGCAAGATGCCAGCTTTCCCAGGAATGGGCTATCCATTGGTTCCAGGTTATGAGTCTACTGGTGAAGTAGTTCAGGCATCTAAATGTTCTGGATTTAAAGAAGGTGATATTGTTTTTGTTCCTGGAGCTGATTGTTATTCCGGTTCGGTAAGGAGTTTATTTGGTGGTGCTGCAAAAAGAGTGATTTCGCCATCTAACAGGTTAATAAAAATT
This sequence comes from uncultured Alphaproteobacteria bacterium, assembly GCA_902541695.1. GTDB lineage: Bacteria > Pseudomonadota > Alphaproteobacteria > Rhodobacterales > Rhodobacteraceae > CACIIZ01. The sequence goes on along the minus strand of CACBRT010000014.1, from coordinate 9,915 downwards.
GACAGTGCAATGGGAGTAAACGGCGCACTTTTTGCCTTAGCTGCAACAGCACGGCATGCGATTGCCGGTTTTGGTAATAGAATGCCAGAAGTAATAGTGGGTCACGGTGTTTTAGGAAGGCTATTAGCCAGACTTGTGATACTAGCAGGAGAAAAACCTCCCATTGTTTGGGAAAAAAATATATTTAGGCATGCGGGTGCAACAGATTATGACGTTGTATTACCTGAATTCGACAGCAGATCAGATTATGATTGCATTTATGATGTAAGTGGGGACTCTGATATTCTAGATAGCCTAATTGGTAAGGTGAAAAAAGGTGGTGAGGTCGTAATGGCAGGCTTTTATCCTGAAAGAGTAAGTTTTGGATTTGCTCAAGCTTTTATCAAAGAAGTTTCAGTTAGGGTTTCGGCAGAATTTACACCTGAAGATGTAGCAACTACCAAGCTTCTTATAGAAGATGGCTCATTATCATTTGATGGACTTGTAAGCGATGTATTTCAAGTAAACAAGGCGACTGAAGCATACAAAGTAGCATTTGAAAAGGCTGAATGTCTTAAAATGGTACTAGATTGGAGAAATGCAGCATGACAGTAGAAACAATAAATGTAAAAGGTAATGCTAATAAAGTTCTTGAAGAGCATCATAGAAGGTTAAAATCAGAAGCTAAAGAAATTAATGATGAACTTCATACGGCTAAACCAAAGAAAAAATGTCAGATAATTGCCATTTATGGTAAAGGTGGCATTGGTAAGTCTTTTACTTTAGCTAATTTAAGTTGCATGATGGCTGAACAAGGTAAGCGAGTATTATTAATAGGTTGCGATCCAAAGTCAGATACTACATCCCTCCTTTTTGAAGGAAAAGCCTGTCCAACAATCATTGAAACATCCACTAAAAAGAAGCTTTCTGGAGAAGAAGTGGCAATAGGTGATGTTTGCTTTAAGAGAAATGGGGTGTTTGCAATGGAGTTAGGCGGTCCTGAAGTAGGAAGGGGATGTGGTGGTCGTGGTATTATTCATGGTTTTGAATTACTTGAAAAACTTGGTTTTCATGATTGGGATTTTGATTATGTATTACTAGACTTCCTTGGAGACGTTGTCTGTGGAGGCTTTGGTTTACCCATTGCTAGGGATATGGCGCAAAAAGTAATTGTAGTTGGATCTAATGACCTACAGTCACTATATGTTGCTAATAATGTTTGTTCTGCGGTTGAATATTTCCGAAAATTAGGTGGAAGTGTTGGTGTAGCTGGCATAGTTATCAATAGAGATGATGGAACAGGAGAGGCAAAGAAATTTGCCGAAAAAGTTGGAATTCCTGTACTAAGTACTATACCTGCTGACGATGATATAAGAAGGAAATCTGCGATGTATCAAATTATTGGTACAAAGCAAAGCCAGTGGGGAACTCTTTTTGAGATACTAGCCTCCAATGTAGCAGATGCGCCTCCTGTAAGACCAAAAACACTAAATCAAGATCAATTATTGGGATTATTTGATGGTGGTGAGACAGGAGCAGGTTTTACATTAGTGCCTGCAACTGACGCTGACATGCGGGGTAAATTTTCAAAACCAAAAAAATCTTTAGAAGTTATTTATGACAAAGTTTGAGAGATAACCCAGGTTTTATCAATGAGCACTGAAATTAAATATGATCAAACAAATGAGGTGAAATTGACCGAAGCAAGTCAAAATTCAACAGAAGATATGCCGATATCCACAAAGCCTGTTTCATATGGTTGTCATTCAAAGCTCAATAAAGAAAAGTCTGTAAAGTCCTTAAATAATAATAACAAAATATTAGATAAATTCAGAAAAGATTATCCACTTGGACCGCATGATAAACCGCAAAGTATGTGTCCTGCTTTTGGATCTTTACGTGTTGGTTTAAGAATGAGAAGAGTTGCTACAATTTTATCAGGGTCTGCATGTTGTGTTTATGGTTTAACTTTTGTCTCTCATTTTTATGGAGCAAGAAGGTCGGTGGGTTATGTTCCTTTTAGCTCAGAAACACTTGTATCTGGAAAATTATTTGAGGATATTAGAGATTCGGTTCATAAATCAGCAGATCCTTCAAAATATGACGCAATTATAGTAACAAATTTATGTGTCCCTACTGCATCTGGTGTTCCTTTAAGGTTACTTCCAAAGGAAATAAATGGTGTAAGAATTATTGGTATTGATGTTCCTGGCTTTGGTGTTCCAACCCATGCAGAGGCAAAAGATGTATTAGCAGGAGCTATGCTTAACTATGCTAGAAAAGAAGCAGAGAAAGGACCTGTTGCAACACCTCTTTCAGGAAAGTCTGATAGACCAACTGTTGCTTTATTGGGTGAAATGTTTCCTGCTGATCCAATTGGAATAGGTGGAATATTATCTTATTTAGGTTTGGCTGCAGGGCCTGTTGTACCATGTCGTGAATGGAGAGAACTGTATGGCGCTTTGGATTGTTCATTAGTTTCAGCTATTCATCCCTTTTATACTTCCTCAATTAGAGAGTTTAAAGAAGCTGGAAGACCAATTTTGGGTTCAGCCCCTGTTGGAAGTGAAGGAACTGATGACTGGATTCAATCAGTAGGAGAAATTTTTAATATTAAAAAGAATATGATTTCAAAATGTAAAAATGAAATTATCCCAAAAATAAAAGAAGCTCTTAAATTAAATAAGATTAAAGGAACAATAACCCTTTCCGGTTATGAAGGGTCTGAATTACTTGTTGCGCGTCTTCTTACTGAAAGTGGAGCTAAGATACCTTATGTTGGAACGGCATGCCCAAAGACTAAATGGTCACAAAAAGACAGGGAATGGCTAGAGGCAAAGGGAACTATGGTTAAATTTAGAGCTAGTTTGGAAGATGATTGTGCCGCAGTTGAAGCAATCAAGCCGAATCTAGCGATTGGCACTACTCCTGTAGTCCAAAAAGGTAAAGAATTAGGGATACCTTCTTTATATTTTACAAACTTAATTTCAGCACGTCCTTTAATGGGTGTTTCTGGAGCTGGAAGTCTAGCGCAAGTAGTAAATGCAGCAATGAAAAATAAAAAAAGAATGGCAAATATGAAAAGCTTTTTTTCTGGAGTAGGGAAAGATGATACATCAGGTATTTGGGAAAAAAGCCCAAATTTAAAGCCTCAATTTCGAGAACATAATTTGAAAAAAATTGAAAAAAGAAAAAAAGCTGCAAAAGCAGCGGAGATGATTTAATGCTAATTCAAGATCATGATAGAGCTGGTGGATATTGGGGGTCTGTATATGCTTTTTGTGCAATAAAAGGTCTCCAAGTTGTAATTGATGGACCTGTTGGATGTGAGAATTTACCCGTGACATCTGTGTTGCATTATACTGACGGATTACCACCTCATGAATTACCAATAGTAGTTACTGGATTAGCAGAAGAAGAGTTAGGACGTGAAGGAACCGAGGGTTCTATGAAACGTGCATGGAAAACTTTAGATCCAGCATTGCCGTCTGTAGTTGTTACAGGCTCAATTGCAGAGATGATTGGTGGTGGAGTAACTCCTGAAGGAACAACCATTCAAAGGTTTCTTCCTCGTACAATTGATGAAGATCAATGGCAGTCAGCTGACAGAGCCATGACATGGATTTTTACTAATTTTGGACAAACAAAAGGTAGAATGCCAAAAGAAGCTAAACGAGAGGAGGGGTCAAAACCAAGAGTAAATATTTTAGGCCCCATGTATGGAACATTTAATATGCCATCTGATTTAGCGGAAATAAGAAGGTTGGTAGAGGGAATAGGAGCAGAAATAAATATGGTTTTTCCCCTAGGCAGTCACCTAGTAGATGCCAATAAATTAGTGAATGCAGATGTGAATGTTGTGTTATATAGAGAGTTTGGAAGAGGTTTGGCAGAGGTTCTTGATAAACCTTATCTACAAGCACCAATTGGAATAGATTCTACTACTAAATTTTTACGCAAATTAGGGGAATTATTAAAACTAGATCCCGAACCATTTATTGGGCAAGAAAAACATTCAACGATAAAACCTGTTTGGGACTTATGGAGATCTGTTACGCAGGATTTTTTTGCAACTGCAAGCTTTGGAATAGTCGCAAATGAAACATATTCACGTGGAATTCGTAATTTTTTAGAAAATGATTTGGGATTACCTTGTAGTTTCGCAGTAGCTAGAATTTCAGGAAAAAAAACCAATAATGATGAAGTTAGATCATTAATAAGGGATAAAAGACCTTTAGTATTAATGGGGTCAATAAATGAAAAAATTTACTTAGCTGAATTAAAAAATGGTTTTGGCCCTAGTCCATCATTTATCCCTGCAAGTTTTCCAGGAGCTGCAATAAGAAGATCTACGGGAACACCAATGATGGGATATGCAGGAGCGACGTATTTGCTACAGGAGGTATGTAATAGTTTATTTGATTCTCTTTTTCATATTCTGCCATTGGGATCAGATATGGATGAAGTCGATGCGACACCTACAAATTTAAAGAGGGATTTTCCTTGGGATAAAGATGCTCAAGAATTTTTAGACAAAATTGTTCAAGAGCATCCAGTTATAACAAGAATCTCAGCAGCAAAGAATTTAAGAGATGAAGCAGAAAGATCTGCTTTAGCGGATGGTGACGAACGAGTTGTTTTAGAAACAATAAAGAAAATAAGAAATAAAAAATCATAGTAAGAAAGGAAACGGGGAGAAAGAGAAATGAAACAGTCAGCAGTTAGAGATTTTAGTGTTTCAGAATATAGGAAAACTATAAAATTTGAGTATAGAGTTTATTTTGCGCTCATTTTTTTAATTTCAATTCCTCTAGCTACTTTTGCATGGATATCTTGCTTAGCTATGAACATCTTTAAATTAAAGACAGTGCAAAATGAGGGCATTTTTAAAAGGGCATGGGGCCATGCGCAAGTGATAACCCCAATGATATTTACCGCATGATTGTGGTTAACGAAATTCGATGGCTAAGCTATCGAATAGTTCTGAGCCATGAGGGCTCAGAAAATCAACCCTACGAGAAATCGTGGGATCAGTCGAAAACAATCCGGAGGATTAAACATGGCTGGAAATAACGACCTGTCATTATCAGGTTTAACAGAGGACCAAGCACAGGAACTTCATAGTGTTTACATGAGCGGTCTTTGGACATTCACACTTATGTGTGTTTTAGCTCATATTGCAACATGGATTTGGCGTCCTTGGTTCTATTTCAGTTAAAGGAGAATTAAATGAGTCAATTTTATAAAATATGGCTGATTTTTGACCCACGTAGAGTGTTCGTGGCTCAAGGCGTATTTCTCTTTTTATTAGCAGCGTTAATTCATTTAGTGCTGCTAAGCACAGAACACTTCAATTGGTTTGAGGCAGCAGCGAAGGCAGCAGGCTAAGCCAATTTAAAGTGGCCGTGGGCGGGCTCCCCCCCCAAACAACTCGCCTACGGCAAATTAAATGTAGAATTATTGGATGTAAATGAAAAAAATGAAGAACTTTAATAGGAGGTCGCGAGATGGCATTACTCAGTTTTGAGAGAAAGTATCGTGTTCCCGGAGGCACCTTAATCGGAAGAGACTTATTTGATTTTTGGGTAGGTCCTTTTTATATTGGCTTTTTTGGTCTTATGACCATATTTTTTGCCTCATTAGGTACTTTACTTATCTTATGGGGAGCCGCTTTACAGGGAACTTGGAATCCTTTCCTCATAAGTATTAATCCACCAGCCTTGGAGTATGGGTTACAGTTTGCTCCATTGAGAGATGGAGGATTATGGCAAATAATTACTATTTGTGCACATGGTGCATTTATTGCTTGGTTATTAAGAGAAGTAGAAATTTGTAGAAAATTAGGTATTGGATTTCACATACCAGTTGCATTTGGCGTTGCAATATTTGCATATACTTCATTAGTTGTAATAAGGCCAGTGTTGATGGGTGCATGGGGACATGCATTTCCATACGGAATTTTTTCTCATCTAGATTGGGTTTCATATACAGGATACGCATATATTAATTTTCATTTTAATCCAGCACATTGGATTGCAATTACATTTTTCTTTACGACAACTTTAGCCCTTTCTCTTCATGGTGGGTTGATATTATCTGCAGCAAACCCTGAGAAAGGAAAGGAATCTAAAACACCGGATCATGAGGATACGTATTTCAGAGACTTTATAGGTTATTCAATTGGAACTTTAGGAATCCACAGAATAGGATTGTTACTAGCTTTAAATGCAGGATTTTGGTCAGCAGTATGTATATTGATTTCAGGTCCTGTATGGATATTTCCTGAGGGTTCTAGTTGGGTTGAGTGGTGGAATTGGTGGCCAAGATTGACTACTTTCTCTGATGCTCAATATCAAGAAACAATGAACTTTATTAATAGTCTCGAATGGACGCAGTAGGAGGTTTATGATGGCAGAATATCAAAATATTTTTACACAAGTCCAAGTAAAGGGTCCACCTGAAATGGGAATGGACGAGACTGGAGAATTATCAAGTGAAAGAACAAAAACAACTAGAAATAATACTTGGCTGGGTTATCTAGGTAATGCTCAGCTTGGCCCCATCCATTTGGGTATGTTTGGGGTTGTTTCGATATATTTGTTCTTTGTTTGGTTTTTTTTAGTTGGATTTGGAATGCTTCAACAAGTCAATTTTGACTTTGCTCTTTTTATAAGAACCCTATTTTGGTTATCACTTAATCCACCACCAGAAGAGTATGGATTATCATTTCCACCAATAAACGATGGTGGATTGTATATGATTGCAAGTTTTTGTTTGCTATTTTCCGTACTAAGTTGGTGGATAAGGTCTTACTTAAGAGCCCATGAATTAGGTATGGGAAAACATATTTGTTGGGCTTTTGCTGCAGCAATATGGTTGTTTTTGGTAATTGGATTATTTAGACCTATCGCAATGGGTTCATGGTCTGAAATGGTTCCCTACGGTATTTTTCCTCATCTAATTTGGACTAATAATTTATCTGTTGCTTGGGGTAATCTCTTTTATAATCCTTTTCATGCTTTATGTATTGTTTTTTTGTATGGATCAGCCCTATTATTTGCAATGCATGGTGCGACAATATTAGCAACATCGAGACTTGGTGGAGATCGTGAGTTAGAGCAAATTTATGATCGTGGAACTGCATCTGAAAGAGCAGCGTTGTTCTGGAGATGGACAATGGGGTTTAATGCATCAATGGAAGGAATTCATCGTTGGGCATGGTGGTTTGCAGTACTTGTGCCTATTACTGGAGGAATCGGAATTCTACTCACCGGTACTGTTGTGGATGACTGGCGATATTGGGCAATAGAACACGGGTTTGCTACTGAGATAGAATATTCAGTACCTGAATCTACATTGTTAGGAGATTAATCATGGAACCATTTTTTTCAAATTTTGATATAGCTCAACTAAGTCTTTACCTATTCTGGGCTTTTTTCATTGGTTTAGTGATTTATCTTCAAAGGGAAAACATGCGAGAGGGATACCCATTAGAGAATGAGCAATCTAATACTGCCCATAATCAAGGAATGTATCCTGTGCCAACACCAAAAACGTTTAAGCTCATGCACGGACGTGGAGAAGTGAGTGTTCCTAATAATGTAGGAGAAACAAGAAAATTAAAGCTCGAAATTAAAAATGTCGCAAATGGATCACCATTATTTCCAAGTGGTGATCCAATGGACGACGGCTTAGGGGCTGCTGCTTGGACAGAAAGAAGAGATGTACCAGAACTTGATGGTCATGGAAAACCAAAGATCAGACCTATGAGTAGTCTAAAAGGTTTTGAGGTTTCTGCTGGAAGAGACCCTAGAGGAATGGACGTGGTATCGGCAGATAAAGTCGTGGTTGGAGAGGTAATAGATATGTGGATTGATGTGCCCGAGCAGTTGGTAAGATATCTAGAAATAGAATTAAAAGATAAATCAAAAAGGTTGTTACCTATGCCTTTATCAAAAATAAATAGTAAATCTGTAGATGTTCATTCTTTATATGGGAAACATTTTAAAAAAGTTCCTTCTATAAAAAAACCAAAAGAGGTAACTATGCTTGAAGAAGAAAAAGTAAGTGCTTATTACACTGGTGGAAAACTTTATGCTTCTTATGATAGGTTAGTCTCACCAGTTTAGACTATTGAAAATGATAGGAGAGAAAATATATCTCTCCTATCATTAAAGGGTTAAAAATGCCAGAAACAAAGATATTAGACACTGTTAATTTTCCATCAGATTTAAAAAAATTATCTGATTTTGAACTTAAAAAATTGGCTTATGAGTTAAGACAAGAGACTATTTCAATTGTATCTAAAACAGGTGGACATCTAGGTTCAAGTCTAGGGGTTGTAGAGTTAACCGTTGCCATACATTCTGTATTTAATACTCCATTTGATAAATTAATATGGGATGTAAGTCATCAATGTTATCCTCATAAAATCTTAACTGGTAGAAGACAAAGTATGATGACACTAAGACAAGACAAAGGTTTATCAGGTTTTACAAAGAGATCTGAAAGTGATTTTGACCCATTTGGTGCAGCTCATTCTTCAACATCTATTTCTGCAGCATTAGGATTTACTGTGGCTCGAGATTTAGGTTCAGGTGTGGGAGACTCAATTGCAGTGATAGGTGATGGTTCAATAAGTGCAGGAATGGCATATGAAGGTTTAAATAATGCTGGTTCTGAAGGACGTAGGCTATTTGTAATTTTAAATGATAATGAAATGTCAATAGCACCTCCAGCTGGAGCAATGTCAAAATATTTATCAAGTTTATATGCAAATAATGAATTTTATAGTCTAACTCAACTAGCCGAGGGATTAGCAAAAAATCTACCAGGTCCATTACAAGAAGGTGCTAGACGTGCAAAAAGTATAATTACAGGTCTTGCATCTGGTGGTACTTTCTTTGAAGAATTAGGATTTTCCTATCTTGGTCCAATAAATGGTCATGATTTAGATCAATTGTTACCTGTATTAAGATCAGTAAAGGCGCGAGCAAAAGGGCCTATTTTGATTCATTGTGTTACTAAAAAAGGAAAGGGCTATTACCCAGCAGAAAGTTCAGCTGATAAATATCATGGGGTATCAAAATTTGATATAATTTCTGGAGAACAAAGTAAATCCAAGCCAAATGCTCCTTCCTACACTTCTGTTTTTGGGAAGGCTTTAGTTAGTGAAGCTTCTAGAGATCATCGTATCGTAGCAGTGACAGCTGCCATGCCCTCTGGTACAGGGATAAATCTTATGCAAAAGGAATTTCCCCAAAGAACATTTGATGTTGGTATTGCAGAGCAGCACGCTGTTACATTTGCTGGTGGAATGGCTGCTGGGGGTTTAAAGCCATTTTGTGCTATATATTCAACTTTTTTACAAAGAGGATATGATCAAATTGTTCATGATATAGCTTTACAAGGATTACCAGTGAGATTTGCAATAGATAGAGCGGGTTTAGTTGGTGCAGATGGAGCTACTCATGCAGGTTCGTACGACATAGCATATTTGTCAAACTTACCTGGTTTTGTTGTTATGGCTGCTGCAGATGAGTTAGAATTAATGAATATGGTTGCAACTGCAGCATCATATAACGATGGTCCAATAGCATTTAGATACCCAAGAGGTGAAGGTGTTGGGATAGATCTTCCAGAAAAAGGGACCCCCCTAGAAATTGGAAAAGGTCGCATCATAAAGGATGGAAAAAGTGGGGTTGCCGTTCTAAATTTTGGAGCCCATTTGAAAGAAGTAAAAGAAGCTTCTGAAGTTTTACTTCAAGCTGGTATTGATATAACCATAGCTGATGCTAGATTTGCTAAACCACTTGATGAAGAACTTATAACTAATTTAGCTAAAAATCACTCTGTTCTAATTTCTATTGAAGAAGGAGCTATCGGAGGTTTTGGTTCTCATTTATCAAATTATTTAAGTGAAGCTGGGTTATTGGA
>CACBRT010000013.1 GCA_902541695.1 uncultured Alphaproteobacteria bacterium | reverse complement strand
AAAAATAAAAAGTCAATCTTTCCTTTTAGTGATTTTGATCTTAAAACAAAAAAAAAGGTTATAAGACCAAGAAATAAAAATCAAAAAAATTTCATAGAAAGTTTAGTTAAATATGATTTAACTTTTGGTGTAGGTCCCGCTGGTACTGGTAAGACTTATGTAGCAATTGCAGTTGCTGTGTCAATGTTTTTAAAAGGACAAGTTGACAAGGTAATACTTTCAAGACCTGCAGTTGAAGCAGGTGAAAGGCTTGGATTTTTACCTGGCGACATTAAAGATAAGATTGATCCATACATGCAACCTTTATATGACGCATTAAATGATTTCTTACCAGAGAAACAAGTATCAAAAATGCTGGAAGATAAAAGAATTGAAATTATTCCTTTAGCTTTTATGAGAGGCAGAACTCTTTCAAATTCATTTATAATTCTAGATGAAGGACAAAATGCCACTCATAATCAAATGAAAATGTTTTTAACTAGACTAGGTAGAAATTCAAAAGCTGCTGTTACCGGTGATCTGTCACAAATTGATTTACCTTCAGGAGTAAAATGTGGTCTTTCCGAAGCTACAAAAATATTAAAAACAATAAACGAAATAGATTTTATAAATTTTACATCAAAAGATGTTGTAAGGCATAGTTTGGTGCAAAAAATTGTTGATGCCTACGATAATAAATTTAATTAAGGCCTATTTCTGATGTCAGCTAAAATAAACATTAATTTTAAAGAAAAAAAGTGGTCAAATATTAACTTAAAAAAAATATCAAAAAAAGCATTTAAATCTACTTTTAAAATTTTATCTTATTCAACAATTTATAAATTTGTGGAAGTATCTATCTTAGCTTGTAATGATAAACAAATAAAACAGTATAATAAAATTTTTAGAAATTATAATAAAGCTACCAATGTATTAAGTTGGCCAAGATCACATAGACTTGATTATAGAAATATTTTAGATACTAAGGATATTTCTTATTTAATTTCTCAAACTGAAGGGACATTGGATATTGGAGACATAGCAATATCTTACGATAAATGCTTAAAGGAGTCTAAAGAGTTAGATATATATTTCGAAAACTATATCATTCATATGTTTATACATTCTTGTCTACACTTGCTAGGGTTTGATCATCAAAAAAAAACTGAATTTAAAATAATGAAAGAGATTGAGATTAAGTCATTAAAAGAGTGCGGTATAAGTAATCCCAATCAAATAATTTTTTATTAATTTTTATGGAAAAATATATGCAAAAATTCTCAAAAAAAGAAAAGCAAAATTCTTTCTGGAATAATGTCTTTAACAACGATGATAATAATGAACCTCTTTCGGTTTCAGATCAAAATTTACCAAGTCTTAGTGACATAAGGGTTGAGGACATTGCTATTCCAAAGGCTGATATTATAGCCGCATCAGATGAAATGAGCTCAGAAGAGCTATCTGATATATTTAGGAAATTTCGATTATCTAGGATACCAATTTTTAAAGACACTTTGGATAATCCACTAGGTCTTTTACATCTTAAAGATTTTGCATTAGGTGATGGTTTTAATAAAAAAATAATTTTTGAGGTCAAAAATAAAATTCGCCCTCTAATTTTTGTGCCACCATCAATGAATTTAAAAACTCTTTTGCAAAAAATGCAAACAGAAAGAATACACATGGCTCTTGTAATTGATGAGTATGGAGGTGTTGAAGGTTTAGTAACTATTGAAGACTTACTGGAAGAAATTGTTGGAGAAATTATTGATGAACATGATGAAGATGAAAGTCAATTGTGGGTAGAAGAAAAACCTAACCTTTTTTTAGTAAATGCAAGACTTGAATTAGATATGTTTAGGGCTCAATCTGGCGTAAATTTACGATATGACAATTCTCAGGATGAAGAATACGAAACAATAGGTGGTTTAGTAAATTCACTTACTAATAGAATACCTGTGAGAGGAGAGGTTATCAACGATATGTTTGGTAATGAATTTAGTATAGTTGAAGCTGACGCTAGAAGAATAAAAAGATTGAGAGTCCAATTATCTAAAAAATTTAAAAGGGAAAATGTGGAAAATAAATAATAATTTTTATTTTGTTATTACATATTTCAATTTATTATTGGCAATTATTTTAGGTTGTATTTTATCTTTTTCAAACCCACCATTTTCATTTTCATATTTGATTGTAATTATTTTGTCCTTTTTAGGTTATTACTGGCTAAAAAAGCGTTTAAGGCCAGGTAGTTCGTTTTTATACGGATTTTTTTTTGGTTTTGGTTATTTTTCCTTTTCTCTAGTTTGGATAATTGAACCATTTTTTATAGATCCTGATATTAATGTAATTTTTGCTCCGATTGCCTTATTGTTTCTATCAGCATTATTATCTCTTTTCTGGGGAATAGCTTTTTTCTTGTCAAGTTATAAAAATGATTATGATAATAAAAAAAAATCCTTACTAAAGCTTATTGTTTTACTTTCATTTGCTGAATTTTTACGTTCTTTCTTATTTACAGGATTTCCTTGGGTATTATTAGGGTTAGCATTTATAGATACACCGATATCTCAGGTTCTTTCTATTTTTGGACCATATTGGTTAACATTTATAATAATTTTTTTAAGTTTAATTATACCTATTGGTTTTAGTGGAATAATATTATCTCTTGTTGGTTTTTGTTTTTTAAATTTATTTGGTTTGTATCGATATGATACTATTCAATATGATGAATCTTTTTACGAGATTAGAATAATTCAGCCTAATATTGCTCAAAAATATAAATGGAAAAAGGAGTTAGGAGAAACCCATTTTAATAAACTAGTTCAGCTTAGTAATAAAAATGCATCAAATGTAGATTTACTGATTTGGCCTGAGACATCTGTACCTTTTTTTTAGAGTATAAAAGAAGTTTTCCAAAAGATATATCTAGTAAAATTGATAATCCCATAATTTTAGGTGTAAGGAGATATGATAAAGATACAAATAAATTATTTAATTCAGCGTACTTTTTAAGTTCAGACGGTCAGACTAAACAAATTTATGATAAAAAGCATTTAGTTCCTTTTGGTGAATATGTGCCTTTTATAAAATTTATTAATGTCTTCGTTGACATTGGGGAAGAAAATAATGGTATTACCGGTTTTAGTGTAGGGGAAAAAACTAATGAATTAATTATAGATGATACAAAAACTTTTGCAGTCTTTATATGCTACGAATCTATATTCTCAAATGAAGTAGATAGAAATATTACAAATTCTGATTTAATTATTCATTTAACAAACGATGCTTGGTTTGGATCTTACAGTGGTCCTCAACAACATATTATACACATGAAAGCAAGAGCTATTGAGCAGGGACTACCAGTAATAAGATCGGCAAATACAGGAATTTCTGGTTTAATTGATCCATATGGTAAGATTATTGAAAAAATTCCTTTGAATTTAGAAGGTTATTTAGATGTAAGAATACCTAAAAAACTTGAAAAAACATTATATTCAGAATTCGGATCATTAAATTGGCATATCTTACTAATTAGTTTGTTTGCACTATTGTATATTTTATGTTTTAAAAGAGAAAATAAAATTTTTTGATCACCTTTTTATTTTGAAAAGTGAAAAACATGACAGGTATATTAGATTATGATTTTACATCTGAGTCTGTTTCAGAAGGTCACCCAGATAAAGTTTGTGACAAGATTTCAGATACCATACTTGATGAACTAATAAAAATAGACAAAAAAGCAAGGTTAGGGTGTGAAGTTTTTGCAACTACGAATCAAGTTGTGGTTGGTGGTGAAGTAGGTCTTACTAATGCAATAAATATAAATGAACTCTCTGATTTTGTAATAGATACAGTAAGATCAACTGTAAAAGATATCGGATATGAACAACAAGGATTTCATTGGAAAAAATTAAATGTATTAAATTTACTTCACCAACAATCTCCAGATATTGCGCAGGGTGTCGATAACAATGGAGCAGGTGATCAAGGTATAATGTTTGGATATGCAGTAAACGAAACACCTGAGCTAATGCCTGCTCCACTACAGTATTCACAGGCTATTTTAAAAAAATTAAGTATAGCTCGAAGAAATGAGCTTAAGCATTTAATTGGTCCTGATTCAAAATCTCAGCTCACAATTAATTATATCAATGGTATTCCAAATAATATAAAATCTATTGTTGTATCAACTCAGCATTTTGATGAAAAATTAACTTCAGATAATATTAAAGAAATTATTTCTCCATATATATTGGAAACACTACCACATAATTGGATTACCAAGGATACAGTTTGGCATATTAATCCAACAGGAAAATTTGTAATTGGTGGACCAGATGGTGACGCTGGCCTTACTGGTAGGAAAATAATAGTGGATACCTATGGTGGAGCAGCCCCTCATGGAGGGGGAGCATTCTCTGGAAAAGATCCTACAAAAGTAGATAGATCAGCTGCTTATGCAGCAAGGTATTTAGCAAAAAATATAGTTGCTGCCGGTTTAGCAAAAAAATGTGTTATCCAATTATCTTATGCTATTGGTGTTTCTCAACCCTTATCAATTTATGTAAATACTTTCAATTCAAATATTGTTCCCGAAAATGCAATTATTAAAAGTATTTTACAAAGCATGGATCTCAGCCCGCTAGGAATTATTGAGCATCTTGATTTACAAAAACCAATTTATTCAAAAACATCTGCATATGGTCATTTTGGTCAAAATTACGGTAAAGATGGTAGTTTTTCATGGGAACGAACGGATTTGACTGAGTTACTTAAAAAAAATATTAATTGAAATAAACTTTTTCTTGTTTTTAAAAATTTATGAAAATACAAAATGACACGTACAAGACCTTTGGAAGAAGAAAAGGAAAAAAATTAAGTAATTTACAAATAGAAAATCTCAGAAAATATATAGACAATTTTTCAATTTTTAAAAAAAAAATAGATGGAACTTTCAAATTACAAAAAATAAATCCAAGAGAATTATTTGATAATTTAGATGATATTAGATTAGAAATTGGGTTTGGTATGGGAGATTTTTTATTTGAAAAAGCATCATTATATCCAAAAGTTGGTTTCGTTGGATGCGAGATTTTTGAAAATGGAGTCTCAAGTTTGTTATCTAAGATTTTAAAATATAAAATTAAAAATATACGAATACATTTTGGAAACTGTATTGATTTAGTTCAAAATTTAGAGTTTGAAACATTGAACAATATATATTTGTTATACCCTGATCCTTGGCCTAAAACTAAACATAAAAAAAGAAGATTATTTAATCACACAAATGCCACGCATCTATGTTCTTTGTTGAAAAAAAAGGGTACTTTAATTCTAGCTACAGATGTTGAAGATTATGCTGAGCAAGTTTCAAAAATAATGAAAAAGATGAAAAATTTTAATAAACTTAATTCAAATTTTTTGATTTCTAAATCAAAAAATATAATTGAATTTAATACAAAATATGAACAAAAAGCATACAATTGTGGAAGAAAAACTAACTATCTAATTTTTGAAAAAAACTATGTATAACAATAACGAAACTATTTTATCTAGTAAATCCTTTGGTATAAAAGGTTCTTTAAATGTTCCTAGTGATAAATCCATATCTCATAGAGCACTAATTTTGGGTAGCTTAGCTGTTGGTAAAACCTACATTAAAGGACTTTTAGAATCTGAAGACATTTTCAAAACGTTAGAGGCATTAAAAGCTTTAGGAGTGGATATTTATAAAGAAAAAAAATATTGGATTGTACACGGGGTAGGAATTGGTGGTTTTTGTGAACCAGATAATGTAATTGATTGTGGTAACTCTGGAACTACTGTTAGGTTACTAATGGGTATTATCTCAACTTGTCCTATTAAAGCTACTTTAACTGGAGATGGAAGCTTGAGAAAAAGACCCATGGATAGAATTGTTAAACCACTATCACAATTTGGAGCAGTTTTTTCAACCAATTTTGATTATAAATTACCAATAAATATAATTGGTACAAGTGATCCTTTGCCAATAAATTATGATCTTAAAGTACCATCTGCACAGGTAAAATCTTCAATCTTATTAGCAGGGTTAAATGTAAAAGGAAGGACTACGGTTATTGAAAATGAACCAACAAGAGATCACACAGAAAAAATGTTAAAATCTTTTGGAGCAGATATCGAAATTGTGAAAAAAGGATTAAGTAATTATATCTCAGTGGTTGGATTTCCATGTATGAAACCAAATGAAATTAGTGTTCCAGGAGATATTTCTTCTGCTGCTTTTCCAATTGCTTTAGCCTGTATAATCCCAAATTCTGAAATAAAAATTAAAAATGTAGGCCTTAATCCTTTAAGAGATGGTTTTATTAAGACTTTGATTGAAATGGGCGCAAATATAAAAATCAAAAATAAACATTTACAAGCTGGTGAGTTAGTTGCTGATTTAATAGTCTATTATACTCCTAATTTAAAAGGAGTTGAAGTTCCTAGTGAAAGATCTGCTAAAATGATAGATGAGTATCCTATTTTATCAATTATAGCTGCAACAGCACAAGGTTCAACTATAATGAAAGGTATTCAAGAGCTTAGGTTTAAAGAAAGTGATCGAATACAAGCTATTGCTGATGGTTTAGAAAAAAATGGTGTTGAAATAAGTCAAAAGAAAGATGAATTGATTGTTTATGGTAAAGGTAATCAAAAAATAATTGGTGGAAGTGTAATAGAAGCCTTTAATGATCATAGAATTGCAATGTCTTTTGCTTCACTTGGAAGCATTTCTGAAAAAAGTATAGAGATAAGAGGAGCAGCATCAATTAAGACTAGTTTTCCTAACTTTGTTGATTTAATGAATTCCTTAGGTTTAGATATAAAGGTTAAAAGTTTATAAAATTAGTATTATTATTTAAGAAAAAGTTAATTATTAAATTCAAATTATGAAATTTGTTGTAGCTATTGATGGGACAGCAGCCTCTGGAAAAGGGACTTTGGGTAAAAAAATTGCTAATTATTTTGGATTCAATTATTTAGATACAGGTATTTTGTATAGAATTATAGCCTATAATTTTCAATTCTTATCTGACTTTTCAAAAATTACAAAAGAGGAAGTAATGTCATCATTAAAACTTTTAGAAAGTAAAAGAATTAAGGATATTGATTTAAGGAATGATAAGATAAGTCTAAAAGCAAGTTTAATTTCAAAAAATATCAATGTTAGAAATAATTTATTAGATTATCAGAGAGAATTTGCAAATCAAGAGGGAGGGACTGTATTAGATGGGCGAGATATTGGTACAGTTGTTTGTCCTGATGCAGACGTAAAAATATTTGTTGATGCAGAAATACATGTAAGAGCAGAAAGACGATATAATCAATTATCTCCTATATGTAATGATTTGAGTTTAAGAAATATCTTTGAAGATCTGAACAAAAGAGATAAATTAGACCGGAATAGAAAATTATCGCCAATGGTAGCTGCAAAGGATGCCTTAATATTAGATACTACAAATCTAACAATAAAGGAAGGTACTCAACAAATAATTTCAATAATTTCGAAAAAATTAGAAAAATTACATTGAATTGTTATTTTTATACTATATTAACATGTCTCATATGTTAATAAGAATCAACTTTATATTAAGGAGAGCTATATGTCAGCACTTGCTACCATGGAAGCTTTTGAAAAATTACTAAATGAAAGTCTGGATAGTTCTACACCTAAAGAAGGTGAAGTAGTAAACGGATCAGTAATCGCAATAGAGGCTGGCCAAGCTATTATTGATATAGGATACAAGATGGAAGGTAGAGTAGATCTTCGAGAATTCTCTGGTCCTGGTCAATCGCCTGAAATCTCCATTGGTGACAAAGTTGAAGTTTATCTTGAAAAAGTAGAAGGATCACGTGGAGAAGCCTTACTTAGTAGAGAAAAAGCTAGGCGTGAAGAAGCATGGGATCGATTGGAAAAAGCATCTGGAAAAGATGAAAAAGTTGATGGAATTATTTTCGGGAGAGTCAAAGGTGGTTTTACTGTAGATTTAGGTGGTGCAATTGCGTTTTTACCAGGAAGTCAAGTTGATGTAAGACCTGTAAGAGATACTAATTCTCTAATGAATGTCTCCCAACCATTTCAAATTCTCAAGATGGATAGAAGAAGAGGAAATATTGTAGTTTCTAGACGAGCTATTTTAGAAGAATCTAGAGCTGAACAACGAGCCGAACTGGTAGGTAATCTTGCAGAGGGATCTATAGCAGATGGAGTTGTTAAAAACATAACAGAATATGGTGCTTTTATTGATTTGGGTGGAGTTGATGGTCTTCTACACGTTACAGACATGGCTTGGAGGAGAGTAAATCATCCCTCAGAATTACTAAATATTGGTGATACAATAAAAGTACAAGTTATCAAAATAAATAAAGATACACATAGGATAAGTCTTGGAATGAAGCAATTGCAAGATGATCCATGGAGTGATGTTGAAAATCGATACCCATTAGGTTCAAATCACACCGGAAGAGTTACTAATATTACGGATTACGGTGCTTTTGTAGAACTTGAGTCCGGGGTAGAAGGTTTGGTTCATGTATCAGAAATGTCTTGGACTAAGAAAAATGTGCATCCAGGAAAAATAGTATCAACTAGCGAAGAGCTTGAAGTCATGGTTCTTGAAATAGACACAGATAAAAGAAGAGTAAGTCTAGGATTAAAGCAAACAAAAGGTAATCCATGGGAAAATTTTGCAGATAACAATCCAGTTGGTAGTGTCGTTGAGGGTGATATAAAAAATATAACTGAGTTTGGTTTATTTATAGGGTTAGGCGAAGACATTGATGGAATGGTACACTTGACAGATCTTGATTGGAATAAGACGGGTGAAGAAGCACTGGAAATTTATAAAAAGGGTGATATAGTCAAAGCACAAGTAACAGACATTGATATAGAAAAAGAAAGGATTTCACTGTCAATAAAAGCCTTAGCCAAAGATCCTTTCACAGATACAGTAGCAGAACTTAAACGTGGTCAGATTGTAACAGTTACAATTTCTAATTTACAAGATAATGGTGTTGATGTTGAATATAACGGCTTGAATTCGTTTATAAGAAGATCAGACTTATCAAGAGATAGATCAGAGCAAAGATCAGATAAATTCGTTGTTGGTGATAAAGTTGATGTACGAATAACTAATATAGATAAAACAAATCGTAAAGTTAGTTTTTCTATAAAGGCAAAAGAAATTGCTGAAGAAAAAGAGGCAGTTCAGCAGTATGGCTCATCAGACTCAGGTGCATCCTTGGGTGATATCCTTGGAGCTGCATTAAATAAAGAGGAAAAAGACTAAAGTACAAAATAATGTCTCTTGATTGGCAGATTTTAGAAGAAAATAAAAAAAAATGGTATAAAAAAGGTTTTTGGAGAGGAATACTTTTATCTGCATTCTTAACCTTAATTATTTTATTTTTTTTTAAAAATATTAACTTATCTTCGAATTTCCC
This sequence comes from uncultured Alphaproteobacteria bacterium, assembly GCA_902541695.1. Lineage (GTDB taxonomy): Bacteria > Pseudomonadota > Alphaproteobacteria > Rhodobacterales > Rhodobacteraceae > CACIIZ01. Next base: position 21,245 of record CACBRT010000013.1, on the reverse strand, counting down.
CCACATTGCTAGAATAGAAATTAATGGTCTTATTTTTGATAACAATGACTTAATTAAGACTTTTGATGAAATGTTAGAAAATGACAACGTCAAAGCGGTTTTTGTAAAAATTAATAGTCCTGGAGGTACTGTAGTAGGTTCTGAAAGTCTATACTTAGTTATTAATAGACTATCTAAAAAAAAACCAGTTATTGCTATGATGGGTGAAATAGCAACATCTGGTGGATATGTTGTGGCTTTAGCTTCAAATTATATTCTTGCAAGACAAAATACATTAACTGGATCTATAGGTGTAATTGTCGAGTATCAAAATTTTTCAGAACTTTCAAAAAAAATTGGTATTAAAGTAGATTCAATAAAATCAGGTGATATTAAAGGAGGCCAAAACCCTCTTTCACCATTAAATCCTTTAGTAAAAATGAATGATAAGAAAATAGTTGATTATAGTTTTAATTGGTTTTTGTCTTTAGTTAGGAAGAATAGGGATATTGATCAAAAAGTAATAGATTTTGTGTCTGATGGGAAAACTATAACAGGTGGAATGGCAAAAGACTTAGGACTGATTGATGAAATAGGTGCAGAAAGAGAAGCTTTAAATTATTTAAATAAAAATAATCCTGAATTTACTGAATTAAATATAATTGATATTGAAACCTCTACAAAAGGAGATTTAATATTTGACAGAATTTTAAATAACTATTCAAACCTTAATAATAATTTTCTATATTTTTTAACGAATAGTTTAAAATTAATTTCTATCGCGCGTTGAAAATGTTTCTAAATAGTATTATCCTATTACCCTTGGAGGTTGTAATGATAAAATCTGAGCTTATTCAAAAGATATCTGATGAAAATCCACATCTTTTCCAAAGAGATGTTGAGAGATTAGTAGACACAATATTTAGCGAAATAACAGTAGCCTTGTCGGAAGGAAGAAGAGCCGAGTTGAGAGGATTTGGTGCCTTCTCAGTTAAGCATAGAAAGCCCCGTTTAGGACGAAACCCAAGGACTGGTGTTAGTGTTAAAGTCAATGAAAAGTTTGTCCCATTTTTTAAGCCTGGAAAACTTTTAAGAGATAGATTAAACAAATAAGGAATTTTTATTGATTTGGATTTTGAAATTCTTTGTAAGCTCGTTACTTATGTTTTGTTTGATTTTATTTGGAGTTTTTAATTCACATAAAATTGATGTTTACTTATATCCAAATATTTTAAACAGTGAATTTTTTTATTTATTAAATGTCCCATTATATCTTATAGTAATTTTCTCAATATTTATCGGATTTATATTGGGTTGTATTTTAGAAAATGTTAGATCTTATAAAATAAGAAGATTTTTAAAAAGAAGAAATAAAGAATTACACAAAAGACACATAGAACTTCAAAATCTAAAAAAGAAATTGGATCCACAAAATGATAAATTATTATCACTCCTTGAATAAATATTATGATTGAAATTAAGCTATGTGGTTTAAAAGAACCAACTCATCTCAAAGCAGCCTATAATTTAGGAGTCAAATATGTAGGATTTGTTTTTTTTGAAAATTCAAAAAGATTTTTGAATAATGAAACGGCGAAATCACTGATTTCTCATACCCATCCTAATATAATAAAAGTTGGTCTAGTGGTAAATCCAAATGATGTACTTTTGAAATCTATTTCTGATTTGGGTCTAGACATGATTCAACTTCATGGATCTGAATCTGTGAGTCGTGTAAAAGAAATTAGATCTAAATTTAATTTTTCATTAATTAAAGCAATTGGGGTAAATGATAAGAATGACTTAAATCAAATTAAAAGTTATTCTGAAGTTGTTGACCAAATATTAATTGATGCTAAACCAAGTTCAGTTAGTAGTTTACCAGGAGGGAATGGCGTTAAATTTGATTGGAAAATTTTAAAAAATAAAACTTGGAGATTTCCATGGTTTTTAGCTGGTGGACTTAATGAAAAAAATGTGACTAAAGCTTTGATGATAACCAAAGCAAAAAAAGTCGATTTATCTTCTGGAGTTGAAGATAGTAGTGGAAGAAAATGTATATCAAAAATAACGAGTTTTGTAAAAAAGATTAGGCAATATGAGGATAGTTTAAATGCTAGATAATATAAAAAATTCCTTTAAAGACGGTCCAGACGAAAACGGTAGGTTTGGGATTTTTGGTGGAAGATTTGTTTCAGAAACACTGATGCCACTAATTTTATATTTAGAAAAAGAATATAATAAGGTAAAGACTGATCATAGTTTTTGGGAAGAAATGAATATTTTCCTTAAAGACTATGTGGGGAGACCAAGTCCTCTTTATTTCTCTAAACGTTTAACAGACCATCTCGGTGGAGCTAAAATTTACCTTAAGCGGGATGAGTTAAACCATACTGGTGCTCACAAAATAAATAATGTATTAGGTCAAATATTATTAGCAAAGAGAATGGGGAAAAAAAGGATTATTGCTGAGACGGGAGCTGGTCAGCATGGTGTCGCAACAGCAACAGTGTGTGCAAGATTTGGGTTACAGTGTTTAGTTTTCATGGGAAAAACAGATGTAGAAAGACAAGCACCAAATGTTTTTAGAATGAAACTTTTAGGTGCTGAAGTAATTTCAGTAACTTCTGGTCGTGGCACATTAAAGGATGCAATGAATGAAGCATTAAGAGATTGGGTTACTAATGTTGAGGATACGTTTTACTGTATTGGTACTGTAGCTGGACCCCATCCATATCCGTCAATGGTTAGAGATTTTCAATCTATTATTGGAAAAGAAACGAAACAACAAATTCTTGCAAAAGAAGGACGCTTGCCAGATAGTTTAGTAGCCTGCATTGGTGGAGGATCAAATGCAATGGGCCTTTTTTATCCTTTCTTAGATGATAAGGAGGTTAATATGTTTGGAGTAGAAGCAGGTGGTAAGGGAGTTGATAATAAAATGCAACACGCGGCTTCCTTGACAGGAGGTAAACCAGGTGTTCTTCATGGAAATAGGACTTACCTTTTACAAGATGAGAATGGTCAGATTATAGAAGGTCATTCAATTTCAGCAGGTTTAGATTATCCAGGTATTGGTCCTGAGCACTCATACCTCCACGATTTGGGTAGAGTTAAATATGTTTCTATAACAGACTCAGAAGCATTAGAATCTTTTAAATTATGTTGTGAAAAAGAGGGTATAATTCCGGCTTTAGAGCCCAGTCATGCTTTAGCATATGTACAAAAAATTGCCCCAAATCTTCCTCAAAATCATATACTGGTTATGAATATGTGTGGACGTGGAGATAAAGATATTTTTACAGTAGCGGAACATTTGGGTTTTAATATAAAAAATTAAAATTTTTATTTTGAAAATAAGTCTGTACACTTTTCATTTTTATTTTCAATTAAAAATTTAATTCCACTACAACACTTGATAATAAGTTCCTCTATTCTTGGAACTTCTTCAGGAAGAAAATTACTCAAAACATGATTTGAAACATCTATTTTTTCAGGTCTTCCAACACCTACACGAATTCTAAAAAAGTCGTTACCGATAATTTTTGAAATTGATTTTAGTCCATTATGTCCACCATCACTTCCACCCACCTTTAATTTAATTTTACCTAATTCCAGATCTATATCATCATGTATAATAAAAATTTTTTTATTATCCAATTTATAAAAATTTTTAACTTTGTAGACGGCGTTTCCAGAAAGATTCATAAAAGTTAAAGGTTTGATACAAATTACATCATATTGATTTACTTTAATTTTTATTAAAAAAGAGTAAAAGTTATTTTCCCACTCTGAAATAGATATTTGATTAATAAATTTATCTAAAACCATAAAACCAAGGTTGTGCCTGGTGCGTGCATATTTTTTTCCGGGATTACCCAGTCCAACAAAAAGTTTCATATATCATAATTAACATTCAAATAACAAGTTTATTCAGAATCTGTTTCTTCTTTAGTATCACTTTCATGATCTTCAGAAGTATCTTCAGTTTTATCATCATCTGAAGATTTAAGCCCAGATGGCGCTTGTATATTTGCAATCACAAAGTCTCGCCCTGTTATTGTTGGTTTAGCACCTTCAGGGAGTTTAATATTGGATATGTTGATGGTATCCCCAATTTCAAATTCACTCAAATCAACAAACAATTCACTCGGAATTTCCTTAGCATTTACAATAAGTTCAACCTCAGGTCTTACAACTGTAAGAACGCCTCCTTTTTTTATACCAGGACAAATATTATGGTTTTGAAATTGGATAGGAATGAATAAGTTAATAGAGGCATTTTCAGAAAGGCGCATAAAATCCACATGTGTTGGGAGATCTTTAACAACGTTTTTTTGAACATTTCTGCAAATAACTTGTTCTTTATTACTGCCTATTCCCAAATCAATAAGTGTAGACATAAAACGCCCTTTTCTAAGAAGTTTTAAGAGTTCATTAAATTTTATTTTAATAGCTTGAGGTTTATTTTCTCCTCCGTAAACTATTCCAGGAACAAGATTATTTCTTCTTAGAGCTCTAGCAGCTCCTTTCCCAACTTCACTACGGATCTCTGCATTTAAACTAATGGTGTCACCCATCTATAAAGCTCCTATTTACGTTTTACAAATTATATAATGCCATATATTACAAATTTAAAAAAAATAAAAGGGGTTTCTCAAATTTATAACTACAGAATATTTTTTTATAAAGTCATGATTAAAAAACATTTAAAAACACATAATTTTCATTTAGCATTAGAATTTATATTATAAAATTCAAAAATATGATGAATTCGCTTAAAAAAAAATTATACACAATATTACAACTTTTAAACTAAAATGGCAAACTTAGATAACATAACTTCAATAGACGATTTAAGAAAATTAGCAAAAAAAAGAACACCTAAAATGTTTTTTGATTATGTTGAATCTGGATCTTGGACAGAGTCTACATTTAGAGCTAATTCAGATGATTTTAAAAAAATAAAGTTTAAACAAAGAGTTGCTGTAGATATTTCCAACAGAGATACATCAGTAGAAATTTTTGGATCAAAATTTAAAATGCCTTGTGTTGTTGCTCCGGTTGGATTACAGGGCATGCAACATCCTGATGGTGAGATTTTAGCTGCTCAAGCAGCTGAAAATTTTGGTATTCCTTATACATTATCAACAATGTCAATCTGTTCAATTGAAGACGTCGCAAAAAAGACAAAAAAACCTTTTTGGTTTCAACTTTATGTTATGAAAGACCACAATTTTTCAAAAAATCTTATACAAAGAGCAAAAGCTGCAGGTTGTAGTGCTCTTATACTTACTGTTGATTTACAGATACTTGGTCAAAGGCACAAGGATATAAAAAATGGGCTAAGTACTCCACCAAAATTAACAATAAAAAATTTATTAAACCTTATTCAACACCCTCTCTGGTGTTTTAAAATGATGAATACACCAAGGAGGACTTTTAGAAATATTGTTGGCCATGTAGAGGGAGTATCTGACGTTAGTAAACTTTCAGCATGGGTTTCTGAACAATTTGATCCAAAACTTAGTTGGGATGATGTGCGCCGTATAAGAGATTGGTGGGGAGGTAAATTTATTATTAAAGGTATACTTAATCCTGAAGATGCAGTAAATTCTTTAGATGTTGGAGCGGATGCAATTGTTGTATCAAACCATGGTGGAAGACAATTGGATCAAACTTCAAGCACAATTTCAATGTTACCTGAAATAGTTGATGAAGTTGGTGGCAAAGTATCAGTTTGGTTAGACGGTGGTATACGTTCTGGACAAGACATACTTAAAGCTATTGCACTTGGTGCAGATAATACCTTAATTGGTAGAACTATGAGCTATGGATTAGGAGCATATGGATATTTGGGTTGTAAAAAAGCTTTAAATATTCTCCATAATGAACTTGATATGACAATGGCTTTTTGTGGTCATAGAAATTTAAATCAGGTTGATAATAGTATTTTGAAAATGTGAAAAATTTTGATAAATTAAATTAAGCAAAATTTTAGACATAATTTTCTGCTATATTGCTTGCTATGGATAGTGCGGATGTCAGACCAGGTGACTCAATCCCTAAAAGATTTATTAGCCCCGGAATTTTGTGATTTTGAACTGTTTCTATCAAAAAATCTTTTTCAAAATTAGATTTGCACCCAATTTTAGGTCTTATACCTGAGTAAACTGGTCTAATTTTATTCTCTTCACATTTTGGCCAATATTTTTTAATCTCTCTAAATGCTGTATTTATTCGGCTATTATCAACAGTGTAATCTTCATAATTTATCCATTCAGTGTCAGGTCCAAACTGGCCATAATTATTAAGATCTAAGGTAAAATGTATCCCTAGGCCACCATCATTTGGTACAGGGTAAATATGGTGATTAAAAGGTAATTTTCCTTGATAACCAAAATAGGTTCCTTTACAAAATAACACTTTTCTAAAAAGTTTTTCAGGAAAACCTTCGATTTTTTTAACAAAATTTGTAGCATTGAGCCCACAACAATTTATTAAAGTTTTTGATTTAATATATGTTAAATCATCTAAAGGTAATTCAAAAAAATTACTAGAACAGAAAACTTTTTCAATATTATGATTGTATGCTACAACCCCATTTAATTTCTCAAAATCATATAGCATTGCTTTCATAAATTGGTGACTATCAAAAACACCTGTTTTAGGGGACCAAATAGCGTTTTCAGCTATAATTTCAGATTCAATTTTTTTTATTTCTTTTGTGTCTAATAAAACTAATTCGTCACAACCATTTTTTAATCCTGAATTATAAATTTGTAAAAGTTTTTCCCTATCATTTGTATCACTTTGAACAATTAGTTTACCTACTTGCTTTATTGGAATACTTTTTTTATTGCAATAATTATAAAGTCTAAACATTCCATCTCTACAAAATTTTGCTTTCAAAGAATTTTGAGGATAGTAAATTCCTGCATGAATAACTTCACTATTTCTTGAACTAATCCCACTTCCAAAACTAGATTTTTTTTCGATAAGTAAAACTTTTTTTTTCTGAGCACATGTCATTGCTATAGCTATTCCAATAACACCAGCACCAACTACAATTATATCAAATTCATAGATTTCTCTCATTGGTTCTCACATAAAAGATTTTGGTCACCTAATCAAAAAGTCAAAATTAATTCATAAGATTATTTCAATTAACTATGTATAGCATTTGCAAGAGATTTAATGTAATCACAAATTTTATTAAGGGGTTGATTTTTTTCAATAAGCTCTATTATTGATGATCCAACTACTACTCCATCAGCTACAGCTGAAACTTTTTTTGCATCTTTGGGAGTTTTTATTCCAAATCCAACACAAACTGGGATATCAATTTGATCTTTAATAAATTTTACATTTTTCTCAACTTTTTGAATATTTAAATTTTTTGTACCAGTTATTCCAGTAACAGACACATAGTATATAAACCCAGAAGTATTTTTTAATACTTTTGATATTCTTTCAGAACTTGTAGTAGGTGTTGCTAATCTTATAAAATCAAGCCCTATTTTTCTCGCAGGCTTGCAAAACTCTTCATCCTCTTCTGGTGGCAAGTCCACTATTATGAAACCATCAACACCAGAGCTTTTAGATTTTTTCAAAAAAGTACTAACCCCCATAGCATATATAGGATTAAAGTATCCCATTAAAATTATTGGTATTTTATTATCAACTATCCTTATTTTTTTAACGAGATCAAAAACATGAATTAGGTTAGTATTATTATTTAATGATCTCTGTCCAGCCTTTTGAATTAATTGGCCATCTGCCATAGGGTCTGTAAATGGCATTCCTATTTCTATAATGTCCACACCTAATTTTGGTAGTTTTTTAAACAATTTTTCGGACTTATTTATGCTTGGATCTCCAGCCATTAAAAAAGTAATAAAAGCTGACTTTTTTTTTGATTTAAGATCTGCAAACTTGGTTTCAATTCTTGACATTAAATGTTTTCCCTATTTAACTCGTAAAGTATTCTATTATGCTCTAAGTAAATAATTAAAGAATAATTTAAATATCTGTAAAAGTGAATATTATTTATAAATTAGGATATATGGCATTGATAAATGGGATTTAAAACTGGAATTATTGGGCTTCCTAATGTTGGAAAATCTACTCTTTTTAATGCACTAACAAAGACCTCAAGTGCACAAACTGCAAATTTTCCGTTTTGTACCATTGACCCTAACACTGGAGAAGTTGCGGTACCAGATCCAAAATTAGAGAAATTAGCTAAAATTGCCTCATCCAAGATTATTGTTCCAACAAAGATGAAATTTGTTGATATTGCTGGCTTAGTAAAAGGAGCATCAAAGGGTGAAGGATTAGGAAATAAATTCCTAGCAAATATAAGAGAATGTGATGCAATAATTCATCTCTTAAGATGTTTTGATGATGATAATATTTCACACGTTTCAGGAAAAATTGATCCATTAAATGATGCAGAAGTAATTGAAACAGAGTTATTATTATCTGATATACATAATGTTGAGAAAAAAATATTATCAATACAAAAAAAAGCTAATAGTGGTGATATCTCATCAAAAAAAGATCTTAAAATTTTAGAAAACCTTCTAATTTCACTAAATAATGAAAAGCCAGCAAGAGCATTAGATTTAGATCAAGACGATTTAATCATTATTAAACCCTTACAATTACTTACGTTAAAACCGATATTATATGTATGCAATGTTGAAGAAAACTCTGCTTCAGAAGGAAATAAGTATAGTATCAAAGTAAAGGAATTAGCTGAAGCTAAAAATGCAAAATGCTTAATTATTTCTGCAGTAATTGAAGAAGAAATAAGTAAATTAGATAATTCTGAAGAAGCTTTAATGTTTTTAAATGATTTAGGTTTAGATGAACCAGGATTAAATAAAATAATTAAAGTAGGATATAGAATGCTTAATTTAATAACTTTTTACACTGTTGGTCCTAAGGAAGCCCATGCTTGGACAATTACTAAAGATTCTTGTGCCCCTCAAGCTGCTGGTAAGATACATAGCGATTTTGAAAAAGGTTTTATAAGAGCTGAAATTATTTCTTATGATGACTACATAAATTTTGGAGGGGAAATTGCTTCAAAAGATGCAGGGAAAATGAGAATTGAAGGAAAAACATATATATTAAATGATAGTGACATTATTAATATACTTTTTAATGTATAAAAAATATTTTTACTTAAATGGATATACTATTTTTTTTAAATAAAGTCCATCAGGTGGTGCCAAAGGACCACATCTCTGCCTATTTTTTTCTTTTAAAATTTGTTTAATATATTTAGGTTCCCATTTTAGTGAACCTACTTTTTCTAAACTACCTACAATGCTTCTGACTTGATTATGCAAAAAACTTCTTGCTTTAAATTGCAAAATAATAATTTTCTCTTCTTCCTTAATTTCTTCTTTAATACATATTCTATCTATTGTTTTAATTGGTGAAATAGATTGACAAATAGAAGATCTAAACGTTGTAAAATCATGAGTGCCTATTAGAAAATTTGAAGCCTCAATCATATTCGATACATTAAGATTTCTCCAAATATGCCAATATCTGTTTTTTTGTAGTACAGGTGGGGCTTTCCTAATTAAAATTTTATATTCATAGATCCTACAAATTGCAGAAAATCTTGCATGAAAACTATTTTCAACATTTTTTACTTCTAAGATTGATATTGGAATTTTTTTTAGAAAAAAATTAAGTGCACCTTCTAGTTTTTCAGGACGCCAATCTCTTTCAAGATCAACATGTGCAATTTGACAATAAGCATGTACGCCTTTATCTGTCCTTCCAGAACCAACTACATTTATTTTTTTCCCAATCAAATGATAGAATGCTTGCTCAATTTCTCCTTGTATTGTTTTAGTATCATTTTGTTTTTGCCATCCATGATAAAGAGACCCATCATATTCAATTTTTAGAGAAAATCTATTCATTTTGAAAATTTGTGATTTTACCTAAATTCAGTGACCTTGATTAGTTTTTAAATATTTATACAAATTTTAAAACATTTTTATTTATTGATTTACATAAAATAGTAAAAGGATTATAGGCCTAATTGTAAAGTGAATAATAGGATTGTCCAATTTTATGCAAGATACAGATTTTGATTTCAAAAATACATTATTATTACCTAATACAGATTTTCCAATGCGTGCTTCACTGCCAACTAGAGAACCACAATGGTTAGAACATTGGAATAAGTTACAAATTTATAAAAAATTGAGAGAAAAGAATATTGATAGAAAGATTTTCACGCTACATGATGGCCCACCATATGCAAATGGTCATCTCCATATAGGACATGCACTTAATAAAATACTAAAAGATTTCATTGTAAGAAGTCAGCAAATGCTTGGATTTGATTCTAGATATGTTCCAGGATGGGATTGTCACGGTTTGCCAATTGAATGGAAAATTGAGGAACAATTTAGACAAAAAGGTAAGAATAAAGATGAAGTACCTGTAAATGAATTAAGAAAGCAGTGCAGATTATTTGCTACAAAATGGGTAGATATTCAGAAAAAAGAATTTGAAAGACTTGGTATAATAGGTGATTGGGAGAATCCTTATCTTACAATGGATTTTAAATCTGAAGCTACGATTGCATCTGAATTTATGAAATTCGTAGAATTAGGAACTATTTATCAGGGTTCTAAACCAGTAATGTGGTCACCTGTTGAAAAAACAGCACTCGCTGAAGCTGAAATAGAATATAAAGAGCATCAAAGTAAAATGATTTGGGTAAAATTTCCCTTGATATCTAATTCATCAATTAATCATTCAGTTGTAATTTGGACAACTACACCTTGGACTATTCCTTCAAATAAAGCGGTCGCTTATAATAAAGACATTAACTATAGTCTTTATGAAATAATTGAAACAGAAGAGGAATGTTGGATATCAAGTGGTGAAAAATTAATACTAGCGGAAAAGCTTGCTTCTGATTGTTTCAAAAAAGCTAGAGTTTTAAATGCGAAAAAAATAAGAAAAGTAAATTTCGAAGAGTTTAATTCTTTCAAACTAAAACATCCTTTTTCAAATCTTTCTGGGTCTAAAAACTATTGGGATTATGAAATTCCTATAATCGATAGTTCAATAGTAACTGATGACACAGGTACCGGTTTTGTACATATGGCGCCAAGTCATGGTGCTGAAGATTATGAGGAATTTTCAAAAAGAGGTTGGTTACATAAATTGACCCATAATGTGAATGAAGATAGTTGTTTTATCGAAAAAATGCCTTTTTTTGGAGGGCTTGATATATTTGATAAAAAAGGTAAAGAAGGAAAAGCTAACGAATTAGTTATAAAAAAATTAATCGAAGTTAATGGTTTAATGGCCCGAGGTATGTTAAAGCATTCATATCCACATAGCTGGCGGTCGAAGGCTCCACTGATTTTTAGGAATACTAAGCAGTGGTTTGTTTCAATTGATAAAGACATTGGTAATAAAAAATCAATTTATGGTAATACAATACGAAATCGTGCATTAAAATCAATTGATGAGTTGGTAAGTTGGTATCCAAAATCAGGAAGAAACAGACTTTTTTCTATGATAGAAACAAGACCTGATTGGGTTTTGTCTAGACAAAGAGTATGGGGAGTACCTCTTGCTTGTTTTGTAAGAAAGAATTTAGATAGCTCTGATTCAAATTATATATTGTTTGATCCAGACGTTAATAACCGTATTTTAAGAGCATTTGAAAATGAGGGGGCAGATGCATGGTTTGAACCAAATGCAAAACAAAGATTTCTAGAAGACCTTTACGACCCAGAAGAATATGAGAAAATTGATGATATTCTAGATGTATGGTTTGATTCAGGATCAACACATGCATTCGTTTTAAGGGATCGTACAGATGGGAATTGGCCTGCTGATCTTTATTTAGAGGGAACAGACCAGCATAGGGGATGGTTCCATTCTTCTCTATTACAATCTTGTGGGACAGTTGGAAGAGCCCCCTACAATGGAGTTTTAACACATGGTTTTACCTTAGATGAAAAAGGCATAAAGATGTCAAAATCATTGGGAAATACAGTTAGTCCCGAAGATGTTATTAAACAATATGGAGCTGATATTTTAAGACTTTGGGTATCTCAATCAGACTATACAAGTGATTTAAGGATTGGAAAAGAGATTTTAAAAGGAGTTGCCGATAGTTATAGAAGATTAAGAAATACAATGCGTTTTATGTTGGGATCACTTGGCAGTTATAATTCAAACGAAAAAGTAAAATTAGAGGATCTCCCAGATTTAGAAAAATGGGTAATGAGTAAATTAAAGAATCTTGATATAAATATTCGAAAAGAATATCAGAATTATTCTTTTCAAAATGTATTTCAGATTCTTTTCCAATTTTGTACAGTTGACCTTTCTTCTTTTTATTTTGATATAAGGAAAGATACTCTTTATTGTGACCATGCTTCTTCTCATCTTAGAAAATCGTGCATATTTACTTTGGAAATGATTTTTGAAAGACTAGTCAAATGGTTTGCTCCTATCCTTCCATTTACTATGGAGGAAGTCTGGTTACAACGGTTTAAAGATAATTCAAATATATCTGTACATTTAGAGGACTTTCCTGACACTTCCAGCGAATGGATAAATAATAGCCTTGAAGAAAAATGGAATAAAATTAGAGATATAAGGAGTTATGTAACGCTAGCCATTGAAAAAGAAAGAGAGAAAAAGAATATCAGATCAAGTCTTGAAGCTTCACCTATATTGAAATTGAAAGATAAAAAATTATTTCAAATTTTAAATTCAATTGACTTTAATGAAATTTGTATTACTTCGTCCTTAAAAATTGTTCTCTGTGAGCATAAAAAAAATTCAAATACTTCAAATTTTGAAGATTATATTGATGTAGAAATTACTAAAGCTGAGGGAGAAAAATGTAATAGGTGTTGGAAGTATACTAAGTCTCCTATTGTTTTTGGAAATAAATTTATTTGCTACAGATGTGAAGAAGTATTAAAAAAATAAAATTTAACTTACTCTATGCTTTAGGATGAGTTTTTTTATATACTTCTATTAATCTTTTTGGGTCAACCTTAGTATAAATTTGTGTTGATGACAAAGATGAGTGTCCTAATAAATCTTGAATAGTTCTTAAATCACCACCAGCGGATAGTAAATGGGTAGCAAAAGAGTGCCTCAAAGCATGTGGAGTTGCAGTTTCAGGAAGTCCTAATTGCTTTCGACAATTTTCAATCTCTTTTTGTATAATTCTTGCGTTCAGCTTATTTCCCCTTTTACCTAAAAATAAAAATTCACTCTTATTTTTGTGGTATGGGCATAAAAAAATATATTTCTTTATACAATTTCTTACAAAAGGAATAATTGGTATTACTCTTTCTTTCCCTCCTTTTCCTGCTACTTTCAAGGTGTCTTTGAAAGGATAATCATTCATTTTTATACTTAAAGCTTCAGAAATTCTTAGACCACATCCATACAATAAGGCAATAACACTAATATTCCTTGCAGCGATCCAAGGCAAAACGTTATTTTTAGAAATTAATGATATAACTTCTAAAATATAATTTTCTTCAATTGGTCTTGGAAGTTTATGCTCTTTTTTGGGCATTTTTACGATAGATATTGAATTATTATAAATATATTTTTTTTCATTTAACCAATTAAAAAAATCTTTTACAGAAGAAAGGTATCTATTTAAAGTAGTTGAGCTTATACCTAAATTTATTTCATGCGCCAGCCAGGCCCGTATTTCTCTTGGCTCCAATTTTTCAAGTTTATTAATTGAGATTTTACTATTTTTATAATTTTCTAAAAAAGCCAAAAAGAATTTAAGATCTGTTGCATAAGAAAAAATGGTTTGATTGCTTAACTTTCTAAAGTTTTGGGCATGTATCTTCCAATCTTCAATTAAAGAATATCCATCTTTTGAAAGTTCATTATATTTTTTCATACTTCAAAATAATCCATTAAATATTTATCCAATTGTATTGAAATAATTTTGGCTAAAATGGTTAAATAATCAGTTTTATTTTTTTCATTGAAAGTTTGTTTATTAGAAGATCCAAGAATTAAAATAGCATAATTGTTATTTTTTAAATAAGAACATAATGACAAGACAGCTTCGGAAAAAATTATTCTTTTATTTGTTTTTATGAAATTAGTTATAAATAATCTTTCATAATTATTTTGAAGTTTGATTATTGAATTTTTTGTTAATTTTGTATTTTTTATGATTTCCTGTATTTCATTCTTTTTTACATTTATAAAATCAGTATTATTTAAGGTGATCTTTGTTCTTCCAGAAAATAGTAACTTTAATGTTGAGCATTTCAGGATTTTTTTAATGTCCGTAGACAGAATATTTAGCAAGCCTTCTAAGTTTTTTTGCTCTAAAATTTTAATAATACACCTATGAAGGTTATTCGCACTTAAATAGTTTTCATAGGCTGCAGATATTGTAGAATTATGAATATTTGAAAGATTTTTTAATTGGGATTTAATTTTTTTTAAATAAATATCTCGAAGGTCTATAACGTTATTCTTAATTTCATTTTTTCCTGACTTTATTAAATGTTCCAAAATTTCGTCATCATTTAATATCCAGTGTGGATTATTAATTAAATCTTTTTTTAATTTATTTGGAATTTTATGATTATTTAATAGCAATTTTATCAGCTTTCCTTAAAGGATTTTTTGCCCAGATTTAGCCCAATCTGAATTAAAAATTTCTAATCCCCTATCAGTTTGATTATGTGAAATCAAAGTACTAAAAACTTTAGGAGGTATTGTTGCTACATCTGCACCAGCGAGGGCACTTTGCGTAACGTGATTTTTTGTTCTAATAGAAGCTGCAAGTATTTTAGTGGAATAAGAGTAATTATTATAAATTTTTTTTATTTGCCTAATTAATTCAATTCCATCTATATTTTCGTCGTCTAATCTACCTATAAATGGACTTACATAAGTGGCACCTGCTTTAGCAGCTAAAAGTGCCTGTGATGTTGAAAAACACAATGTGATATTAATTTTGATATCAATCATTGAAAGTTCTCTACAAGCCTTAAGCCCTTCCCAAGTCATAGGTAATTTAACTACAATATTTTTTGCCATTTTTGAAAGTTTAATTCCCTCTTTTATCATTTGTTTACTATTTTCAGCTACTGTTTCAACACTTACTGGTCCAAGTATTTCATCACAGAGTTTCTTTATTAGCAGTTTAAAAGGAGTTTTAGATTTATAAATTAATGATGGATTTGTGGTAAGGCCATCAATTATTCCTAAACTGTTAAGCCTTTTGATTTCTTCAAGATCAGTTGAGTCCAAAAAAAATTGCATTAAATGTAAACCTCAATTATTTTTATTTAGATTAATTTTATATTAAGTTGGTATTTGTATCTAAACTATAGCAAATAAATCATTATAAGTAATGTAATAATTTTAATGGAAAAAAAAATTTCAAATCTAGACAACCAGTCTTTGAAGAAAGGAGAAAGTGTATCAGTAGTAACTGTTCAAAAAGGGAAACAATTCTTAGATTACATAGTGTCTACGGATGGTTTATCTGTGGGCTCTATAGTTATGGTTCCATTAAAAAATAAGATTGTAACAGGTATAATTTGGTCCAAAAGTTTTAATAAAAAAAGTCTATATTTGAAAAAAGAAATACAAAAAGTATTACCCTTTCCACCGTTGAGTGAAGAAATAAGAAATTTTATTTTAAAAATAAGTCAGTACTATGTTTTAAGTATAAATACAGCTTTTAGATTAGTTATTAATCCTAATTTGAAATTAGAAATAGAAGAAAAAAATTTTTATTATGAATTAGGGAAATTAGAAGTCACAAAAATTACTCCTGCGAGAAATAGAGTTATTCAATTGATGATTGAAAATCAAGGTAATCAGTTATCAAGTTCTGAAATTATCTTAAAGACTGGTGTGTCAAAAAGTGTTTTGGAAGGTTTAGAGAAATTAGAAATCTTAAAAAAATCAATTCTAAGTCCAAAAGAAAATTCAAATGTCAAAATAAACTTTAATAAAAATTTAACTAATAATCAAAAATTAATTTCTTATTATTTAATAGAAAAAGTTAAGTCTGAAAATTATTCAACTGTATTGTTAAAAGGGGTGACAGGGTCAGGCAAAACTGAGATTTACTTAGAAGCAATTTACGAAGCTATTCATTTAAATAAACAAGTTTTAGTACTATTCCCTGAAATTAGTTTAAGTTCAAATTTTTATAAAATTTTAAAAACAAGAATTGAAGGTGGTTTTGCAGAATGGCATTCTGGAATAAGAAAAAAAGCAAAAAGAATAATTTTAAAAAATATTTTAAATGGATCATTAAAGTTAGTTTTCGGTGCCAGATCAGCAGTTTTTTTGCCATTTAATAATTTAGGGCTTGTTATAGTGGATGAAGAACATGACACTTCTTATAAGCAAGAGGAGGGTATTCATTATAATGCAAGGGATATGGCTGTTTTAAAAGGATATTATTCTAATGCTACAGTCATTTTAGTTTCAGCAACTCCTAGTGTAGAAACTTGGGCAAATGTTGAAAATTTAAAATATTCTTATAAATCAATTGAAGAAAGATATGGTAATGCAAAATTACCTGAAATAAAGATAGTAAATTTAAGAGAGGAAAAAATACCAACTAATCGTTGGATATCCAACTCTATAATCAAAAAAATTCGAGATTGCATTAATAAAGGCCAACAATCTTTACTTTTTATTAATAGAAGGGGTTATGCTCCTACTTTACTTTGCAAGAGTTGTTATAAGTCAGTAAAATGTAAAACTTGTGATTTCAATTTAAACGAACATAAGCATTTTAAATCTTTATTGTGTCACATATGCGGAAAAAAATATGATTATCCAAAAATTTGTGAATTTTGTGGTCAAAAAACACAATTTATTTCAGTAGGCCCAGGAGTTGAAAGAATTGGAGAAGAAATTTCAACATTTTTTCCTAATGCAAATGTACAAATAATTTCATCAGATCATTTTAAGAATATAGATGAATTACAGAAAATTTTTGATAAAATAATTTCGGGTGAGATAGAAATCATAATTGGCACTCAAATTATTTCAAAAGGCCATAATTTCCCTTTTTTAAGTTTTGTTGGCATTCTAGATATTGATATTGCTTTACAAGGTGGAGATTTAAGAGCAGCTGAAAGAACTTTTCAGCTTTTAAGACAAGTGGTTGGTCGATCAGGTAGATTTAATATATCAGGAAATGCAATTATTCAGACTTATTTTCCTGATAATCAGGTAATAAATGCTTTATGTAAAGAAAATGACGAAGATTTTTTGAATCTACAAAGTCAGCTTAGAAAAATAGCAAATGTTCCACCTTATTCTAGAATGGTAGCTCTCATAATTTCGAGTGAAAATTATTCAAAAGCAAAAAATTTTGCAAAGCAATTAGCAAAAGATTTACTTTTTTTAAATAATAAAAATTTAGAAATTTATGGACCTGCAGATGCTAAAATTTCAAGAATAAGGGATAAATATAGGATTAGAATTTTGATTAAAGCACAAAAAAATTTCGATATACAGACTCTTCTAAATGATGTTATTACTCAAAGGAAATGCCCCTTTAATTTAGATTTAACTATAGATGTCGATCCATTTAATTTTAATTAATTTTTTATATTTTAACATTTATATTTTATTTTTGAGTAAAAGGCTCTATAGAGCTATTAAAATGTTAAATTACTATTAAATATATAAATCGTTATGGAAAGTAGAGAATTTAAATTAGTACCAAATTCTGGAATTATGGCTACTCAAATTTATCAAGGGGGAGAGCAACCTAATAGTGCTTATAAACACATTATTAAACTTAATTCGAATGAAAATCCTTTGGGTCCGAGTAAATATGCTATCCAAGCTTTAAAAAGCTCTTTTGATTTTTTAAATTACTATCCCTCTTCAAGTCACAAATTACTCAGACAAGCGATAGCAGATGTTCATGATATAGATTCTAAGCAAATAATTTGTGGAGCTGGCTCAGATGAGATTATAAGTTTTATCTGTCAGTGTTTTTGTGCTCCAAATGATCAAGTGATTTACACTGAACATGGTTTTGCAATGTATAGAATTTCTGCATTATTAAGAGGAGCTATTCCAGTAAAAGCATACGAAAACAATAGAATTGCTGATGTAGATAATATTCTTAAACAATGTAATAATAAAACAAAAGTTGTTTTTTTGGCTAATCCTAATAATCCTACAGGAACTTTTTTAGATGATAATAAACTTAAATTTTTATTAGATAAATTACCTGATAATATATTGATGGTTCTAGACGGTGCTTATGCTGAATACATAGAAAATTTTGATTCAGGCCTTTCATTAGTAGAAAAATATAATAATTTAATAGTTTTAAGAACTTTCTCCAAGATATATGGTCTTGCTGCGCTAAGGATAGGTTGGAGTTATTCGTCTCCAGAAATATCTAAAATTATAAATCAAGTTAGGGGACCTTTTAATATTTCTTCACCAGCTATAGCTGCTGCAATTGCAGCTGTTAAGGATGTTGATTATACAAAATATTGCCTAAATGAAAATTTAAGAAATAGAGAGTGGTTATCTAAAGAATTTAAAAATTTAGGATTAAACACTACAGATTCAAAAGCAAATTTTTTATTAGTAGATTTTAAAACTGATATGCTTGCCCAAGAAATTTTTGATCATTTGAGGAGTCAAAATATTTATGTAAGAAAAGTCAATGATTATGGGTTTCCAAAATCTCTAAGGATTACTGTAGGGACAAAAAATGATTGTAGAAGAATAAAAAACCAAATCCAAAATTTTTTGAGGTTAAATAATGAAATTTAATCATGTTGCTTTAATTGGTTTGGGCCTAATTGCATCTTCAATTGGTTTGGCTTTAAAAAAGAGATTCAATGATATAAAAATAACAGGTTATTCAAGAACAAAAGCAACAAGAGATGAGGCAAGAAAAGTTGGGTTTTGTGAAGTTTTTGATGATTATGAAGGATGTTTAAAACATGCTGATTTAATTATTTTATGTGTACCAGTAGGTGCAATGAGTGAAACTATTAAAAGAGTAATACCTTTTTTATCTGTATCTGCTGTAGTTTCAGATGTTGGTTCAGTGAAAGAAAGTGTAATTCTTGACGTGGAGAAAAATCTTCCAAAAAATATCTTTTTTGTTCCAGCACATCCGTTAGCTGGAACAGAAAACTCTGGTCCTTCATCCGGTTTTGCAACTTTATTTGAAAATAGGTGGTGTATACTTACACCCTCAGGTACAGTCCCAGATAAAATTATTAAAAAAGTAAGATTTTTTTGGGAAAATTTAGGCAGTAATGTAGTTGAAATGGATGCAAAACATCATGATTTAGTACTATCTGTAACTTCACATGCCCCCCATTTAATAGCTTTTACTATGGTTGGAGTTGCAGATGAGTTTTCAAAAGTAACAAAATCAGAAGTAATTAACTACTCTGCTGCTGGATTTAGAGATTTTACCAGACTAGCTGCCTCTGATCCTGTTATGTGGAGAGATGTTTTTTTAAATAATAAAGATGCTGCATTAGAAATTTTGGGAAGATTTACTGAAGAACTTTTTATTCTTCAAAAGGCAATTAGAAAAGAGGATGGTGAATATTTATTGAATTATTTTGAAAGAACTCGAAAAATTCGCAGAAGTATTATTGACGCAGGACAAGATACTGCAGAGGTAAATTTTGGAAGAAAACATTAATGTTAGTGGTGTAAAATTTATTTTATAATCTTTAGATTTTTTTAATTTTATTAATTGTTAATTTATCAAAAAAACTTTGATATTTTAATAAAAAATCGTTTTCATCAATATTGGTATTATTTATTTCAATTATTCCACTACTAGGTATTATTTTTTTTTTAAAAAAATCACTATTTAATATAATATCCTCCAGTTTTACCCCGTTAATTTTATTGAACAAAAAACTTTATTTGTAATTTTTAATTTTATTTTTTTTAATATTATTAATTAAAGGTTTATTTAGTTTTATGAAAAATTCATTAGAAATAGATGTATTTTTATTTGAATTAATTAATCTTTTTGCAACAATTGCATCAGCAACTTTAAAAATAGATTGGTTATTAAGATATATATCAATTTCTTCACCATATATTGTAAATTTATTTAGCAATTCATTTTTTCCATTCGTGAAACTTGCTTTTAAGTTTTTTGCTAGTAATGTTAAAGATAGGTCATCTGTTTTAATATTGATCGGTGTATCAAGAAAAATGATGTATTTTTTCTTATTATATATTAATGAAAAAATTACAATTTTTTTTATCTTGATTTCAAGAGAATTTAATTTTGAAGTTAATTGTATGTTTTCAATGGTGGTATCTAACCTGTTAGGGTATCCGGTAGTTCTAAGGTTGTAATCTATATCATAGTTTGGATTTATATTCTCACTTATGTATTTCCTAATGTTATATTCTTGATATTTCCCAAAAATTATCCAAATAAAAAAAGTTAATGCTAATGTGAATATAAAAAAAAATAAAATAGCTCTTGTCATAAATTATAAACTTTTAAAAATTAAATTAATTTCTTTTGTTAATACAATTATTTTTAATTACATTGTGTTCTAATTATATTAAAATATAAAAATTTACTAATATTTCATAAAAAAATAAAGATGCGAGATTTGCAACAACCAAAAAATTTTGAGTTCAGTCAACCAACAAGACAAACTGGATTAATGATTTTCATATTGTTATGTGTCTTTTTTATTGCTTATTTATTATTTCCTGCTGTTGCCCCAATTTTTTTATCATCACCATACCTTAATGGTGTAATTATTGGTGTTTTTATACTTGGGATACTGGCATGCTTTTGGCAAGTATTTATTCTTGTAAGTAGTGTATACTGGATAGAAGGATTTGTATCAGAACGACCGGGCCATGAAAATGCAAAACCACCAAGAATTTTAGCTTCTTTAGAGGCTTTATTAAGAGATAAGCAATCTAGAAGGGACATAAATCCACTGTCAGCAAGATCTATTTTAGACTCAGTAGCCACTAGATTAGATGAAGTAAGAGATATAACTAGGTATATCGTAAATTTATTGATTTTTCTTGGTTTATTAGGAACTTTTTATGGATTAGCTACAACAGTTCCGGCAGTAGTTGATACCATAAAATCTTTAGCACCAAAAGATGGTGAATCTGGTTTAGATGTTTTTGAAGGACTAATGGTCGGACTAGAATCCCAGTTGGGTGGGATGGGCACTGCATTTGCATCT
>CACBRT010000012.1 GCA_902541695.1 uncultured Alphaproteobacteria bacterium | reverse complement strand
TGGGGGGGCTCAAAGATCGAATTTGGTAAACAGGGTAGGAACTACGAATAAAATAGCATTATCTGTTATTGAATTAATGGAAAATCATATAGCTGATCCCTTGAGTTTGGATCAATTATCTGAATTAAATACAGTATCTAAGAGACAATTAAATAGGATTTTTAATAAAATTTTTAAAAAAGGTACTATGGAATATTATAGAGGTTTGAGGTTAGATAAGGCAAAAAACTTATTACGTAATTCAAGAATATCTATTGCTGAAATATCCCATATAACTGGCTTCTATTCATCCTCCCATTTCTCCTCATCATTTTCCAATTATTTTGATATTTCACCAAAGGAGTATAGAAACAATATTCAGTTTCCTTCTATCAATAATCGAAATTAGTGATATAGATCTGGCAAAATATTGAGTTTAATTTTTATAAATAAGGAGAAAAAATGCATATTTTAATATTGCAACATGCAAGAGTTGAAACAGCTGGTTCTTTAGGTCAATTTTTAAAAGAAGACGGTCACACATCTGAAGTAGTACATTTAGATGAAGGCGAGAAATTACCAGAAAATAGTAATTTTGATGGGTTATGGGTTTTGGGTGGACCAATGGATGTTTGGGAAGAAGAAAAATATCCTTGGTTAAAAGAAGAAAAAGCATTTATTAAATACCAAGTTCAACAAAAAGGAACTCCTTTTTTAGGTATTTGTTTGGGTCACCAACTTTTAGCAGAATGCATGGGTGGTAAAGTATCAAAGTCACAAAAACCTGAAGTTGGAGTTTTAGATGTATTATTGACTGAAAGCGGTCAGAGTGGTGTTTTTTTTGACGGTGTTCCAGAAAATTTTAAAACTTTACAGTGGCATAGTGCTGAGGTAACTGAATTGCCCCCAGGATCAAAGGTTTTGGCTTGGTCAGAAAGCTGTAGCATTCAAGCTTTACAGTGGCAAACAAGGGCATTTTCAATACAGTTTCATTTAGAAATTGAGGATGATACAGTTTTAAATTGGTCTAATATTCCTGAGTACAAGTTATCTTTAGAGCAAGAGATGGGAATAAATGGTTTTAAAAAAATGCAAAATGATTGTCTTCAAAATATATCACAAATGAAAGAAAAAGCAGAGCGACTTTACATCAATTGGATGCAAACAACTGCAAGAACTTAAGTACCTGCGGCTCTTGTAAGAGACAACCTTGCAATTTCTAAATGTTCTTTCATAAAAGAAGCTGCTTTCTCAGGTTCTCTAGATTTTATTGCTAATAAAATTTGATTATGCTGGATATTATAGGTTCTAATGATGTTGTCATTTAAAGTTAGATGTCTGGCTTTTGTCCATTCATCTTGACCTCTTACAGAATTTATTTGATTGATAATCCAAATAAGTAAGTTGTTGCCTGTACAATCTGCTAGTACTTGATGAAAAGCTGTATCAGCAGATGCAAATTGTGTAGGGTCTTTCACACTTTTTGCCATTGCTTCAACTAAGGTTTCTAACTTCTGGAATTGTTCTTTTTTTTCCATGAAGCACTGCTAATCTGCAAATATGTGGTTCTAGTGCAAAGCGTGCATCAATCAATTCGAGAGGGTTTGCATTTTTAACTTCACTGACAGGTATTGTTGAGGTTTCGTAAATGACAAATGCACCGCTACCCGGTTTAATTTCTATAAATTTTTCTTTTTCTAGTTTTGAAAGTGCTGATCTTACAGTACCTCGAGAGACTCTAAATTTTTCAGCTAATTCCATTTCTGCCGGAAGCTTTTCCGAAACTAATATCTCTCCATTGATAATTCCTCTTCTTAACTCAGATGCTATATTCTCTGCACCATATCTTAAGACTGAATTCATTATGTTCATTTGTACCTCTCTATACCGATTATATACCAAATATTTAAAATATCAAGTTTTTTGGTACTTTTTATGTTTGAATTTGGTAATTTTTTGGATTAGAGTATGAATCATAACAATATAGGGAGTATAAATTATGTCATTTCCTAATTTTTCTGAATATATTATTATTGGTGCAGGCATCCATGGTCTATCTACAGCTTGGCGATTGGCAAAAAAGCTTAATGAGCAAGATGAAGATGTAGAAGGAAGAATAGTAGTACTTGAAAAATCTGGGATAGCTTCTGGAGCATCTGGTATAGCTTGTGGTGTTGTGCGAAATAACTATTTTCAACCTGCAATGAGAGAATTAATGGCTCATTCTGTCAATTTATGGGAAAGTGATCCTTCAGGTCTTCACTATCACCCTGTAGGTTACATGCAAATTTCTTGTGAGGCTATGAGAGATGATGTTTCTAAAATTTATGAACAACAGCAAGCTATAGGTTATGAAAGTGTTTTTATAGAGGGTGAAAACGCATCTACAAAATACATGAGGGGAATTTTTGATGATTGGCAAGCTAAAGGAATAACCTCTGTTCTTCATGAAAAAAAAGGTGGGTATTCAAACCAAACCAAAGCAATGTATTCTCTAGCTTCTAAAGTTGAGGCCTTAGGTGTTAGGATTATAACAGGTGTAGAGGTTAAAGGTTTTAATTTAAGTAGTGGGTCTGATACCGTAAAATCAGTTGAAACAAACTTAGGAACTATTGATTGTGAAAGAATTGTTGTAGGTGCTGGCCCTTGGGTAAGAGACTTTTGGAATATGCTTGATTTGCCTAAGCAGATCCAAGTTAAAGACTTGAAAGGTGAAATACATAATGATGTTGATATGTGGAGATACTGGCAATTGGAGGAAGGTGTACTAAAAGTTGAACCAGATACCCTAAAAACAAATGATGGTAATATACCTCCTGTAATTCACGTAGATACTGATGCACCATTAATTTCTGATGTTGATGGTTCAGTAATAACCAAAGACATGTGGGGTATTTATTATAAGCCTGATTGGCATTTTGGAGGAATACAAGGTGGAGCATCCCCTTATAAAGTTGATACCCCTGTAGATGAAGTTAAGGTTGATCCTTATGGTCCATCAAGTCCCGAGTTTATTTCTAGTAAGGAATTTGCTCACATGTGGGTATCGGCACTTGCTCATTGTCATAAAAGGTTTGAAGGATCAATGCCAAAATATCATAAAGACCCATCTGGAGGTATTGGTTGTTTTACTCCTGATAGTTTTCCTGTTTTTGATCATTTTAAAGAAAATGTAGCAGTTATTGCTGATTCAAACCATGGATGGAAAATGATAGGAGTAGGTCATTTAATAGCTGACGAAATATTAGGAGATGAACAAGATCTATTAAAACCTTTTAGATTCGATAGGTTTAGTAAAGGAGAGCTACATCCCGTATCAAATAGTCCATATCCGTGGAGTTAAAAAGTAGTTAAAGGAGGAAGATGTGTCAAAGAAAGATATTGAGGAGTTTGTAGAGGCTCCAGGAAGAGACGATAAAGTCAAAGAGGTAAGAAAAAAAATAGATGAGTTAGGTATAACTTATCTTTATTTACAGTTTGTGTCTGTAACTGGGAAAATCATGGGTAAAGGGATTCCAGCAGATCATTGGGAAAGTGTTGCAAAAAAAGGTTTTCAATTAGTTTATGGTGCGACGGTTAATCTTTTTACCAATAGAGCTGGAGACTACCTTGGTTATGGTCCTGAAGCAGCTGAACTTGTTGGTATTCCCGAACCAGAGACTTTTATGCAATTGCCGTGGGATAAAAGAGTTGCCAGATTTTACTGTACGTTATTTAGAAATAGAGAAGAACGTGAAGCTCCTGGAGCATTTCTTACAGCTGATTGTAGAGGTAATCTCAGAAGGTTGCATGACGAATTTTCAAATAAACACAATGGTTTGAAGTTAAGAATGGGTACTGAACCAGAGATGATGTGGTTGAAATTTGATGAAAATGGTAAGCCAAAAGATGGTTATTCAAAGCCTTATTGTTATCACATCGACCAATTTGAAAGTTTAAGACCTGTTTATATGAAGGTCATTGAATATGCCAGATTAATGGGGCTTGATATGATACAAGGGGATCATGAAGATGCTCCTGGTCAGCTAGAACTCAATTTTACCTTTGATGATGTTCTAAGGAATGCTGATAGACTTACCACCTACAGGCAAATCTGTGCGCAGGTTGCTCGAGAATTTGGAATTTTTGCTTGTTTTATGAGTAAACCATTTATGGGAGTTTCTGCGTCAGGTTGCCATCACAACATGTCTCTATGGAGAGGTGGTGAGGATGTATTCATACCAATGGGTAATGACCCCAAAAACCTCCCAGGTATGCAAGAAAATTATATGCATGTAAAAGGTGGAGAAAATACTTTTATGCCAGATGGCGATGATCCACAAATGCCACAAAAAGCTGGATTAGAGGCAATCGGAGGGATAGTACACCATCTTAGAGCTTTAACAGCAATTGGTTGTTCTACTGTCAATTCTTATAGAAGATTATGGGATACTGGTTTTTGGGCTCCTGTTTTTGCTGATTGGGGATTTCAAAATAGAACCACTGGTCTTAGAGTTTCTGCACCTGGAAGATTTGAATATAGGTCTGTTGACTCCATGGTAAACCCTTACTTGATGGGTTCAACAATTCTTGCAGCTGCAGATGATGGTATTGATAATAAACTTGATCCAGGACCACCTGAAGAAAGAAATATTTACCAAGCAATGGAGGAAGGTAAACAAGTTAAAAAACTTCCAATGTCCTTAGGTGAATCTCTAGAAGCTTTATCTAACGATCCAGTAATACAAAAAGGCATGCCAGGCGAAATGTATAGATTATATCATGAATATAAGTCTGATGAATGGGCGCGTTTCATGTCTACTGTTACTGACTGGGATAACGATACATACATGGAGTGTTTGCCATAAATGTATTTAATTAGAATTTAAAATGAAATTATATTTGTTAGGGGGAACTTTTTATGTGTGGAATTGCAGGGTTAATACATAAAGGAAAATCTTCTTTGGTAGGGTTTGAAATGACGCAAATGCTTCAAGCTTTAAAGCATAGAGGTCCTGACTCTACTGGATATGCAGTGTACGGTAATGAAGTAAATGATTTAGTAATGCGTTTGAAAATTGCTGAAGCTGAAGATATGCAAAGGGGCAGTGGGATTTATGCTGAATTAGATCGGAGAATAAATCAGGTAGATTCTTTTATTGATGAACATGGGGTGAAGGTTACCAAAAAAGATAAAATTAATGATTACTCTTACAGATACGAGTTTTCTTTTAATGGTGATTTAGGAAAGCTTGCTGAACACATTGAAGAAGTAAATGGAGCGGAAATATTATCTGTAGGAAAGGGCTTAGAATTAATAAAAGACCTTGGAGACGCCTCTGATGTATCTAATGCTTACGGATTAAATTCGTTTAAAGGTACTCATGGTATTGGTCATACAAGAATGGCAACAGAATCAGATGTTGATATTAGGTCAGCACATCCATATTGGGCTTTTCCATATAATGACGTATCAGTTGTCCACAATGGCCAAATTACAAATTATTGGATAATGAGAAGACAGATGGAAAAGAAAGGACATCGTTTTACATCTAATTGTGATAGTGAACTTTTAGCAGTTTACACTGCTCATAATCTTTCTTTAGGAACTAGTCTGGAAAATAGTTTGAAGCAGTCTATTGAAGAGATTGATGGTGTTTTTACATATTTAGTTGCTACAAAAGATCAATTGGGTATGGCAAAAGATACGATGGCTGCAAAACCGCTAGTTCTTTATGAAAGTGACGATTTAATTGCAATGGCATCAGAAGAAGTTGCAATCAGGGCGATTCTTCCCCAAGAAATTGATACTTCTGATCCCTATGATGAGGAGGTAAGAGTATGGCAAGCATAACTGAAAATGAGTTAAAATCTATGATCCAAGAAGAGCGTGTTAAAGCTCTTGGAATGACTAGTGAACAATTGACTGGTCGGTCAATGTTTATGGAATTTGATCCAGGTGAAACTGAACGATTTGAATATCCATGGGCTCCTCAAGTTGATTTCAATAAAAGAACTGAGCTTGATACTGCAGATATGACATCCACAGAGGTTAATTCTGAAATTAGGAATCTTATGTCCAAAGGTTATGGAACTATAGTTTTAAAAAATCCTAGAGGAAAACACTCTCTAGCTGTCGGTATTTTAAGTAAGTTGAACTTAATAATTGAGGGCTCTACTGGATACTTTGGGGTAGGTCTTATTGATGGACCTAATGTTAGAGTAAATGGTAGAGTTGGCTGGTCCTGTGGTGAAAATATGATGTCAGGTACTGTTTTAATTGAGAAAAACGCTGGTTCAACTTTTGGTGCCGCTATCAGAGGTGGAGATTTAGTTTGTAAAGGATCAGTTGGTTCAAGAACAGGGATAGACATGAAAGGTGGTACCATCATCGTAGGAGGTGATACTGGAGCCCTTTCAGGATTTATGATGCAACGTGGTAGAATGATTGTATGTGGGAATGCTGGTAAAAACCTTGGTGATTCTATGTATGATGGTACTATTTATATTGGCGGAGAAATTAAGTCTTATGGTGTAGACGCAGTTGAAGCTGAACTTACTCAACTTGATAAAGATTGGCTTCATAGAAAACTAAAACAGTACGGACTTCTACCTTCAAAAGGTGTAGATCATTTTACCAAAGTTGTCGCAGGGAAACAACTTTGGAATTATGATAATCTAGAACCTACTGAGAAAAAACTAATACTATAACTTATTAAATTAACTAGAGGAATAAAATGGCTGACGGAAATCCAATAAATAAAAAACCACTCAATAGAGATCCATATAGATTAGGGAACTCTTTTGTTTTTCCACCCCGTGTGATGGATGATATTCACATAAAAGCAGAACTTGGAAGATATAGAATGAGGGGATTTTCATTATTTAAAAAAATACCCCACTGGGATGATTTAACTTTTCTACCTGGAACATTAACAAGATTTGTAATCGAAGGATATCGTGAAAAGTGCGAAACAAAAACAGTTATTGGTCCAAGAGCAAAGAGACCATTAGAGCTTGACATTCCTGTTTATATTACTGGGATGAGTTTTGGAGCTCTTAGTTATGAGGCTAAAACTGCTTTAGCAAGGGGTGCAACAATGGCAGGTACTGCTACTTGTTCTGGAGAAGGTGGCATGATTCCAGACGAAAGGCGGTATTCTTCAAAGTGGTTTTATCAGTGTATACAATCAAGATATGGTTTTAATCCCCATCATTTAGTTTTAGCAGATGGTTGTGAGTTTTTTATTGGACAAGGTTGTAAAGTTGGTTTAGGCGGACATCTGATGGGTCAGAAAGTAACTGATCAAGTTGCAGAGATGCGTTCTCTACCAGCAGGTATCGATCAAAGATCCCCTGCAAGGCATCCTGATTGGCTGGGACCAGATGATCTGGCCTTAAAAATTCAAGAGATAAGAGAAGCAACAGATTGGCAAATTCCAATTCAACTTAAGTTAGGTGCTGCCAGAGTTTATGATGACGTAAGAATGGCGGTTAAGTGTGATCCAGACTCTATTTATATCGATGGTATGGAAGGAGGAACTGGAGCCGGTCCTCATCTTGCTACTGAAGATACAGGGGTACCAGGTATGGCAGGAATTCGTCAAGCTAGAAAAGCTATCGATGACCTAGGAAAAAGAGGTGATATAACGCTAATATATGCTGGTGGAATAAGAAATGGTGCAGATGTGGCTAAAGCGATTGCATTAGGTGCTGACGCTATTTCAATTGGTCATTCTGCCTTAATGGCATTAAATTGTAATAAAGATATACCAGAAGCTAATTATCCTGAAGAAATGGGTGTAGAAGCTGGGGAATGTTACCATTGTCATACTGGAAGATGTCCTGTTGGAGTTGCAACTCAAGATCCAGCTTTAAGATCTAGACTTGATCCTGATGAAGCTGCAGAGCGTGTTTACAATTTTCTACATACCCTCACTATTGAAGCTCAATTATTTGCAAGAGCGTGTGGAAAAACTAATCTTCATTCTTTAGAACCTGAAGATTTAGCAGCGTTAACCATGGAGGCGTCAGCTATGGCTGGTGTTCCATTAGCAGGAACTAATCACACAGTTGGAATAGACGATTATCATCATTTTTAGGGAGATCAAATATGGCTGGAACACAGTATAGAGGTTCTGAAATAAAAGGTGTCGATCAATTTTTAGAGGATGCCGAAGGATTAGATAGTGAAAGAGAAAAAGAGATAGGCCAACATATTGGTTACAGATATGACGTTAATTTAGTTCCAGATTATGACAGGTTAACCCCTTTTCTAAAAAAGTATATGGAGATAATGGGTTGGGATGATTTGAACTGGCTTGAGGATATTCACATGGGTTATGAAGAAGGAAAGCCAGCCGTTTTTGATAGAAATATAAATGGTTGGGTTCGAGTTCCAGACAGTATTGAATTACCGGATAATCAACAAGACAGAGACATGATTGCACGAGAACTATTATTAAAATTTCAAATGTCTGATAGGCATCCTCTTGTAACCTTAAGAAAGGCATATATGAAATTTTAAAATGTCAATTTCATTTATAGCTTCTTGTTTACAAACACACCCAAGGCCTGATTTCGATTCAGCTATTGAGGAAGGTTTAAAATTAGCCGAGAAATCTTTAAATGATGATCCATCCATTATTTGTTTTCCGGAATATTGTGGTGGATTAAAAAGTAAGAATGGCCGATTTATTCCACCTCATACAGAGGAAGATGATCACCCATTTTTAATAAAATTTAAAAGTTTCGCTCAAAAAAATAATGTATGGATATCTATTGGTTCAATAGCTATTTCATATAACAGTGAAAAATATTTTAATCGTAGTATTTTACTTAATAATGAAGGTGAAATAACACATAGATACGATAAGATTCATCTTTTTGATATTGATTTAGGTGATGATGAAAACAAATTTTTGGAAAGTGAAACTGTCAATCCAGGTAATCAATCTTCAATAGCTAAAACACCATTTGGAATTTTTGGTTTTTCTGTATGTTATGACCTAAGATTTGCTCAATTGTATAGATCTATGGCGAAGCAGGGATCTGAAGTTTTGATGGTTCCTTCTGCATTTACAAAAAAAACTGGAGAAGCACACTGGCATGTCTTAAACAGAGCCCGAGCTATTGAAAATGGAGCATTTGTTATTTCTGCGTGTGCTACAGGTTCGATTGATGGCGGTGGAGAGTGTTATGGACATTCTCTTGTGATTGATCCATGGGGTAATGTTTTAGCTGATGGAGGAGTAGGCTCTAGAGTTGTATCTGCAAAAATAAATCTTGCCGATGTTAAAGATACGCGTGAAAAAATTCCTAGCTTGAACCATGATAGAGATTTTAAACTAAAAATAATAGATGCAACCAAGGAAATCTGATGATTAGGAATAATTTTTATGAAAATAATACTCGATCAGTGCTTCCTAGCGAGCAGGAAAAATTTGTTAAATTCCAGTGTCGTGCGAGACAAATGATCATGCGTGATAATTTTGGAAAACCTGATGACTCAATTATGCCTAATTTGTATTTGGACAAACAAAAAGAGCCAATTTGTAAGATTATAACTCTTATTCATAAATTACCTGAATTTTCCCTTTTATCTGAATTTAAGCATATTGCAAAAAAAACTAACGATCCTTCTCAAAGAAGAGAACAAGCAATTAGGTTATTGTCATCTTCATATTATCAGAAAAATAAA
This sequence comes from uncultured Alphaproteobacteria bacterium, assembly GCA_902541695.1. GTDB lineage: Bacteria > Pseudomonadota > Alphaproteobacteria > Rhodobacterales > Rhodobacteraceae > CACIIZ01. Next base: position 22,613 of record CACBRT010000012.1, on the reverse strand, counting down.
GAATTTTCAGACATATTAACTGCTACTTTTACTCCTGAATCTGAAATAGCAAAGACACTAATTGAAAAAGGGGTTTGCAGGCTATTATTTGAAGCCTTTTCACATAGATTTGACGTTAAATTTAACGTAATTCAGTTGGAAAAGTCAGAATTTTTATATCACTCAACAATATCACATAATCAGCTTTTTAATATTAATATACATCCTGAAACTATAGTTTTAAGTTTTTGCCCAAAATGGAATGATTTTTAAGGGAGTTATTTTAAGTAAGTAATTGACTTTTAAAAAAAAATTTAACACTATTTTAATGGGGGAATAATAATGAAAAAAAAAGTAGGTATAATTGGAGCTGGTCCGTCTGGACTTTCCCAACTAAGGGCTTTTGAAAGAGCTCAAAGCAAGGGAAATGAGATTCCAGAAATAGTTTGTTTTGAAAAGCAATCTGATTGGGGGGGGTTATGGAATTATACCTGGCGAACTGGCGTTGATGAAGCCGGAGATCCTTGCCACGGATCAATGTATCGATATTTGTGGTCAAATGGCCCTAAAGAAGGTTTGGAATTTGCTGATTATACTTTCAAAGAACATTTTGGTAAAGATATTGCCTCATACCCGCCAAGATCTGTATTATTCGATTACATAAAAGGCCGACTAGAAAAAACAAATTTTAGAAATAAAATTCGTTTTAATACTATAGTGCGTGATGTAAGATTTTATGAGAATAAAAAACAATTTGAAGTAGTTTCTAGAGATACAAAAAAAGATACCGAAGTAACAGATTTTTTTGATTATTTAGTAGTTGCCACTGGGCATTTTTCTACTCCTAATGTTCCATTTTACGAAGGTTTTGATAGCTTTAATGGTAGGATACTGCATGCCCATGATTTTAGAGATGCAAGAGAATTTACAAATAAAAATATTTTAATTTTGGGAACAAGTTATTCCGCAGAGGATATTGGTTCACAATGTTGGAAATATGGATGTAAATCAGTAATTGTCGCTCATAGGACTGCACCAATGGGTTTTGATTGGCCTGAAAACTGGAAAGAAGTTCCCGCATTGGTAAAAACTGTGGGTAATAAAGCATTTTTTAAAGACGGGAGTGAAAGTGAAATCGATGCAATTATACTGTGTACCGGTTATCAGCATCATTTTCCATTTCTACCAGATGATTTGAGACTCAAAACTGCAAATAGACTTGCAACTGCTAACTTATATAAAGGGATTGTTTGGACTAAAAATCCTAGATTATTCTACTTAGGGATGCAGGATCAATGGTACACTTTCAATATGTTTGATGCACAAGCTTGGTATGCAAGAGACTTAATACTAGGAAAAATTAAAATGCCAAATTCCTCTACATTATACGCTGACCCTATTGAGAGAGAGAAAATGGAAGATGCTTTAGAGGATGATTATGCCTGCATTAGATATCAAGGTGATTATGTGCGTGAACTTATATCAGAAACAGATTACCCTGATTTTAATGTCGATGCAGCAAATGAGGCCTTTTTCTTATGGAAAAAACATAAAAAGAAAAATATTATGACTTTTAGAGACCAAGGAGGATTTACCTCGCCGATGGATAGTTCAGTTTCTCCATCTTATAATAAACCATGGAAAGAGGAACTTGATGATAGAATGGAAGTTTATTTGAAATGAGGCTTATTAGTTTAATATTGGTAAAAAGAATTGAGCAGAAATTATATTTAAACTTAAACTTAGCAAAAAGGGAGAAGAAAAATGAAACATAGTTTTTTAGTACTAAGAGCTAAATTTATAGCTTTATGTTTTTTTATTACGGCATTATTTTCAGCTTCAGCCAATGCTGACAGTAGTGGTGTGATAAAAATTCCTACTCACAACTGGTCAAGCCAATTAGTAGGTGCTGAAGTAGTTGGTGAACTTTTTAAAATGGTTGGTGAAAAAATTGAGTATGTATCCATGGATAGTCAAACCGTATATCAAGCTATGGCAGATGGGGATATTGATATAGTTCATGAAGTTTGGGAAGGAGCCTTTGGTGCATCATTTGATAAAGCTGTAGCAACTGGTGGTGTTATAGATTTACTAACTCATGATGCTGTAACTCGTGAGGATTGGTGGTACCCAGTTTACATTGAAGAAGTTTGTCCTGGATTACCTGATTGGGAAGCCTTAGCTAAATGCTCTGATATGTTTGCAAGGGCAGATTCAGGTGGAAAAGGTGTTTTTATTGGAGGACCAGTTGATTGGCTAAAGCATGATGCAGAAAAGGTAGAAGCTTTAGGTATGAATTTTGTTGTCAGGAACGCAGGTTCAGCAGGTGCAATATGGGCGGAATTGGATGCAGCTGTAGCACAAAAAAAGCCAGTGGTAATATTTAATTGGTCACCAAACTTTATTGGAGCAAAATATGAAGGAAAATTTGTTGAATTTCCTAAGCATGATCCAAAATGCACTTCTGATGCATCATGGGGGGTAAATCCTAATGCTTTGTATGATTGTGGTAACCCAGCCAACGGTTATTTGAAAATTGGAGTAAATAAAGATTTTGAAAAAAATCACCCTAAGGCTTTCAATATTGCTAAGCAGATGAATTTTTCAGGCCCAGATATAGATAAAATGGCAAATTATGTTGATACTGATGGTATGGAAATTTCTGAGGCTGCTCAGCAGTGGTTGAAAGATCACAAATCAAAATGGGAAAAATGGATTAAATAAATTTAATTTATTTATCACAATAATATGCCGATTGGACTTTTGGGCCAATCGGCATTACTAAGTTGTAATTAAATAGAAAAATGCCAAAAAACTCCAAAGCCATATCTTGTAAAAATGTTTGGAAATTATACGGATCAAATCCGTCAAAATATCTCGCAAGCAAAAATTTTAATCCCACTATAAAAGATCTTAAGGAGTCACAATATATCCCTGCAGTCTTTAATGCATCGATTGATGTTTATGAAGGGGAAATACTAGTTATTATGGGTCTTAGTGGTTCTGGTAAATCAAGTTTAGTCAGATGTATGACTAGATTAATTGAACCAACGAGTGGTGAAATATATTTTGAGGGCTCAGATTTACTAAAAGCAACAGATAAGGAGTTAATAGAAATTCGGCGACACAAAATGGGCATGGTTTTCCAGAACTTTGCGTTGATGCCTCACAGAAATGTATTAGACAATATTGCTTTTCCTTTGGAAGTTCAGGGTATTAGCAGAGAGAAAAGAGAGAAAAGAGCTTTAGAAATTATTGATCTAGTTGGACTTCAGGGCAGATCAAAATATTATCCTAGAGAGTTATCGGGAGGGCAACAACAAAGAGTGGGATTAGCAAGATCTTTGGCCGTTGAACCTAATATTTGGTTTTTGGATGAACCTTTTTCTGCACTAGATCCACTAATTAGAAAAGAAATGCAGAATGAATTTATCCGACTTCAAAATCTTCTTAATAAGACAATAGTATTCATAACTCATGATTTTGATGAAGCAATTAGATTGGCTGATAGAATTGCGATTATGTATGAAGGTAAAATTGTACAGATCGGTAGTGCAGAGGAATTAATAACAAATCCATCAAATGATTATGTAGCAGAATTTACTAAGGATATACCGAGAGCAAAACTTTTATCTGTAGGATCTATTATGAAAACTACAAAAAAACTTAAGGACAGTACTTTAAAGGTAAATAAAAGCGACAAAATTTCATCTGTAGCGCCTAAAATAATCTCATCTAATTCTGTTGCAACTGTTGTAGATGATAATGGAGAAGTATGTGGTGAATTAACAAAAGACCAAATTATAGAAATTCTGTTTAGTGATAAAGAAAACCATGAATAATATAATTTTTGAGAGATTTAAAAATTATTGGTTCATTTATCCTTTTATCCTTTTGTGGATTATTAAACCCTTTCTACCTGAATGGGGGGTTGTACCACCAAAGAGTTGTTTAGGAGGATGTGGAACAATAGAGGGTATGATTCCATTTGTGCAATGGGTGAATAATTTAATAGATATCTTAAGAAATTATGAAATCTTTGGTTTTTTTACCTTTAGAGAATTTACACGCTCTATTGCAAATTTAATTGACATTCCTTTAGATTTTACAGAAGCATTACTTTATAAAGGTTTTAATACAATTCCTTTGGGTCCAATGCCTTGGGTAATGATTTTAGGTTTAGTGATTATTTTAGGTTTATATCTAAGAGGTGTAAATCTAGCAATTTTGGGCGGAGCTTGTGTTCTGTATCTCGCAATTTTTAGCTTAAGGGGTATTTGGACGCTTTCTATGAAGACATTAGCAGCAATTGCAGTTTCAGTTCCATTGGCAGTTATAATTGGAATTTTATTAGGTATACTAGGAGCTAAATTTAAAATTGCAGAGAGATTGTTAAATCCTTTACTCAATATTTTGCAATCTTTACCACATTTTTCATATCTGATTTTGGTGGCAATATTTTGTGGGGTAGGAGCTAAAGCTGGAGTCATCGCTACAGTTATTTTTGCATTCCCTCCAATGACAAGATTAACTATTTTAGGGTTAAAAGAACTTTCTTCTGAAATCATTGAAGCGGGTAGAATGAATGGTTGTAATAAATGGCAAATGCTCTTTAAAGTTGAATTACCAGGTGCTAGATCCTCCTTAATGCTTGGAATAAATCAAGTAATCATGCAGTGCTTGGCTATGGTAGTAATTGCTTCTTTTATTGGTCAACCAGGTTTAGGTCATGATCTTTTAGCACGTTTGCAGAATTTGCGGTTGGGTCAAGCATTTGAAATAGGAGTTGCAGTTGTATTTATAGCGATTACTTTAGATCGCTATAGCCAAGCTTTAGTTCTCAAGGAACCCAAAAGAAAAATAGAAGGTGTATTTTGGAAAAGAAACCCTTATCTTTTTGGTGCTCTTATTATTGTGGTTTTTTCTTTTATTTTGAGCTTACTAACAGCCGCAGCAATACAATTACCAAAAGAGTATACTATTTCTATTTCAGGATATTTAGATTGGGGAATAAAATTCATAACTACATCTCTTTTTGTTCCTTTAGGAATTTTTAGAGATTTTTTGTTGGTGTACTTTTTTATGCCAACAAAAGCAATGTTTCAATCCATGCCTTGGGTTGCTGTTATAGTTTTAGTTGGATGTGCTGGATGGAAATTAGGAAAATTCAAATTGGCAATGACTGTAATGTTTTTTATTTTTTTAATAGCTGCATCTGGATATTGGGTGAGAGCAATGATTACTCTTTATATGGTATCTGTTGCGATGATAATAAGTGTGGGATTTGGAGTACCAGTTGCAATTTGGGCTTCTAGAAAAAAAAGTACTACTAAACTTATTCTTAACATTTGTGATACTTTTCAAACTTTTCCCTCATTTATTTATTTATTACCAGCTGTGATGCTTTTTCAAATAAGCGATGTTTCAGCCATTTTTGCAATTGTGGTTTATGCCAGTATTCCCATAACTAGGTATACAATTTTTGGGTTAAGAAATGTTCCTTCCCAAATTATAGAGGCAGCGAAAATGTCAGGTTGTAGTGAGTCTCAAATATTGTGGAAAGTTAGAATGCCTTTAGCTTTTCCTGAAATTCTATTAGGAATTAATCAAACTTTGATGTTTGCACTATTTATGGTTATGATCGCTGGATTTATTGGAACAGTTGATTTATCACAAGAGATTTTTAGGGCATTATCGTTTAACGACGGTGGTAAAGGCTTAGTTATAGGTTTATGTGTCTCTTTGATTGGATTAACTGCTGATAGACTGCTGGTAGAGTGGTCAAATATAAAAAAGAAAGAATTTGGACTAATTAAGTAGTAAAATTTTCTAAAGGAAAATTTGAATAATGGATAAGTTAAATGATTTAAGAAAAGTTGCTAATATTAACAACTTAAATTGGGAATTACTTGACCAACCAGGACTACCAGATGAAAATGTTTGGTGGTTCAATCTAAGTTATGATCCTAAATCTGGTCAAGGTTCATATCTTTATAAAATGGGTCCTAATGCTAGATCAAATCCTCACGAGCATCAAGGTCCTGAGGAGTTTTTTATGTTAAAAGGAGATCTAGTTGACAATGATGGATATATCTACAAAGAAGGCGATTTTGTATCTTTAAGTGGAGGATCAAAACATTATAGCCACTCACCTTCAGGATGTGTAATAGTAGTTACACATAGAGGCAAAGTCGTAGATCTTGATAAGGAAGAAATGTAATGGGTTTAATAGACATTATTGAAAAACCTATGATTTCTGGGTCTAACAAATTTCCTGGTTTGCCATTATTACCTCATGGCATAGAAAGGTATGTAGTACCTGGATGCGGAAGTAGAGGTTTAGAAATCAATAAAGGGGATGAAATAACCATAGTTGATAAGGAAGGTCTTCAACTAGGAGAGTTAGTTTTTTTTAATCCTTTAGGTATTTCAGATGCATCTATATTAGGAGCAAAGAGTTCAGGAAAACCAGAGTTTTTAATTAAGCTTTTATCTACAGGGGATCAATCAGGTCAGAAAGTTCTTGATGCACTCTCAAGGTCAAATTTTGACATTAATAATGCAGATGCTATTAGGGTTTTCCAAGATGGTTCAAAGCCAGGTGATACAGAAGAATTTGTTGCCTCTTCCGATGGGTTATTGATTGTAGCTGCAACTGGTGAACATATGTTACCGGAAGCACAAAATGTCCCTACCGAATTGATCGTCTATATAAAACGATTAAATCCTGGATTTGCAAAAGGTGGATTATTACCGCCAGATCCTCTTTCTGACCCAATAATAGATAAAAATATTTTGCCTGGAGAAGCAAAATCTTATCTCGTAAAAGAAGGACAATATATTCAAATTTTAGATGTTCAGGGTAGGGAATGCTCTGATTTTCAAGCTTTTAGTCTTAGTCAATTAGATAAAGGTATCGAACGTGATATTGACCCTACTACCACAAGGAGTTTAATGGGATCTCTTTATCCTAGTCCAGGTATTTTTTCTAAATATTGGACTTTGGATCATGAGCCTTTAGTAGAAATTATTCAAGACACTTGTGGTAGACATGATACCTTTGGTCTTGCATGTACTGCAAGATACTATGAAGATTTGGGTTATCCTGGGCATATTAATTGTTCAGACAATATGAATATAGATTTATCACAATACAATATTAAACCAAGAGGTGGTTGGCCAGCTATAAACTTTTTCTTTAATACAATGCTTGACGATACAAATAACCTTGGGATGGATGAACCGTGGTCTAGGCCTGGTGATTATGTATTACTAAAAGCTTTGACTGATCTTGTGTGTATTTCTACTGCATGTCCTTGTGATGTAGATCCAGCAAATGGCTGGAATCCTACTGATATTCAAGTAAGAACATATTCAAAAGATTTATATTTCAAAAAGTCCATTGGTTGGAGAAAAACAACGGAGGCTGATATGGAACAAACAAAACAAACAGGTTTCCATTCTTCTTTTTCAAATTATACAAGAAACTTCACTGAGTATAGTGGTTACTGGCTTCCAAATAATATGACAAATTATGGTGTCATAAGTGAATACTGGGCCTGTAGAGAGAAGGCAGCAATTATGGATCTATCTCCTTTAAGAAAATATGAGGTGACTGGGCCAGATGCAAAAGAATTAATGCAAAATTGTGTAACTAGGGATATGGAGAAGCTTTCAGTTGGTCAAGTTGTCTATACTGCTATGTGTTATGAGCATGGAGGGATGATCGACGATGGTACAGTTTTTCGCTTAGGTGATAATAATTTTAGATGGGTTGGTGGTAATGATTTGAGCGGTATATGGCTACAGGAACAAGCAAAAAAAATGCAAATTGATGCATGGGTTAGAAATTCAACAGATCAACTTTGCAATATTGCACTTCAAGGACCCAAAAGTAGGGAAATTCTTGAAAAAGTAATTTGGACTGCTCCATCACAACCAAATATGAATGAATTACAGTGGTTTCGATTTGCAGTAGCTCGTCTAAACGATTTTCATGGTCCGTCCTGTGTAGTTAGCAGAACTGGTTACTCAGGTGAGCTTGGATATGAAGTTTTCTGTCATCCCAAAGATGCTGAAGAAATTTTTAAGAAAATTTGGAAAGAAGGACAAGGTTTTGGTTTAACTCCTCTAGGTCTTGAGGCATTAAATATGTTAAGAATTGAAGCAGGTTTAATTTTTGCAGGTTATGAGTTTAATGATCAAATTGATCCTTTTGAGGCTGGAATTGGGTTTACTGTTCCTCTGAAGTCAAAAAAATCTGATTTTATTGGTAGAAGTGCATTAGAAAAAAGAAAAATGAATCTACAAAAAAAATTGGTGGGCTTAGATATTAAAGGTGGTTTAGTACCAAATAGTGGGGACTGTATTCGAATTGGTAGAGCTCAAGTAGGAGAAATAACTTCGGCTACAAAATCACCTTATTTAGATAGAACAATTGCTCTTGCTAGAATAGTAATTGAGCATTCTGAACTGGGAACAGAACTTGAAATTGGTCAGTTAGACGGTCATCAAAAAAGAATACCTGCTAAGATAGTAAGGTTTCCTCATTTTGATCCAGAAAAATTGAGAGTTCGGGGAAATTATGAGTAAAAAGCGAGGTTTCACTAACCTCGCTTTTTATCGTAGTTAAATCTTATTTATTATATTTATCATTCTCAATCATTTGTCCGTAAATTAAAAATACGATACAGATAATAATTGCGATAATAGTATAAAAGAGTGGCATCGAAGAATTTGCTCCCATGAACATAGCTCCATCAACAACACTCCAGTCTGCTTTATCATAAGGAAATCCCATTTTAATATCCTTTCTTTTCTAATTGTAATTATTCAGCTGGTTGAGCTGATGCAGGTATGCCTTCTGGAAAGGCTTGTGCAGGTACTTTTGTAGTATCTAAACCAGCAATTTCTGCAGCTTCAGGAGTTCTTAACATCCCAAGGCTACTTAAAACTAGTGAAAGAAGATACCCAGGAATAAATCCACAAAGAGAACACACAATAGCACTTACCAATTGACCTAATATTGAAATAGTTGGAGCATTTTCAATAAAGAGTGCAGGAAATCCAGAGGCAAATATTCCAAAAACTACCATTCCATAAACACCAATTGTTCCATGAACAGTAACTGCACCCACTGCGTCATCAATTCCAAAGTTTTCAAGCATTTTTGCGGCTGGTCTTAGTAGCAGTCCTGCTATTATTGCAACTATAAATGCAAGAGCTGGAAAATATACATCCAATCCAGATGCAACTGAAATAATTCCAGCTAGAGCTCCTGACATCATCCAGAAAGGATCTCTGTTTAAGAGCCAAGCCCCAATGATACCACCTGCTATACCCATCAAAATATTGAAAGATAGTGCAGATAAATTCATTGGTGTTCCATATATTGTTGTACCAGTACTTCCGCTCCAACTCCATCCTTCTCCTGGAAGGATCATACATGCCATTAAAAAGCCCCAAAAGCCTACAATAATCAGCATTAATCCAGTGGCTGTAAAAGGCATGTTATGTCCAGAAAGATCATTAGCTGTTCCATCTGCATTGAATTTGCCTATTCTTGGACCAAGATTGATAAGCACACCTAATGCAAAGAAACCTGCAACAGCATGAACTACACCAGCTGCTCCAAAATCATGCATTCCAAATTGGGTGACCAACCATCCATCAGCATGCCAACCCCAAGCAGCTGCTACTACCCAAGCAAATGCTCCTAGTACAACAGCTAGAATCACAAAACCAACAGTTTGAATTCTTTCTATTAAAGATCCAGACATAATGGATGCTGTAGTTGCGGCAAAAAGGGCAAAAGCACCCCAAAATACTCCGGATGCATTGTCTGCAACATTAGGTCCCATATATTGAGCAGATTCTCCCCATCCCCAAGCTATGGCGTCAGCATATTCTTTTCCTGAAATTTCCATAGGACCCATGGATAGACTTATTCCTGTTGGAAAGGCCCAATATACCCACCAACCAAAGAAATAAAAGGCAGGTATAACAAAAGCGAAAGCTAGAATATTTTTTACTCCAGACGATAGCACATTTTTTACTCTTGTGGCGCCCATTTCGTAGGCTAGAAACCCTGCGTGAATAAGCACCATCAATGGTATTGATAAATAATAATATGTTTCTGCAAACATAGTATTTGTTACTTGTGAGCTTGCCTCTAGCTCAGCAATTTTAGCTGTTAATTCAGCAATTTTTTCTTCCATTCTATTCCCCCCTTCAGTTTGTTGTCTGTATGAAATATGAATGTATTTGGATTAAAACATTAATTAAAAAAAAAGGTACACAAAAATGAACAAAATAGACCAAAAATAGACCAAAAAAACCTTTTTTTATCCCAATGGAATTTTTTCATTAATTAAAGTATCAATTATTAAAAATTTTCATCAATCTAACCATTAATTAAAATTGGAACTTAGTAAGTATGATAGAAATTGCGTTTGGATTTGTAGCGGCAATTTGTTGGGGACTGCACGACTTTTTAGTTCGTTTTATAGTAAAGAAAGTTACTATTTTTTCCGCATTATTATGTACCAATCTATTTGGTATTTTATTTCTTGCTGGTTCTTTCTTTTTAACTGAACAAAATTTTATCCTTAGTGTAACTTTTATTTTAATTTCTATTATTTATGGTATTCTTTTTTTAATAGCTAGTTATGGTTTGTACATGGCCTTTGATCGTGGTCCTGTTTTTGTAGCAGCTCCAATTATTTGTTCATATCCCATTTTATCATTAATTTATGCTGCTGTTTTAACTACATCACCAAAACCTCATCAGTGGTTACTAAGTTTAATTGTTGTTTTTGGTATTTTTTTGACAGTCTATACTAAAAAAGAAAATACGGACAAAGTGAAAACTGTAAAATTAGAAACTATTTATTGGTCTATTTTATCTGCAGTATTTTTTTCATTATCGTTTCAGTTAGGTCAAAACCAAATTATTAATTCCAATGAAATTATATCTAATCTTATAGCTAGAACTTCATCTATTATGGTTATAGTTTCTTTATTTGCAAATCATATCAAGTTTAAATCCATAAAGCCTAATTATATAATAATACTCATTTTAATGGGAGTTGTTGATACCTTAGCACTTTTAATAATGGTATATTCTGGAAATTTTAATCACCCAGAGTTTTCTTCAGTATCAGCCTCTACTTTTGGATTAATAACTATTCTTTTAGTTTGTTTTTTTTACAAAGAAAAACTTAATTTTATCCAAATGTTGGGAATTAGCTTAGTATTTAGTTCTATTGCAATTCTAACTTTAAGTTAGCAATTTCAGTTGCAATAAGATTATTTTATAAATAGATTAGTTAAGAATATATTGTAAGGCATTAATATTCGTATTCTAGAAAAAATTTATCGTCATCCAATCAAAAGTATTGGTGCTGAATTATTGGAAAAAGTTTCTCTTTTTTCTGGAAAGACTATGCCTGGAGATCGTGTTTGGGCTTTAGCTCATGATAAAACTAGAATTCCAAATTCTAAAAAAGAGTGGATACCTTGTAGTTCTTTTTTGAGAGGATCAATAGCACCATCTTTTATGGCAGTTACATCATCATATAATGACAGTAATGGTACAATTACCCTTATGCATCCTAGTTTAGAACAATTAACTTTTAATCCAAATAATAAAGAAGAGTTAAACCTTTTTTTAAAATGGATTAAACCTTTATGTCCTTCTCAAGGCCCAAGTCCAAATGAATTATACAAGGTTGGAGATAGAGGATTAACAGATACCGAATATCCTTCAGTCTCTTTATTATCTATTGAATCACTTAAGGAACTATCTAGTAAAATTGGTTCAAAATTGGATACCAAGAGGTTTAGAGGTAATTTATGGTTGAGTGGTGGAAAACCTTTTGAAGAATTTGATTGGTTGGGACAAGAAATTGTGATTGGTAGCGCTAAATTTAAGATAATTGAGCCAATAGAAAGATGTAATGCAACAAAAGTAAACCCAATAAATGGGGAAAGTGACATCGACACACTAAATGCTTTAAATACATATTATGGACACCAAGATTTTGGAGTTTATTGTGAAGTTATAACAGGTGGATCTATTGAAAAGGGTAATCAACTTATATTTTGCTAGCCAAATTTTTAAAATTAAATATCCATGGTATTTTCAATTTCCCATTCTGATAAATGATTAGTGAATTTATTCCACTCCTGATTTTTTAACTTAATAAAAGCATTAGAAAATTCTAGGCCAAGCTTATTTTTTAATTCAGAATTATTTGAAAATTCTCTTAAAGCATCCATCAAATTCGAAGGTAATTTCTCTACTTTATTTTCAGTTTCTTTATCAGTATAGATATCGTTGTCATACCTCTTACCTGGATTTAATTTTTTTTCGATACCAATTGTTCCCGCAGCTATAATAATTGCTTGCAGAAGGTATGGATTGGTCGACCCATCGGGAAGTCTCAATTCAAACCTGCCTGGACCTGGGATACGTACCATATGTGTTCTGTTGTTCCCGCTCCAAGTAATAGTATTTGGTGCCCAAGTTGCACCAGATTGGGTAACTGGTGCGTTAATTCTTTTATAAGAATTTATTGTTGGATTTGTGATTGCAACTATTGATTTAGCATTTTTCATAAGTCCACCCAGAAAGTTAAAGCCATCATCAGATAAACCAAGGTCTGCTTTTTTATTCTCAAATATATTCTTCTTTCCTGCCAAGTCCCATACCGAAATATGAGCATGACATCCATTTCCAGTTAAATGCGAAAAAGGTTTAGGCATAAATGTTGCTCTTAGTCCGTGTTTTTCTGCTATAGACTTAACCATAAATTTAAAGAAAGAATGTTTATCTGCTGTTGCCAGGGCATCATCAAATTCAAAGTTCATTTCAAATTGACCATTAGCATCTTCATGATCATTTTGGTATGGTCCCCATCCTAACTTTAGCATTGAATCACAAATTTCTTTTATTACATCATATTTCCTCATTACCGCTTGTTGGTCATAGCAAGGTTTTTCAGCATTATCATATTCATCAGAAATTGCTGAGCCATCTCTTTTAATAAGGAAAAATTCTGCCTCTATACCTGTTTTAACTCTAAATTTTTTTGTATTGGCCTCGGTAATTAACTTTTTCAAAACATTTCTTGGTGCCTGTAGTACTTCTTTACCTTCCATAACCAAGTCAGATGCTAACCATGCAACATCTGGTTGCCATGGAAGCTGAATAACACTTTTAGGGTCAGGTATAGCCAACATATCTGGATGAGCAGGAGTCATATCCAACCAAGTTGCGAAACCTGCAAAACCAGCACCATCTTTTTCCATTTCTGAAATAACTTGGGAAGGTACTAATTTTGCTCTTTGTGCTCCAAAAATGTCAGTGAATGAAATCATAAAATATTTAATCTTATTTTTTTTAGCATATTCTTTTAATGATTTTCCCATTTTCTAATCTCCATACCCTATTGAATTTTTACTTCATTTGACTAATTCTAATTATTTTAGAATCAAATAATCTACATTAATAATCCATAAAGAACTAAGGTTTTCAATGGCTGAAAAAAATTTAGTACTAATCGGTGGTGGGCACTCACATATTTTATTAATGAAAAAAATGGGGATGAAGCCTATTAAAGGTTTAAATATTACCTTAGTTACGCCTGATCCTGAATTAGTATATACTGGTATGTTACCAGCCGCAATTTTAGGTGCTTATAATTATGATCAAATCAAAATCGATTTAATCCAACTTTCAAAATTTGCAAAATGTAAAATTGTATTTTCATATGTAAATAAAATTAATTTACAAAGGAAAGAAGTATACTTGGGGGAAAGAAATCCCCTAGAGTTTGATGTGCTATCAATTGATATTGGTATTAATTATCAATTGATAAACATCCCTGGTTCAGAAAAATTTTCAATCCCAGTAAAACCTTTTGACAAATTTATTCATAATTGGAGCAAATTTCTTTTAAATTTAAAAGCACCATTAAGTGTTCCTAAAGTATCCATAATTGGTGCAGGAGCCGCAGGATGTGAATTAGCTCTTTGTGTAAATTATAAAATTAAATCATTAGGATTTAATCCTAAAATTTATTTAATTGACAAAAATGAAATCGCAGGAAATCTACCAAACAGGGCAAAAAATAGAATATTAAAACTCCTTGATGAAAATAATATCATTCTAAGAAAAAACATAAGTATATCCTCTTTTACTAAAGGTAAAATACATTGTGAAGATGGTGAAATCATTTCAAGTGATTTTATATTAAGAGCAACTGGTGGAATACCTCAAAACTGGTTATCAAACACAGATTTAAATCTTGAAAAAGGCTTCATAAGTATCAACCAATGCTTACAAAGTACATCACATGATTTTGTATTTGCCTCTGGAGATTGTGCATCTTTAGTTAATAATCCAAATCAAAAAGCAGGTGTTTTTGCTGTAAGAGCGGCACCTTTCCTATATCGAAATATTAAGAATTATATTTCTTCAAAAAAATTAATTAAATACAATCCTCAAAAAAACTTTTTGCAAGCCCTTACCATCGATAAGAAAAAAGCTCTTTTGTTTTGGGGAAATTTTTCAATTTATGGAATCTTTCCTTGGTTATTTAAAGATTTTGTTGATAGGTCTTTTATAAAGAAATTTTACATAAAGAATTCTATGAATTCCTTATCTAAAGAAAAATATAGAGAACAAAAGCAGGAGTTATGTGGAGCATGTGGTGCAAAAGTAGGGAATAAAGTATTAGAAAATGCTTTGGAAAAGTTGCCAAAAAAAGTTAACAGGATGATGAATAAAATTGGTGATGACGCAGCAATTGTTAACTTAAAGCAGGGAAATCATGTATTAACCACTGATCATCTGAGAGAATTCTGTTCAGATCCTTGGACGATGTCTAGGATTACGGCAATTCATTCCTTGGGTGATATATGGGCAATGGGATCGGTCCCTTCATTAGTTCTTAGCCATATTATAATTCCAGATGTACCTTTAATTGATCAAAAAAAATATCTAAACGATATTATAGATGCTGCAAATTCTGTTTTTAAAAAAGAAGGTGCAAGCATAATAGGTGGACACACTTCAAAGGGTAAAGAATTAACAATTGGTTTTACAATTTTGGGACACTCTAATAAAAACCCAATCACCCTTGATGGAGCTAACCATGGTGATTTAATTATCCTCACAAAACCTATAGGGACAGGTACAATCCTAGCTGGGGAAATGCAAGGTTTAGCAAAAGGTTTGTGGATTAAAAATGCACAAGAATGGATGATGAAATCTCAAGGTTCGATTATTAAATTCTTATCAAATAAAGTTACTTCAATGACAGATGTAACAGGATTTGGATTATATGGTCATTTAAAGAATATCTGTAAATCTTCAAATGTTTCAGCAATTTTAAGCTTAGATGAAATTCCAATTCTAGAAGGTGCCTTGGAGTTATCTTTAAAAGGGGTCAGATCAACAATATTTGAAGATAACCTTCGCCAAGCTTATAGCGACCGTTTAAATTTGGATAATAAAAAATGGCCATTATTATTTGATCCTCAGACTTCTGGAGGATTATTAGCCTCAGTTCCAAAGAAACATATTTTAGAAGTTCAAAAAAAACTTGAAATTTTAGGTCTAACTCATTCTGTAATAGGAAAAATTGTAAAAGGCAAAGCTACTATTTCTTATTAGAAATTTCTAAAATTAAATTAGCTACTTCACTTACATTATTCTTGATATTTGGATCCAAGTGAATTTTTTGGATTTTTGATTTTTCTGTGTAATTATTTGAATTTTTATATTTGGGGTCATAATGCATTTCTATTAGTTGTTTAGAAAGTGTAAAAAAATCTTTTTTTTCAATCAAATTTTTCCAACCAATTATTGTTTCATTTTTATGAAATTCTTTTAACAACTCAATTTTTTCCAAAAGCTTATTAGTATCTTTATATAATTCTGGATATTGAGTAGATAAAAATTTAGCTCTTGAAATATTATTAGAAGAAAGCTCAAAATGGGGTGAAGATTTCATTTTTTTCCATAATGCTGGAGGTATTTTTAAATAACCTATTTTACTAGACTCAGACTCAATAAAAATGGGCATTTCGGGATTGAATTTTTTCATTAGATTGTGAATTTCACTTTCAAATCTTTTTTGAGAGGGTTGTCCATTTGGTTGTGAACCAAATATTGATCCCTTATGATTTGCTAATTTTTCTAAATCAATGACTTGTGCACCTTTTTTGCTAAGTTCTTGAAGCATTAATGTTTTACCTGTGCCGGTATATCCAGAAATAATAAAAATATTGTGAAATAATTCGTCTTCATAAAGGTTTTTGACAACATTTTTTCTGTAGGATTTATAACCACCATCTAGAATATTTATATCCCACCCAATCTCATGTAGTACAATTCCCAATGACTTTGATCTTTGTCCTCCTCTCCAGCAATAGATTAGTGCTTTCCAATTATCATTTTTATTTGAAAGCAATCCATCTAAATGTTTAGATATATTTTCTGAAATATATTTTGCTCCAATTTTCTTTGCTTCAAATTGGCTATTTTGAATATATATTTTTCCTACAACTTCTCTTTCAAAATCTGATAATACTGGGAGATTTATTGAATTAGGTATATGGTCCTCAGTAAATTCTTTTGGTGATCTAACATCGATTATAGTGTCAAAATTGACTTTGCTAATGCTTTCAAATTTACAATTTTTTAATTCCATTTTCTAATAAAGATTCTGAATCAATTTGTCTTACTATGCTTTACACCATGATATATAAAAATTAAAATCTATTTTATGAATATATTGAATGATAAGATCGTTTTTATATCAGGATCTAGGTCAGGTATCGGTAGATCTACTGCTTTGCTTATGGCTAAAAAAGGTGCTCGGTTAATTTTACATTGTAAAAAAAAAGGTGATTGTAAGGATTTAATACAGGAAATTATTCAGAATGGAGGAAATGCAAAAGAGATAGTAGGTGATCTGTCTAGAGTATCGAAGATCCCAAATTTAGCAAAATCAATTATTGAAGTTTGGGGTGGTGTGGATGTCATGATTAATAATGCCGCCACGATTTTACCAATGTCTATGCTTGGAAATTTGGATATAGTTGAATTAGAAAAATCGATCAATATAAACTTAACGGCTCAATTAGCATTAATTTCAGAGCTATGGACAGTATTGTCTAACTCCAAAGCTAGGGTTATTAATATCCTTTCAGGAGCTTCTAATCATCCAAGAAAAGGATGGTCTAGTTATTGTGCTAGTAAAGCAGCGTTCCATATGATTACAAAACAGGTTAATTTAGAAGGTAAAGAAAGTGGTATTAAATGTTTTGGTTTTTCTCCAGGTCTTGTAAAAACAAAAATGCAGATGAAAATAAGGAAATCTAAAATCAATGAAATTTCTTTTTTACCTGAAAATAATATGATTGATCCTATCGAACCTGCAAAATGTATTTTATCAATTGCCTCTGGTAAATTTGATAATTTTGATAGAAATTTTTTGGATATAAGAGATAAAATATTTAAAAAAATTATCTCACAAGGAATATTTAAGTAATTGGTAGGAAATAAAAATGCAAATTGAAAAAATAATATTAGCAAAAAGACCTGTTGGTGAGCCTACATTTGACAATTTCAAACTTGAATTTTTTAACTGTCCTGAAATTAAAAGTGGAGAAATTTTAGTTAAAGTCAAATGGCTCTCATTAGATCCTTATATGCGAGGTAGAATGGACAATGTTAGATCATATGCCTCCCCTGTTGAAATTGGTGAGGCTATGGAGGGCGAATGTATAGGAGAAATAATTGTTTCTAAAAATGAAAAATTTGCAGTAAGTGAATTGGTTATAGGTAAGTTTGGGTGGGTTTCACATGCTATATCAAATGGGCATGGATTAAGAAAATTAAAAAGAACAAATATTCCTGAACAGACTGCTTTAGGTGTTTTAGGTATGCCTGGACATACCGCATGGACTGGATTGAATAAGATTGCAAATGCAAAAAAAGAAGAAACAATTGTAATATCTGCTGCTTCTGGTGCCGTAGGTAGTTTGGCAGGTCAGCTTGCTAAAAAAAAGGGGTTGAAAGTTATCGGCATTGCCGGGAACGATCAGAAATGTTCGTATGTTGTGAATGAATTGGGGTTTGATGGTTGTATTAACCACAATAATGTAACTAATACTAAAGAATTTAGTAATCTAATTCAATCATATTGTCCCAATGGAGTAGATATCTATTTTGAGAATGTAGCGGGCAAAACACTAGAGGCTATAATTCCCAATATGAATGATTTTGGTCGAATTGCGGTTTGCGGTATGATATCATGGTATTCTGGAAAGGGTATTGACCAAGCTATATCTCTCCCAAAACTGTGGCGAACAATTTTAGTCAGAAGATTAAGAGTAAATGGATTTATTATTTTTGACCATAAGGAAACATATCCTCAATTTATTGAAGAGGTATCTCCGTTAGTTCAAAAACAAGAAATCATATATAAAGAAGATATAAAAGCTGGTTTATCAAATGCGCCTTCTGCTTTTATTGATTTATTAAATGGCCGTAATTTTGGTAAGTTGCTTGTAAAGGTCAGTGATTAACTTCTTAACAAAACTCTGGCATAACTTCTTCAATAAACAATTTTAAAGATTTCTTTTGCTCTTTGTGGCCTAATCCCATACTTGCATAATATATAAATTCATCGACTCCTAAATCTTGATATAATTTAAGCTTTCTTATTATTTCTTCAGGATTACCAAAAAGTAGATTTTTTGTGAGCATATCAGGGTCGTACTGTTCCCTACCTTCTAATTCATTCAGTGGAATTTGTTTTGTAAAGCCATTTTGAACATCTCCAAGATTTTTGAATAAATTTTCAAATTGTCCCAATACTGTTCTTATCGCATTTAAGGCTTTCTCCTTATCTTCATTGTTTGTATAAACTGCAGCATGGCGCATCATAGCAAATATAGGCTTAAAATTCGATTTATTAACAGCGATTGCATCGTCTAATTGTTTTTTATATAGTTCAGCTTCTGTAAATGGTCTGGTAAGTGGCCATGACATAACATTACACTTGTTTTTAATTGCATAATCATAGGTTATTGGAGATCGAGCAGCCACCCAAATAGGGGGATGGGGCTCTTGTATAGGTTTAGGGCAAGAAGTTGAGGAAGGAAATTCCCAGAATTCCCCTTTATGTTCAACATCCCCTGACCATAATTTTTTTAACAATGGTAGCATTTCTTGCATATAACGCCATCCATCCTGTTGTTTTACATTTGGTTTCATTCTATCAAATTCTCTTTGATATGCCCCCGATCCAATACCAAATTCTAAACGGCCACCACTAATCAAATCTGTAAAAGCGGCTTCACCTGCAAGATTTATTGGATGCCAATAAGCTGCATTTACAACAGCTGTACCTAATCTTATCCTTTCTGTATGATTTGCCCACCAAGTTAATATTTGAAAAGGATTTGGTGCTATAGTCATTTCTATAGCATGATGTTCTGCTGCCCAAACAATATTAAACCCACCTCGATCAGCCATTTGAACCATATCTAGAGTATGGTTTTTAACATCTTCCATCTCAATGCTGTTATCCATACGTTCTAAATTCACAGCTAGTTGGAATTTCATTTAATATAGCCCCCCATTAATCGAAATTCTGATTTTATCGTATAATATTTTATCAATAGTGCAATTAAATTCTTTCTAAACACCTGCTGGATTGTCCTCTGTTCTTCCTAAAGAATTTAAATCAGAGTAGCGATCTCCAATTCTATGGTGAGGTCTTCCACTAGTTGCGGCTCCAAGAGCTGCGATAAGTTCATTACCTGCCGGGGCATCATTTATTGAAAATTGCACCGTTAAGTAATGTGATCGTCTTCCTGTATCATTTTTATCCATTAAGGGAATAAATACTGGAGTATTTGCAGGTCCTCTGACGTTTGTAAAACCAAGATAAGATTTAGCTTTAGCGGCCTCTCTAAGATAGTTTCCAAATTTTAATGTATGAATTAAAGCCGAAGCATGTTCGATTTCAGAATCTATTCCTGCAACTGCAGCTTTGCCATATGCTTCTATTTTATCTCCAGATCCAATATTGGCCACTAATTTTTCGGTAAGTATTTTTCCGATTATTGGTGAAATTCTATTTATTTCAGGTGTTAAATCTTCAGTAAAGTTTTTACCATACCAAGGATTTTTTAAAACGGCAGCGACTCCAATCAACCTAAGATCGTTTGGCGCTTTTTTTCCTCCTTCAACATTAATTATTTCTTCATAAGTGACTATTTTTCTTATATCTTCAATCATTTTATTCCCCCACATAAAAATAATTTTAAAAAACTTTTTTCACTTTACCTTTTTTTTCGTTTCCTTGATAAATACCAAATTGTCCATGATGATACTCATCGTGGTACCTCTTCATCATAGTTCTTTCAGCATTATTAATAATTTTCTCATACGGAATTTCATTGATATCAAAAGTTACAGTAGTAATATTTCCATTTCCAGAAAATTTCCCATGATAAAAAATCATATGAGAATTTTTTTCCTTATCTTCATAAACCGAATATAGGAAATCAAGTTTAAATTTTAAGTTCAGACTTTTTAAGTAATCTTCCAATCCTTCTAGATTTTTTTGACTATTTAATGACTTTGGTAGAGTAAGGTTTCTGTTTTTATCAGCAATAAAAAGTATTCTTTTTTTATTTTCTAAAATAGCTCCAAAATGGGTATTACTGTCATTATTAACCATGTCTATGAGTGACTTTTCAAAACCTATTGAAAAATAATCACCATCAAAATATCCTAACGGTTTGCCGTCCCTTATTCCAAAATCTTTGATACTTCCAATAATAATTGCGTGATCTCCAGCTTCCTGAAAATTCGTCTTTTCACATGAAAAATATGATAAAGCTGAGTCAATTATTGGTAACTCTTTAAAACCTTTTTTCCATTTTGTAATTTTAAATTTTTCCGAACTCTGAGATGAAAATAATCCTGCAGTAGATCTCTGGCTTTCGCTTAATACATTTACTGCAAAATATTTGCTATCTCTAAAAGTTGAATAACTTTGTGCATTTTTTGATATGCAAACTAATAGTAATGGTGGATCTAGGGATACCGAAGTAAAAGAATTAGCTGTGAAACCTCTTGGTATTCCATTTTCTTGTCTTGTTGTAACCAAAGTTACACCTGTTGCAAAAGAACCAAAAGCCTTTCGCAACTTTGAACTTTTAGATTTTTTAAATATCTCTGATTTATGATCGAATATATTATCTTTATTATTTTCACCTAAACAAGGGGCAGATTTAAAATCAGGTTGAGGGAATTCACTGAAATTTAGAGGATTACCAGCTACTCTCCAAGGCTTAATTTTATCGCCAAAAGGGATTTTAACTTTTCTTATCATAGAACGTTTTTTTACATGAGAATCTTTGAATATTTCCTCAGCAGTATTTAGAGGACCAAAGGGAACATATCCGCCAAGTAAACTTTTCAATTCTTTGGTAGTTTTGGTTATTGTCCAACTTTCCACAATTGAATTAAGCGATTTAGCATTATTTTGTCTAGATTCTATAGTTTCATATTTCCGATTATCTACTAATTCTTTGTTTCCAATAATATTAGTTAAAATTTTCCAGAAAGAATTATCAACAATACCTAATGCAATATGTCCATCTTTACTTTTATATATCCCGAATGGAACTAGTAAGGGATGCCCGTTTCCTTCAGGCTTAGGAATTGAATTATCAAAGTCATATTGATAAATTATTCTTTCACAAAGACTTAAAACCGCGTCATACATAGACAGATCAATAAATTGTCCCTTAGATGTTTTTTCAGCCATACGTAAAGCAGAGATAATCCCAAATGACATCATTAGCCCAGAAAAAATGTCTCCTACACCCGGACCAACTTTAGTTGGAGTATTTTTATCTGGACCAGTAATGCCAATAATTCCCCCCATAGCTTGAGCAACAACATCATATGAAGGCCAATAAAGATAAGGACTTTTTCCAAATTGGGGATTTCCAAAACCACTGATGGCAGCATAAATAAGTCTATTGTTTATTTTCTTTAATGAATTAAAACCAAGTCCCAGTTTATCCATCACACCTGGTCTGAAATTTTCAACCAAAACGTCAGCTTTTTCTACAAGACTAAGAAATTTTTTGTTCCCATCCTTAGATTTTAAATCTATGACAACACTTTTTTTATTTCTGTTGAGGCTTACAAAATATCCTGACCATTTTTTTTCTAAATCTTCAGGTTTAAATGGACCAGTTTTTCTACTTGTATCGCCTGTTGGACTTTCAATCTTAATGACTTCAGCACCATGGTCTGCAAGCATCATGGTACAATATGGACCAGAAAGCATTCTACTTAAATCCAATACTTTTAAACCTGAAAGAATACCTTTTTTCATATTATTTTTTTTTAATATCTAAGAATTGGTTTAAAAAATCTTCTAAAATTTTTCCAAATTGTTTTGGATCTTCAACTAGTCCCATGTGCTTTAGATTTTTCATAATTATTAATTTATTATTCAGGCTTTCTTTACAAATTCTTTTACTCATATCTGGATTGTTACCAAAATCTTGATCTCCTGTAACCACTAAAG
>CACBRT010000011.1 GCA_902541695.1 uncultured Alphaproteobacteria bacterium | reverse complement strand
ACAATGAAGATATAACAAATAGGAACGATATAATTTATCATAATTTTTTTTATATAGGACATAGTAATTCTCTGAAGAATCATCTAACAGTAAAACAGCAAATTGATTTCTGGGAAGGTATCTCAGAAAAAAAATATAACTTTGAGGTAGACTCATTTAATTTGAAAAAAATTCTTAATCGAAGAATTTATGAATGCTCCGAAGGTCAAAAAAGAAGAGTAGGCTTATCAAGATTATCTATAGATAATAAGAAAGTTTTGCTATTAGATGAACCGACAACTTCATTAGATATTGAAAATGTAAGTAGATTAAAAAATTATTTAAAAGATCACCAAAAAAAAGGAGGGATAGCAATAGTGGCGTCTCATGAAGCCTTCATTTCTTCGAATAATCAAGATATAATTTTGACATTAAATCAACCAAAGAACAGCGAAAGAGATCCTTTCATTTAATCCTATGAAATTGAGTTTTCACCTTTTTAAATATGAGTTACTTTTTGCATTAGCAAATAAAGGCATATTACTTTCAACAAGTTTTTTTATTATTTTAATTTTAATAGTTGGTATTGGATTTGGTCAAATTGGAGAAAGTTCCGAAAAAACTTTATTAGCAATAATTTGGATTGCCATTTCTCTTTCTTCTCTACTTTCAATTAAAACAATGTTTCAGGAGGATTTTGATGATGGTAATCTTGATCTATATATCTTATCAAATACGTCAATAGAAACAATTATCTTTATTAAATCAATTGTTCATTGGATAACAACCAATTTACCTATTATAACCTTAATACCTTTAATCAGTTTTCCTTTAGGTATCACAATATACCATTCTATATTAATTTGTTTGGTAATGTTATTATCTACACCCGCTTTAAGCTTCATTTCAACAATCGGAGCTGCTTTGACTTTAGGTGAAAAAGGAGGGAATTTATTAATTTCAATTTTTATACTTCCTACTTTTCTTCCTATTATTATATTTGGAATGAAAATATCTCTCTTAATAACAACTTCAAACTACGACATCATGGCACATTTAATTCTTTTTGCTTTATCATTGATATGTATTGCAATTACCCCCTTTATCACTTCACTAATAATTAAAATTCATTACACATGAGATAACCAATGATCAAATTTAGAAAAAACATATTGGAGTTTGCAAATCCAAATAATTTCCTAAGTATAGCAAATAAAATCATACCTTTTTTTTTGATATTAACAATTATAATCTTATCTTTAGGCCTGGTATGGGGCCTATTTTTTACTCCAGAAGATTACAGGCAAGGATCATCAGTAAAAATAATTTTTATACATGTACCAACCGCTTTTCTAGCAATTAATATATATTTCATGATGCTTTTAGCATCAATTATTTGGTTAATAAGAAGGCACCATGTAAGTTTAATAGCTGCAAAATCAGCAGCATTAATTGGCCTAATTATGACTTTGTCAGCCATATTAACTGGTGCAATTTGGGGAAAGCCAATTTGGGGTACATATTGGGCTTGGGATCCAAGACTAACTTCCTTTGCAATTTTATTAATGTTTTATCTTGGATATTTGTCAATTTGGCAAACTATGAAGTTCAGTGATAAAATAGGAGACTTATCATCTTGGCTATGTATAGTTGGTTCTATTTTTGCACTTCTTTCAAGATATGCTGTGTTTTTTTGGGATCAAGGTCTTCATCAGGGACCATCCCTATCATTAGATAAAGAGGAAAATATTGATAATGTATTTTATTTTCCTCTTATTATATGCATTATAGGATTTGTATTATTGTTTTTGACTTTGTTGTTAATAAGAATAAAGACAGAAATACAAAAAAGAAAAATAAATATTTTATTAAATGCTAGGGATGGTTAATGTTAGATTTTGGCAAATATACTTTTGAAGTATTAATTTCTTATGCGGGAACATTTTCTCTTGTATCTATTGTAATTGTATCTACCTATTTAGACGCAAAAAAAGTAAAAAGAGACCTTAAAAATTTAAATACTGATAATTTAAATGATAAATAAAAAAGTCAATTTTTTTAAATTTTTTCCTCTTTTAATTTTTTTTTTATTAATCCTAGTAGCTTTTATTGCATTAAAAAAATATGATAGGGAAAACCTACCATCTGTTTTAATTGGTAAATCTCCCCCACCGCTTGTGCTTGAAAACTTAGGAAGTTACGATTTAGTAAGCAATAAAGATTTAGATTCTATAAAGGAAAATAAAATCAGGTTAGTTAATTTTTGGGCTAGTTGGTGCCCACCTTGTAGAGTAGAACATCCTCAACTAGAAAGATTATCAGAATTAGAAAACGTTGAACTTTATGGCGTAAACTACAAAGATAAAAAAAATTCAGCCCTTAACTTTTTAAAAGAGTACGGAAATCCGTTTCTTAAAATTGGAACAGATCAATCAGGAAGAAATGCCATAGAGTGGGGTGTTTATGGGGTACCTGAGACATTTGCAATTGATCAAGAAGGTAGGGTTTTATTTAGACATGCCGGGCCAATTACAAAAGAGATAATGAAAACAAAATTTTTTAAATTCATTAATCAATAAAATAATATTAATCTAAATCTTTATTTATTTTATTTGTATATTTGTTGAATAAATTAAACTGCATTGCCATAAATATAATCAAGAGAATTGGTAAACCAAATGTTTTAAAATTTACCCAAAAGTCTTGAGAAAAAAATCTCCAGATAATCTCATTAGTTAAAGCAAGTAAAATAAAAAAACCTGCAAATCTCTTACTCAAAAGAAACCAGCCTTCTTCATTCATTGGAATTGCTGAACCCATTAAATATTTTATATAACTTTTTTTATTTAATAACCCGTAAACTAGCACTGCAGAAAAAATCAGATAAATAATTGTTGGTTTCATTTTGATAAATACAGGATTATTTAACCAAATTGTTAATCCTCCAAATACAACAACCAAGATGGCAGTAATTAAAGGCATTTTTGCTATTTTTTTTGTTTGTAACCAACTAATAAACAAAGCAATTAAAATTGCTGGTACAAATATTTTAGTTGCAAATATTATCTTAAACAGATTTGCTGCATCTATATCATTTACTATATTTTTAGGTATTGGTGCTTTATAGTAACACACAAAAAATATAATTAGTGGACCAATTTCTAAAACTAATTTTGAAAAAGGTCTTTCCTTATTATCTTCATCCACTGTGCAGTACTCCTATGTTATATAATACAATCAACATACTTTCTATGTTGAAATTTACTTTAGTTAAATAGTATCATTCTCCAAACCAACAATAACCTTTGAAAAGAGTTTAGGATCAAAAATTTCCAAATCATCAATTTTTTCACCTAAACCAATTCTATAAATAGGTAAGTTGAACTTATTGGTAACACTTACCAATACTCCACCCCTTGCTGTTCCATCTAATTTAGTCATAATAATACCAGTTAAACCTGCAGTTTTTGAGAATATTTCCACTTGAGAATTTACATTCTGACCAGATGTAGCATCTAGCACAATAATACAATTGTGAGGTGCAGTTGGATCTTGCTTTTTTATTACTCTTATTATTTTTTCAAGCTCTTCCATTAAATCTGTTTTATTTTGAAGCCTTCCAGCTGTATCAATTAAAAGTAAGTCATATTTACCTCTCTTTGATTCTTCTATTGCTTTATAAACAACTGAGGCAGGATCACTCTTTTCCTCACCCTTTATCATAGGAATCCCAGCGCGTTCACTCCAAATTGAAAGTTGTTCAACAGCTGCTGCTCTGAAAGTATCAGCTGCAGCCAGTATTACCTTATTACCATTTTCTTTTTCTTGTTTTGCAATTTTACCTATGGTTGTGGTTTTTCCAGAACCGTTAACGCCGACGAAAAGCCAAATATTAAGCTGGCCATCTTTAATTTCAGTAATAGTTTTTGGAGCATTCATAATTTCATAAATTTCACTACTGATTACTTGTTTTAATTGAGTAATATCTAGTTCCTTTGAAAAATTTTCTTTTTTGATTTTTTCAACTATAAAAGAGGATGTAGCCACACCAAGATCAGTAGAGATCAAAAGGTCTTCAATCTCATTTAGCATGGTGTTATCTAACTTCCTTCTTTTTGTTACTTTTTCTACAGATTTAATTATTTTTTTAAAGAAATTAGGTTTTTTTTCTTGTATCTCTATTTGGTTTTCATCAGATTCAATATTGCTCTTCTTCTTATTTTTTTCAAAAAAAGACAGCTGCTTTTCAATGAGTTTATTTCTTTTTCCATCCTTTATGCTTACTGTTTCTATTTCTTTTTTTTGTTCCCTTAAATCTTCTTTCATATTTGATGAAATGTGATTATTGGAATCTTCATTCTCATTATTATCTTGATCAAAGATTTCATCTTTTTGTTTATCAACAATCTCTTCTAAACCATTGTTTAATTTTGATGATGTAGAAAATAATTTTTCCTTTAATTTTTTAAAGAATTTCATTTAGTATCCTATTTATTAATTATAAGAAGTTGTAACATTTCTAATTACAAGAAAAAAACTATTTGTGACTTTTTACTTCAACTTCAATTATATCTTCACTAAATTCGATTGATAATTCATGAGCTTTAATAGCAGAAGTTTTATTAGTTACCAAATTCATTTTTTTGTCTCTTATAATCGAATATCCTCTTGCAAGTGTTCTTTTATAACTTAAGGCACTATAAACTTTATATAAATTTTCTATGTAGTTTTTTTTTGTATCTAAAACATTTTTAAATAAAAGATTTATTGATTTCTCTGTCCTTGCTAAGCTATCTTTTCTAAATCTAATATCCTTTAATAAACTTTTTTTTTCAATCATAGACAGATTTAACTTAAATAGATTTTCTCTTTTCTTTTGTAAATAACTAAGAAGAATATTTGGAAATTTTATCATTAAAATATCGAAGCGCTGATTAAAATAAGATAAGATGAGTGATACATTATTTATACTTTTTGCAAGTGAAGATATTTTTTGTTTTTCCCATTCAATTTTGGTATCGACAGATCGATCAAGTCTTAGACATAAGTTTTTTATTTGTTCTGATAATTGTTTTTTTTCAGGAACTGCTATTTCTGCTGCAGCAGTTGGTGTGGGAGCTCTCTTATCAGCTATATAATCAATTAACGTGGTATCTGTTTCATGCCCAATCGCTGAAATTATTGGAATTTTACTGTTAGCTACAGCCCTGATTACTATTTCTTCATTAAATCCCCATAAATCTTCTAAAGAACCACCTCCCCTGGCAACTATCAATAAATCAGGTCTTTTGTCTTGTCTCTGAAATTCAAATGAATTAAATCCAACAATAGCTTCAGCTACTTTTCTTGCACTTTCTTCACCTTGTACAGGAACCGACCATAATATTACTGTTCTCGGAAAACGCTCTTTTAATCGATGAAGTATATCTTGAAATACTGCTCCACTTTCTGAAGTTATAACTCCTATTACCTCTGGTAAAAATGGAATAGGTTTTTTCCTAGATTGATCAAATAAACCTTCATTTAAAAATGTTTGTTTTCTTTTTTGAAACAAAGCCATTAAACTTCCTGCACCAGAAGGAAAAACGTCATGAACTACAAGTTGATATCGACTTTGACCAGAAAAGGTAGTTATTCTTCCTAATGCAATAACCTCGGAGCCTTCTTCCAAAAACTCTTTTTGATCTTTCAAAGTATTACGCCAAGCAACACAAGATAAACTAGATCTTTCGTCCTTCATATCAAAATATATATGTCCAGAAGAAGGTTTTGATATCCTACCTAATTCACCAATTACTTTGACTAAAGTAAACTCATTTTCAATATGTTTTTTTATGGATAAAGAGATTTCAGATACAGAAAATTCCTTTAAATTTGTAAAATTATTTATCAATTTTTAATTTCCCATAATAATGATTAATATATGTTAACTAATAAATCCGATTCTAATAACAAAAATTTAATAGGCTAAAATTGAAAATACTTGTCATAGGAAGTGGCGGACGAGAACATTCATTAGTTTGGGCTTTTTCTCAGAATCCCAAATGCCAAGAAATTCATTGTATCCCAGGTAATGCTGGTATCAAACAGCTAGCTATTTGTAAGGATTTAAATATTCTTGATAATGATCTTATAATTTCATACTGCAAGTTAAACAAAATAGATTTTGTTGTTGTAGGTCCTGAGGCTCCATTGGCTAACGGATTAATTAATAGTCTAACTAAAAATAATATACTTAGCTTCGGACCAACTAAAGAGGCAGCTTTTTTAGAGTCATCAAAAAGTTTCACAAAATCAATATGTGATATTAAAAACATACCTACTGCTAATTATATTTTAGCAACTTCAAAAGAAGATGCCCTTAATTTTATTGAAAAATTCATACCACCATTTGTTATAAAACTGGATGGTCTTGCAGCTGGTAAAGGAGTATTCATCTTAAACAAAAAATCCGAGGCTATTGAAATAATTAAAAATATATACCTTAACCAAAACAAAAAAATTGCCTTATTAATCGAAGAGTTTCTGGTTGGACATGAGGCTAGTCTATTTGTGGTTTGTAATGGGAAAAATTTTAAATTATTAGGAAGTGCTCAAGATTATAAAAAGATCTATGATAAAGATCTAGGTGCAAACACTGGTGGTATGGGTGCTTTTTCTCCTGCTTTAAATATATCACCAGAAGTAGAGAAAGAAATTTTAGATAAAATTATCACTCCAACTTTGACAGAAATGGATGAAAGGGGAACACCTTTTTCCGGAATTCTTTATGCTGGTTTGATGATCACTGATAAGGGACCTAAACTTGTAGAATACAACGTAAGATTAGGAGACCCAGAATGTCAAGTAATTGCAATTAGACTTGGTGCACAACTATTAGATGCTTTATTATATTGTTCTACAAATGAATTCAGTAAAATAAAAATTAATTACGCTGACGATTTTGGTGTTACTGTTGTGATGGCTTCAGGTGGGTACCCAAACAAATATGAAACTGGTTTTAAAATAAAGGGTATAGAGAAATTTAAGAATTCTAAAGATGTAGAAATATTTCACTCTGGAACAAAATATATAGATGAAAATATTGTCACTAATGGAGGAAGAGTTTTAAGCATAACTTCAAGGTCTTCAAATTTAAATGATGCTAGAAAGAAAACTTATAAAGTGGTAGAAAAAATAGATTGGAAGAATGAATTCCACAGAAAGGACATAGCAAAAAAAACATACTCACTAATTTGACTTATTAAATTAATTTAAATTTGTTTTTCCGGCATTTTAACTACCAATCCGTCAAGACTATCAGTAACTTCTAATTGACAGGTTAATCTAGAACAATTTTCATCGGGTTCATAAGCGAAATCTAACATATCTCTTTCAATATCATCTATTGCAGGCAGTTTATTTATCCAATCTTTGTCAACATAAACATGGCAAGTAGAGCATGCACAAGCACCACCACAATCTGCTTCAATCCCAGGAATATTATTATCTCTGGCGCCTTCCATTACAGTTAGACCTACAGGCACGTCAACCGTATGTTTTATTCCATCAAAAGTTATATACGTAATTTTTGGCATTAAAAACTCTACATTATTATTTTTGACTTCTATTAGAACAAAAAAAACTGAAACACATTTTGAAAACCAATACTAGATTTATAAATTTATTCAACTGGTATAGCAATAAATCTCACATTTGATCCCCTCTTAATAAGAAAAAGGATTGAACTTTTATTTTTATTTTTAGCTTCTTCAATCAATTTTAATATTTGAGTTGAATTCTGAATATCTACTTGATCAACTTTTTGAATAATATCTCCCGCTAATATTCCTCTTTCAGCAGCAGGTGAGTCATCATTTATTCCTATGACTACTACTCCAATAGTATCATCAGATAAATCAAAACGTTTTCTAATTTCATCGTTTAAATCAGTAAAACTCATACCAGCATATTGGTTGATTTTATTGGTTCGCCTTTGATTTTTCTCATCTGAGATTTGTACCGTTTCTAGCCTTCCTAATGTTACGGTAACTTTCTTTTTATTACCATCTCTCCATATTAAAACACTAACATCTTTACCTACATCACTATCTCCAACAACTTTAACTAATGAACTACTGTCATCAATAGTTACTCCATCAAATTCTATTATTACGTCTCCTGACTTGATACCTGCTTCTTTTGCAGGACCATCTGGTACGTCTGTAACAAGAGCACCATCTGTACTCTCTAATCCTAAAGCTTCAGCTACTTCAGAATTTAAATTCTGAATTCTAACGCCCAACCAACCTCTACGTGTTTCACCAAAATCACGTAATTGGTTTACAACTTTTTTAACAACTACAGATGACATGGAAAATCCAATGCCTATAGATCCGCCGTTTGGTGATAATATTGCTGTATTTACACCTATAACTTTTCCATCAGTATTAAATAAAGGTCCACCTGAATTTCCCCTATTAATTGCAGCATCTGTTTGAATAAAATCATCATATGGTCCCTGCAAATCTCTACCCCTTGCTGAAATAATTCCGGCAGATACTGAGAATCCTTGTCCTAAAGGGTTACCTATAGCTAATACCCAGTCACCAACCCTCGCTTTATCACTATTACCAAATTCAACAAAGGGTAACTCAGATTTACTTTCGACTTTTAATAACGCTATATCAGTTTTCGGATCTGTACCTAAAACTTTTGCTTCTAATGTATCACCATTTAACATTTCAATTTTAATTTCATCAGCATTTTCTATAACGTGATTATTAGTTACCAATAAACCATCAGAAGATATTATAAAACCAGACCCTAAAGCAGTACCTCTTCTTTGTCGCTTTGGCTGCTGATCACCAGGTTGCTTCTCCATAAAGTCTCTAAAAAAGTCTTCAAATGGTGATCCTCTTGGAACCATTGGGTTAAATTGTTCTCTATCAGGTACTACAGCTGTTGTAGTAATATTTACTACTGCAGGACTTAGTTTTTCAACCAAGCCTGCGAAACTATTAGGTAATGTACTTGCTTTTATTTGAAAGCAAGCAATTAGAAATAAAAAAAATATCAAAAAAAAGTTATTAAAAAAAATATAAAGATTAAACTTTTTTAAATTTAAATTAAGAACCTTAAAAGGAACCACTCTTTTCATATAAACGCTCCATTAAAAAATCTACACACCAGAAACCATCAAAATTACAACACCAGTTGCCATTACCACAAGACCAATCCTGGATAACTCCGGATTAGAAAATTTAGATAGCATTTCCAAGATTTTA
This sequence comes from uncultured Alphaproteobacteria bacterium, assembly GCA_902541695.1. Lineage (GTDB taxonomy): Bacteria > Pseudomonadota > Alphaproteobacteria > Rhodobacterales > Rhodobacteraceae > CACIIZ01. The sequence goes on along the minus strand of CACBRT010000011.1, from coordinate 24,525 downwards.
GGAATTCTACCAGGTGCTACAGCTAAAAAAAAACCTTCAAAAACAGCTATTGATCCTAAGGCAAACAGGATTTTCTCCATTATTTTGAACCACTCTCTTTAATATAATCAAAGAATTCAGAGTCTGGATTAAGAACAATAGTGGTATTCTTACCAGTCATTGATCCTTCGTAAGCTTTCAAAGATCTAACAAATGCATAAAATTCAGGATCCCTACCGAATGCATCAGCTAGCAGTCGAGTAGTTTCTGCATCAGCTTCACCTCTAATAATTTCAGCATCTCTTCTTGCTTCTGAAACTATCTCCATTGCCTTTCTGTCGGCAAGTGCTCTTACTCTTTGTGCAGCTTCTCTTCCCCTAGCTCTTTCGTCTGCAGCCATTCTTTCGCGTTCTGCTTGCATTCTCTGGAAGGTAGCTGCTAGATTTTGAGTTGGTAAATCTGCTCTTTTAATTCTAACATCCACAATCTCAACACCTAAGCCACCAGCTTCTGTGATTGCTGCATCTCTTATTCTTGTCATCAATTCTACCCTATCTGCAGAAGTTACAGCGTTTGATGTTACAGATCCCAAAACTTCTCGGAGAGCAGCGTTCAAAATTCTTTCTAATCTGACTTCTGCAGAAGCAGTACCACCAGTTCCAACGGCTTTTCTAAACACAACTACATCTACTATCCTATACCTGGCAAAAGCATCTACAACTAATCTCCTTCCATCAAGAGGTGTAACTTCTAATGGCATAGTATCTAATGATAAAATTCTGTCATCATACCTAACTACATTTTGTATAAACGGGATTTTCAATTTAATACCAGGTTCAATTTTGACGCTTTTAACTTGACCAAATTGCAATACTAAAGCTTTTTCTCTTTCATCAACTACAAAAATGGAAGAAGTAAAACCAATAAAAATAACAACGAAAAGTATTAAAAATATAAAAGATCTATTCATTTTAGTTATTACTCCCAGTCCTTAATTGATTTAAAGGTAAGTATGGGACTACTCCTTGTCCTGCATCAGCATTTTGGTCAAGTATTACCTTATCTACATCTCCCAGTACTTTTTCCATAGAATCAATATATAATCTTTTTCTCGTAACATCCTTAGCACTTACATACTCGTTATATATAGCTATGAATCTGCTTGCTTCACCTGTAGCTTCATTTATTACCCTAGCTTTATAACCTTCGGCTTCTTGTTTTAATTGTTCTGCTTCACCTCTTGCCTGAGCAAGTGCTTGATACTCATAAGCATCCGCTTTTTTCTCTAAAGTATCTCTTTCTTGTTCAGCTGCTTGTACATCTCTGAAGGCATCTATAACTTCACCAGGAGGATCAGCCTTGTCAAAATTTAAACGAACTATATTTACTCCGCTACTATAAGTATCTAAAATATTTTGTATCAATTCTCTAACATCGGCACTTACTAGAGCTCTATCCCTGTTTAGGATAGGACTAAGTTCAGATCTACCAATAACCTCTCTCATCGCAGATTCTGATACAGCTCTAATTGTTTCAGTTGGGTCAGCTAAGTTAAATAAAAATTTTGCAGGATCAGAGATATTCCAAACAACTTGGAAGTCTATATCAACAATATTTTCGTCACCTGTAAGCATCAAACCTTCATCTTGTCTTCCACCTCTACCACCAACACCAATATCTTCAGTATTTTCTCTAGTGACCGTAAGAACTTCGTGCGTAATGAGTGGCCATGGTGCAAAATTAAGGCCAGACTCACCAGTATCGTAATACTCTCCAAAAAAGAGCTCAATTGATTTTTCTTCAGGTTTAACAGTGTAAAAAGATAAAAATGCCCAAACTACAACAATACCAACTAGTATAAGTGATAAAGTACTTTTACCAAACTTAGGCGCGCCTCCTCTACCTGAACCATTACCACCTGAAGAACCACCTCTACCCCCCATAAGAACTTTGAGTCTTTCCTGACCCTTTTTAACAATTTGGTCGATTTCAGGTATTCCAGTTTCCCCTTGTCCAGGTCCACTTCCTTTGTTTCCGGAATTTCCGCCCCAAGGACTTTTGTTTCCATTGTTGTTTTTATCCTGTTTTTTTCCTGATCCCCAAGGGCCATCAGAGTCATCTTTATAGGGCATAGTAAGTTCCTTAAATTGTTTCTATTTAATTGTGGCTTATTAGCAAAATTTCAAGAGAACATTTTAACTTAAAGTAACAATCTCTTCTGCAATTGTGGGATGTACAGCACATGTTGAATCAATATCTTTTTTCTTAACTCCCATTTTCATTGATATACCAAAGATTTGAATTAATTCGCTGGCACCATCTCCAACAATATGACACCCCAAAATTTTATCAGTTCTATTACAAACTACCAATTTCATCATTATTTTTTCCTGATTATTTTTAATTCTACTTCCTAAACTAGAAAAAGAAGTCTTAAAGATTTTTACAGTAAAATTTTCTCTTGCCTCCTTTTCTGTTAAACCAACAGTTCCAACTTCTGGCTTTGTAAAAACAGCTGTAGGTACCAGTTTATGATCTGGTGACCGTTTTTTTTCTCCAAAAAGGGTATCTATTAACGCCGCTGCATCTCTTATTGCAACAGGTGTCAAATTCAGTCTGTTAGTAACATCACCAATTGCGTATATAGATTTTTGTGATGTTTGTTGAAACTTATTAACCTTAATAGCTCCTTCTTTTGTTAAATTCAGTTTTAATTTGTCTAGTCCAAGATTTTGAATATTAGGTTTTCTACCAATTGCTGATAAAATAATTTGTGCTTGCATTTGACTCTTTTTACTTATCTGGAGTTCTAGTTTACTTTTATTTGATTTAATTGAAGATGGAAAACAATTGTTAATGATTTTAATACCTTTTTTTAAAAAAGATTTCTCAATAGTTTCTCTTATATCATTATCAAATCCACGTAAAATTCTATCACCACGATAAATTATAGTAACCTCAGTTCCAAATCCGTTAAAAATAGATGCGAATTCACAAGCTATATAACCTCCACCAATTATAACCATTTTTTGTGGTAAATGCTGGAGGTTAAAAATATCATCTGAAGTAATGGTTAAATCACCTCCCTCAATATCCGGCTTTAAGGGCTCCCCACCAGTTGCAATTAAAATATATTTTGAAGTAACTACTGTTTTATCGTTTAAAATTACAGAATTTGAACTAGTAATCTTTGCCTTTTGTTGAAAAATTTTTACATTGGATGATATAAGCAATTCATTATATATTCCTTCTAAACGGTCAATTTCAGAGTTCATACTTTTGGAAAATTTATTCCAAGAAAACAAATGCTCTTTATAATCCCACCCAAATCCTGCTGATTCTTGAAAAATTTTTGAATATGAACTAGCAAAAACCATTAATTTTTTTGGAACACATCCTCGAATAACACAAGTTCCTCCAAACCTATATTCTTCGGCAATTCCAACTCGTTTACCTAATTTAGAGGCCAGTCTAGCAGCTCTTACTCCTCCTGATCCAGCTCCTATAATAAATAGATCAAAATCGTATTTTCCCAAAATTCATCCTTCTCGTTCGATTAACTTAAAACTTCCATCATCGTTTCCAATAATAACTGAATTTGCCATATTGATGAATAAGCCAGTTTCCACTACACCAACAACTTTTTTTATTTGCATATCCAAGGTATATGGATCTGTAATTTTTTTTAGACTTAAATCAAGAATAAAATGCTTTTCGTCAGTAACAAAGTAATCATCATTTTCTTTTCTTAATTTAATTGAAAAATCTGAATATCCCAATTTTAAAAGTGTATTTTCTATATGCTTTTGAGTACCTTTACTACCAAACTTAACTATTTCTATTGGAAGTGGAAACTTTCCTAATTTACTGACAACTTTACTATTATCCACAATAACAATCATTCTTTTACTGTAAGAAGCCACTATTTTCTCTTGAAGTAACGCCCCACCACCACCTTTTAAGAGATTAAGATCTGAATCTACTTCATCAGCACCATCAATAGTAAGATCGATATAATCTACACAATCAATTGAAGTAATTGGCAAACCTAATTTTTTTGATTGTAGTTCAGTAGAAGATGAAGTCGCTAAAACTTTAATATTTAGATTTTCTTTGAAATATTTTTGGGATAATAAATCCACAAAAATCTTTGCTGTTGAACCTGTTCCTAAACCAATTACCATTTTAGAATGAACATAATTAAGAGCTTCTAAAGCAGCAATTTCTTTTCCAATATCTTTATCTGAATTATTCACAAACAATTAATCCTCCTCAAAGATCTTTGATTTATAATTTAAAATTTAATACTTACTATAGTCAAACTAGAAAAAATAATTTAGTAAACATAATAATAAAGTCTATAAATGGTGATATATTTGTTTTTAAGTGTTTTTGATATATTTAAAGTTGGGGTTGGACCTTCTAGTTCCCATACAAATGGACCAATGGTAGCAGCTTCTTTATTTTTAAATTTTATAAAAAATAGAACAAATATAATACCTGGATCAAAATCTTTTTTCAGGATAACATGCACACTTTATGGTTCACTATCATTTACAGGAAAAGGTCACCATACAGATAAGGCTATATTACATGGTATGGCAGGAATTATACCTTCATTATATAGTGAAAAAATAGGTTCAGAAATTGATAAAAAAATCACCAAGTATGACCATATCACTGTTCAAGGTTTTCCAGAAATAAAGTTTTATCCTAACAGAGATATTATCTTCAATTATGGCCCAGCACTAAAACAACACGCAAATGGTATGATTTTTTCTGTATATGATAGGGATGAAAACTTGTGTGCTACGCAAACGTATTTTTCAGTTGGCGGAGGTTTTATAAAAACGATCAAAGAACTTGAAAATCCAAGTGAAGAGGCAATTGACACTAAAGTTCCGTACCCTTTTTCAACGGCAGACGAAATGCTTGAACTTTCTAAAAAAAATAAAATTTCAATATCTGAAATGAAAAAACAAAATGAATTAGTTTTTATTTCTGAAGAAAAACTTAAAAAGGGCATTTCTGAGTTATGGAATACAATGTCTAATAGTATTAAATTAGGCTTAGAAAGGGATGGAATACTTCCAGGTGGATTAAAAGTAAGAAGAAGGGCTAAATCAATATTTGATTCTCTTAATTCCGAAATTGGATCTAATACTATTGCACCTCATATAATAAATGATTGGATTTCTTTATATGCTATGGCAGTAAATGAAGAAAACGCTGCAGGTGGAAAAATTGTTACTGCACCCACTAATGGAGCTGCAGGTGTAATCCCTGCTACTTTTATGTACTATTTAAATCACATACCAAATGCTGACCCAAAAAAAATTGAAGATTATCTTCTTACCGCAGCTGCTATAGGTGGGATTTTGAAATCAAACGCATCTATTTCAGGAGCAGAGGTTGGATGTCAAGGAGAGGTAGGTTCTGCTTCAGCAATGGCAGCTGGTGCTTTATGTGCAATTTTAGGAGGAAATAGTTTACAAATAGAAAATGCAGCGGAAATTGCCTTAGAGCACCATCTAGGAATGACCTGTGACCCTATAAAGGGATTGGTACAAGCTCCTTGCATTGAAAGAAATGGGTTAGGCGCAATTAAAGCAGTTTCAGCAGCTTCACTATCTTTAAGAGGAGATGGCATTCATCTTGTAAGTTTAGATGCTTGTATTAAAACAATGTTTGAAACAGGAAAAGATATGATGGAGAAATATAAAGAAACATCAAAGGGAGGTTTGGCAGTTAATGTTATAGAATGTTGATAACTTTAGTTAATAAACTTCACAACTTTATCAAACGATTTAATTGGTAAAATTATTATCATTCCTACACCACTTAATTCAATTTTCACTTTAGAATGTAAAACTTCGTTAGATGTTCCAATTTTAAAGCCTGGAGAAAAAGAAACACCCTTAATATCATATTTAAGACCTTCACTTGATATCCCTAATACATCTTTAAGTGGAAATAAGGATAGTCTAGTACCAATTTCTAAATTAAGTTCAATTTTTTTATTTATATGAAATAGGAAATCTCTTTTACCCAAAAGAAAAACTTTCTTATATTTCATTTTAACTAATGCAGAGATAGCTGCCATTGAATGGTCTATTCTTTCACCCAAAAATGCGTTACCTAAGAAAAATGGAGCGTTGAATGAATATAGACATTTTTCAAAATCTGTAGTTTCTTGTTCTTGTATTTTTTTTATTTTAGATCCCTTTAGTTTCCAAACTTTTAGATTTTTTACAGAATCAAGATCTCCTATAATCCAATCTGGAATATTTTTGTTTATATCTAAGAAGTTTAGTCCTGAGTCCACAGCTATTATTTTAGGAGCTATTTTAAGGCACTTGTGAAAATTAGTACTAGAAAATTCTCCTCCACCAACAATTGTTAAGGGTGTATCATAGTTTTTAACAACCATAATAAAAGACCTATTAAATTAATTATCAAGAATTAGTTATCTATATTTTTGGAAGCTAACCCTTTAAATACAAACTTAAAAGGAAAGACCCATATTATGCCTAGTAATATGTAAGTCAAAAATTCTAACCAAATATTTAATCGCCCAACATAATTGAGAATTGAGACTACAAAAATAATGTATAATGGTAAAAAAATAAATAATACAAAGTATGCTATTTTTTTTCTTTGCTTAATTTTTAACATAAATTACCTTTCAAATGGATTTTTAATTTCTATTATATCTTTCCTATTTGGAGACGTAGAAACAATGAAGGCGGGGCGACCTACATACTTTTCTATTGATTTTATGTAATATATAGCATTTTTTGGTAGCTTTTCTAGGGATGAAACCCCTACTGTACACTCATGCCAACCTTCAAATATTTCATAAATTGGTTCTATACCTTTTTCTAAATCAGCACCCGTTGGTAAAAAATTATAAGATTTATTATTTATCTTATAACCAATACATATTTTTAATTCTTTCAAACCATCTAGAACATCCAATTTTGTAATAGCTATGCCGTCTACTCCATTTAATATACATGTTTGTTTAACAAGTGCAGCATCAAACCATCCACATCTGCGATCTCTACCAGTGACTGTACCTTTTTCGTGACCAACAGCAGCAAGATGTTCACCTACCTTATCATTAACTAGTTCTGTAGGGAATGGACCTTCTCCAACTCTAGTTGTATAAGCTTTCACTATACCTAAAACAGTATTAACCCTTTTTCCCGAAACACCTGAACCTATAGATGCGGCTGGAGCTAAAGTATTTGAAGAAGTTACATAAGGATAAGTTCCAAAATCTAAATCTAGTAAACTACCTTGAGCACCCTCAAACAAAATTGTTTTATTTTTATTTTTCTTGTCATCTAATTCTTGCCAAACACTTATTGAAAACTTTGAGATAAAAGAAGTAATTTCTTTCAATTTATCTTCTATTTGGGAAATAGAATATTCAGGTTTATTATACCCTTTCATCAATACATTATGGTGAGCTAAGGAACGTTCTAATCTTGCCCTTAATAAAATTGAACTATTTAAATCTGATAATCGAACTGATCGCCTTCCAACTTTATCTTCATATGCAGGACCGATTCCTCTTCCTGTTGTTCCAATTTTTTTATTACCAGCAAGGTTTTCTCTTAGAGAATCTAATTCTTTATGAAAAGGGAGTATAAGTGCAACATTTTCTGCAATCATAAGTTTATTTTTTGAGATAGTAATTCCCATCTTTTCTAAAAGTTCTATTTCTTTCTTTAAGGCCCATGGATCTAAAACAACCCCATTTCCAATTATTGAAAGTTTATCATCTCTTAAAATACCTGATGGTAATAATGACAATTTAAAAGTTTTTTCACCAATTACAATTGTATGTCCTGCATTATTTCCACCTTGAAATCTCACAATGATGTCAGCTTTTTCTCCTAAATAATCAACAAGTTTTCCTTTTCCCTCATCTCCCCATTGACAACCAACTACCACAAGATTGTTCATTAATTTTCCTCTCCAGGTGAATTTTTAATATTTTTAATGAAAGTTTTCATTCTATTTATAAAAAAGTTAAAGATTTAGCTTTTTCCACTTGAGGGAGTTTTTTTATTTTCTCAATAACATTATCAGAAATAGCTTCATCTATACCTAATAAGGCCAAGGCTTTACCATTTTTTTTATCTCGCCCCAAAGAAAAAGTGGCTATATTTACATTTGCTTCACCTAATACCATTCCAAGTGCTCCAATGTAACCTGGTTTATCAATATTAGTTGTGTATAGCATGTGATTAATTGGTTCTGCTTCTAAATTGATACTGTTTATTTGAATAAATCTAGGTTTACCATCTGAATATATTGTACCTGCAATTGAGAATAAAATATTCTCATGATTTAAAACAACCCTTATATATGAATCAAATGCTCCTTGAGCATCTCTTCGAATTTCTGAAATTTTAATTCCCTTATTTCTCGCAATTATAGGAGCAGATACCATATTAACTAAACCATCTCCAACTAGTGGTTTCAAAATTTCAGCTATTAAAACCGAAGAAATAGGTTTGAAATTTAACTCCCCAACCTTCCCTACATATTCAATCTCGATATCTAAAATAGGTGCGTCAGTAATTTGTCCAACAAAAGATCCTAAATTTTTAGCTAATTTAATCCAAGGGTTTAACAAGGGCGCCTCTTTAGAATCAATAGGGGGAGCATTTAATGCATTAGTAATAGCTCCATTATTTAGATAATCTATTATCTGTTCGGCGATTTGAAATGAAACCTTTTCTTGAGCTTCAGTAGTTGAAGCACCAAGATGTGGAGTACAAATTACATTTTTTAAACCAAACAATGGATTAGATAAGGCAGGTTCTTCAAGATACACATCAAATGCGGCAGCTGATAAATGGTTTTTTTGGATAGCATCAACAACTGCCTTCTCGTCCACCAACCCACCTCTGGCACAATTAATTAATATTGATCCTTTCTTCATTTTAAAAATATTTTCACTAGAAATAATATTATTTGTGTTTTCATTTTTTGGTAAATGAAGGGTTACAATATCAGACAGAGATAATAATTCAGAAAGACAATCAGTTTTTGAAATCTTTAGGTTTCTTGCTCTTTCATTTGATAAAAAAGGATCATAAGCAATAATTTCCATACCTATAGATTGGGCCAATGAGACCACTATTGATCCAATATTTCCAACACCAATAACACCTAATTTTTTACCTGATAGTTCAGTACCTATAAAATTATTTTTTTCCCACTTACCACTATGTGTTGATACATTTGCAGCAGGTATTTTCCTAGCTGATGAAAAAATCATAGCCATAGTATGTTCTGCAGTAGTAGTTGCATTTCCAAAAGGTGTATTCATTACTACAATACCTTTATTAGATGCTAATTTAAGATCAATATTATCAATACCTATACCAGCTCTTCCTATAACTTTTAATTTGGTGGCTTTATTTAATAGTGCAGAATTTATTTTAGTATCAGATCTTATAGCTATAGCATCAAAATTATGAATCTCATTTAAAATCAATGAACTATTCTTACCCATTTCAGGACTGTAAACTACATCTATGCCAGCTTCATTAAATTTATATATTATATCTTTTGATAAATTATCTGAGATTAAAACTTTATAAGTCAATTTAATAAATTCCTAATTTAGCTAAAAAAATTCATTTCTCACAATTTCAAATGACCAGTCTAACCACGGTAATAAAGCTCTCAAATCGTCTTCTTCAACTGTTGGACCACACCAAATCCTTAAACCTGGTGGAGCATCACGATGGCCTTTTATATCAAATGCTGCATTGTTTTGTTCAAGTATTGAACACATCTCTTGAATAAAACTCCGTTTATTTTGAATATCTAGTTTCAAAAAACTGTTATCATTAATCTCTAGACATATAGAAGAATTTGATTGTATTTTTTTATCTTTAACACTGTTTGACACCCATTCTCTGTTCTCATACCAATCAGATAAAACTTTAAAATTTGCCATAGATTTTTTATATGTTTGTTTCCAGCCTCCTAATTTTTTTATCCATAATAAAGAATCTAGTGCATCAGCAACACAAAGCATTGATGGGGTATTGATTGTTTTTCCTTCATATATCCCGTCTAAAATTTCGTTATCTTTCAAAAGCCTAAATAGTTTGGGTAATGGTCTATTAGGTTTAAAATTTTTCAATCTTTCAATTGCTTTAGGGCTTATAATTAAAATACCATGACCCCCTTCACCACCCATTGACTTTTGCCATGAAAATGTTGCTACATCAATTTTATTCCAATCCAATTCCTGAGAATAGATTGCAGATGTTGCATCACAAAAAGTAATTCCTTTTCTGTTGTTACTTATCCAATCAGCATTAGGAACTTTTACTCCTGAGGTAGTTCCATTCCATGTAAAACAAATATCAGTTTTATCACTAACTAAAGATAAATTAGGAATACTTGAATAATCAGCTTTATGTATTCTCAGGTCTTTTATCTTGAGCTGGTCTTTTAGATCATATATCCATCCATTTCCAAAAGTTTCCCAAGCTAATGCATCAACTGGTAAAGGTCCTATCATTGACCATAAAGCCATCTCAAAAGCTCCAGTGTTAGAACCTGGGACAATTGCAACTTTATAATCAATAGGAATATCCAAGGTTTCTTTAGTTAAGCTGATAACCTCATTTAAAGTTTTTAAACAGGTATCAGATCTGTGAGACCTACCTAGTAAATCGAAAGTTTTTAGATTTTTGATTGTCCACCCAGGTCTCTTAACACAAGGACCACACGAAAAATTTGGACGTTTTGGTGTTCTATTTGGCTTTTCTAACATGACAAAAATATGTAAGTGTTCATATTTATCCGATAATATTTAATTGGATTAACTTCAAGTATTACTTTAAATTAATTTAAAAATTCTAAAATGTTTTTTAAAAAAATAAATCACAACCCAATATCCTGGATTTTACTTTCTATTCTTGGGGTAATTTGGGGAAGTTCATTTTTATCAATAAAATATGCAATTATTGCATTTGAACCAATTCAAATATCATCTCTAAGGATAATAATAGGTTTTTTTATAGTTTTTTTATTTTCTTTAATTTTCAATATAGAAATATTTAATATTTATAAACCAAAAAGATATTGGTTATTTTGCACCGGAGTTGCTGTTTTATCAAATTTATTACCATTTACTATTTTGGCCATAGCACAAGTAAACTTTTCTACAATATTTGTAGGTCTTTGTATGGCAATCATACCTTTAATAATAACTATTTTTTCACTTTTTCTATTTAAATATGAACCGATTTCATCCAAAAAATTATTTGGAATATTAATTGGGTTGAGTGGCTCAGCTCTTTTAGTTATGTCCAAAGCATCCGAAGATTTAGATAATAATGAAGAAATACATTTTATATTTTTATTTTTATGCATACTTGCTCCAGTCTCTTACTCATTCGGAGCTATGATTATAAAAAAAGCTGATGTTGAAAACTTGTTATCTTTTACAACGCATGCGCTGTTTATAGCTTCTATCTTAAGTTTACCGTTTTTAGTTAAACAAGGTTTATTTCCAAATAAAATTGATTTGCAATCTATATTTGCAATTTTATATCTTGGAATAATACCGACAGGTATCGCAACAATAATTTTAGTTTATCTAATTAAAAAAGAAGGTCCCATATTTTTAAGCTTAGTGAATTACAAGGTTCCACTTTGGTCAACGATTTTTGGTTTTTTATTACTCAAAGAAATGCTACCAAATAATTTTTTTCTTGCATCATTTTTAATATTGACTGGCATTATTATTTGTCAGTCAAAAAAAGCATAGTAAAATTATAAATTTGATATCTTATTTTCAATTTCTTGCAAAATTGGAGCAATCATTTTTGAATTAGAATGTTGAATCATAATTCTAATTACAGGTTCAGTTCCAGATTTTCGAACTAAGATTTCTCCACTATTTGCAATTTTTCTACTTAGTTTTTCAATAGTTTTTTTAAATTCTAAATTTTCTAAAGGATCATTTTCTGGTTCAAATTTTAAGTTCACTAATTTTTGTGGAAATGGTTCAAAAACTTTCAAGAGTTCGCTTGCAGTTTTTTTTGATTTCTTAAGAATTGATAAAAAATGAAGTGCAGCTAAAAGACCATCTCCAGTAGATGAATAATCCGTCATGATGATATGACCAGAGTTCTCACCACCAAAATTAAATCCTTTCATATTCATTATTTCAGCAACATACCTATCACCAACTGGTGTGCGAAATAAATCCAAACCTAAATTATTAAGATATTTTTGTAATCCTAAATTTGACATTATCGTTGAAACTACAGTATTACCTTGTAGCGTTTTTTCCATTTTAAGATTTTTTGCAATAAGTGCAATTAGTTGATCACCATCTATTTCTTTACCTTTTTCATCAAGTAATATTACTCTATCAGCATCTCCATCTAAGCAAATTGCTAAATCGGCACGATGTTCTCTTACCAATTCTGAAGCCTTAATTGTATTAGTAGAACCACAATTTAAATTAATATTAAAACCATTGGGATCTACTCCGAAAGGTATTACTTTTGCGCCCAATTCCCAAAGAATTTGCGGAGCACACTTGTATGCAGAACCATTGGCACAATCAACTACTATTTTTAAATTTCTTAAATTCAAATTCTTTGGCAAACTTTTTTTAACAGCTTCAGTATATCTTCCTAATACTTCATCTATCCTTTTTACTCGGCCAACTAATGAAGGACCAACAAGATCAATTTTATCAAATAGTAATCTTTCTATATCCTTCTCTACACGATCAGACAATTTAAAACCATCAGGACCAAAAAATTTAATTCCATTATCTTCAAAATTATTATGTGATGCAGAAATCATTACACCTAGATCTGCTCTCATAGATCTTGTTAACATTCCAACTGCAGGTGTAGGTATAGGGCCTAAAAGAAATACATCCATACCAATTGATGTAAAACCAGATGTAAGAGCGGTCTCTAACATGTAACCCGATCGCCTAGTATCTTTACCAATAATTACTCTATTGGATCTTTCACAACCACTCTTTGATAAGAAATATTTACCACAAGCAATACCTAGCTTTTGAGCAAATTCTGCATTAATAAATTCTGAGTTAACTTTTCCCCTAATACCATCAGTTCCAAATATTTTCCTAACCATTACAAACTTTCTTGTTTTACAAACTTGATTTTTAAACTTTTAAAAATTTTAAACATCTCAGAAGTTTCTTTAATATCATGAACTCTAATAATATGAACACCTTTTTTTATGAGCTCAAATGCTAAAATAACGGAACTCAACACTCTTTTTTTTGGTTCCTTCTGACCTATTATTTTTCCAATAAAACCTTTCCTTGATAATCCTACAAGAATAGGACAACCTAATGAATGGAATAGATCAATATTGGAAATAATTTTTAAATTTTGATTTAAAGACTTGCCAAAACCAATACCTGGATCAATTATTATTTTAGATTTTGGTATACCAAAAGATAATAAAAAATTTATTCTGTCTTGAAGATAATCATAAATATCTAACAAATAATTTTTTCCTAATAACTTCTGATGAAGTTCTTTTCCATTTCCTGAATTGTGCATTAAGCAAACAAAACATTTATGCTTTTTTACAACATTTATGCTTTTTGAGTCATACTTCAATGAAGACACATCGTTAAAAATAGCTGCCCCATTTTTTAAGGCAAAATTAGCTACACTTGACTTTCTTGTATCAATAGAAAAAATTTTTTCTGAAAATTTTTTATTTATAAGCTTAAATGCTCTTTTAATTCTTTTTATTTCTATCAAATCTTCTACATCAACGAAGTTGGGCTTAGTCGACTCACCTCCAATGTCTATAATGTCTGCACCTTCATTAAACATGTTTTCAATATGATTTTGTAATTTATTTCGAGGTATTTGTTTAACATTAGAAAAACTATCCGGTGAAAGATTTAGCACACCCATTATAAGTGGTCTGTTTTTATAACCACATAAATTGAATGATTTTGAAATATCTTTAATTACTGTTTTAGGAACATCATTAGAATTTATAATAAAAGGTTTTCTTCCTCTTTGTAATACTTTAACTTTATCAAACCAAAAATTTCTATCTGATAAAAAAAGGCTTCCTTTAACGGGGTCAGGACCAAAATTTATTATTGGCTGAAAATATTTAGTCAAATTTTTTCCTTAGTATCATAAATTTTTAATTAATGCCATTAAATGAGAATATTTTGAGAAAAAGTAATCTGGATTTAAATCTGATATGTTTTCTGTTCTATAACCTTCTGTAAACAAAAAAAATATTGAATCTGAATTTCTTGCTGTTTTTAAATCAGTTTTACTGTCACCTATATATATTGTTTTTTTTGATTCAAAACTTTTAAGTGCAAAATCTACCATTAACGGATCTGGTTTTAATACATCTAATGAATCTCCAAAAGCAAAGCCTGTAAAAAAATCTTTAATGTCAAAATATTCTAAAATTTTTAAAGCTGGTTCTTTATTTTTTTGAGTACAAATGGCTATATCAAAATTTAAAGATTTCAATTTTGATAATACATTTTTTACATCAGGAAAAAGGTGGGTTTGAAAAAATGGATCAATATAATAATGTTTTTTAAATATTTTAACATATCCATCTAATGAAACATAATTGTATTTGTAAAAATTCAATAACCTTTCTACTTGTTTTGTTATGCCACCACCAATAAAAGTAGAATATAATTTTGTGTTTATACTTGGTAAGTTTAATTCATTAAGTAAATGATTTGCTGCCTTAGTTAGAGCCGGTGCTGTATGAACAAGTGTTCCATCAAGATCAAAAATTATATTATAATCTTGCTTCACTTTAGTTTATTCTCAGTTATCATTCTAATACCTAATGATCCTTTTATTCTATCTAATTTTTCAATTTTAATGTCAATTTTTTTAACTCTTTGATCCTCAAAACAAGTTTCAGATATTTTATAAGCTAAAGTCTCTAAGAGATATAATCTACTTGCAGAAGTATGTTTTTTTATAGCATCCAAAATAATCTCATAGGAAATCACATCCTCAATGTTATCATTTCTATTTTTATTTAAATAATCAATCGTCAAAAATACATTGAATTTTAATCTCTGTTTTTTTCCAAACTCAGATTGATAAACTCCAATTTCAGTTTCATGAACAAAATCCTTAACAAAAATCTGTTCCAATCATGACCTCCATTATAAAATTCTTTTGAATTACCCTAATAAATAAATTATTTAAGGTAATTTATAAAAAACATGGTTACCAATTTCTTTAGTTTTTTTAAATTTCTTTGACCAACTAGGACTCACAAGTTTTGAATGATAAAAAGTTGCTCCGTCGGTTAAGAATCTCGCTGACGGTTCTAACAAAATTTTTGACAATTTTAAGATTCTTTCATAAATTTTTTTTTCATTAATTGTCTCTAATTTTCCATCACAATTATATGAAAATTGACAACCATTTAATCTACCAACACCCTCTGAAATAACCCCACAAATACTGTTAGGAAATTCTTTCGATAACACTCTATTTATAATAACTTCTCCTACAGCATATTGCCCTTCAATCTCTTCACCTCTTGCCTCAAAATATATTGCTTCTGCTAAACACTTTAATTCAGATGTAGCTTGTGGTTTTGGCATATCATCAAGCGCATTAAAAGAAAAGTTAGCTTTGTCAAAACCCAAAAGTCCTGAAAAACTTTTTATATGGTTTTGATTTAAAGAAGATAAAAAAAGGAGATCTAAACTTATAAAGTCATTTAATAATTTAAATGAATTAATGGATTCAATTTTAGAATTATTTTTTGGATCACTTGCGTGGATTTCGTTAATACCATAGATAAAAAAACAATTTAAAATAACAATAAACTTAAACTTTCTAAATATATTCATAACTGCTTTCAAAAAATAACTTAGTGAATAGCTAATTAAAGCTACAATAAAGATCATGCAAGTAAAAATTGTTAAAATACATTTATGTAATAAAACACAATGCAATCTATTTTGCTGAGGCTAATCTAGCAACTGGTACCCGGAAAGGTGAACATGAGACAAAATCTAAACCTATTTTCTTGCAAAACTCAATTGAAGTTGGATCTCCCCCATGTTCACCGCAAATACCAAGTTTGATTGAAGGATTTGCACCTCTACTTTTTTTTGAAGCAATTTTTAATAATTCACCCACACCATCAATATCTAAAGATCTAAATGGGTCAACTGGAAAAATTTCTTTCTCTAAATAATCTCTCATAAAAGTTCCTGAGTCATCTCTGCTTAATCCATATGTCATCTGTGTTAAATCATTTGTACCAAAACTTAAAAATGAGCTTATTTTTGCAAGCTCATCTGCCTTTAATGCTGCTCTAGGTGTTTCAACCATTACTCCCAAATTATAATTTATGTCATAATTTAAACCTAAACTTACTTCAGCTAATACACCATCGATTAATTTCTTAAGCTGACTAACTTCTTTAAAAGAAGAAACCATAGGCAACATAATCTCTGGAGAAAATTCTTTTTGGTTTTTGCCATAAACATTTATACTTGCCCTTATAATCCCGCTTACTTGCATTTTATATAATTCTGGCAAAAGAATACCTAATCTTACACCTCTTTTTCCTAACATAGGATTAATCTCCGCCATCTGTTTACAACATTCAGATAATTGAAGGAAAGTCATATTGAGTTCATCAGCTAAAACCTCTAACTCATTTATACTATTAGGCAAAAATTCGTGTACTGGAAGATCTAGCAATCTTATGGTTACTGTTTTACCAATCATCATTTTAAAAATTTTTTCAAATTCTAATTCTTGAATTTTTGAAAGATTTGTGATGGCTTGATTTTTTTCGTTTGGATCGGAGGATAGTAAAATTTTTTGCATAATCTGTAGAGATTTCTTTTCAAAAAACATATGTTCTGTCCTACAAAGCCCAATTCCATCAACATCGAATTCCTTAGCCTGTTTAGCTTCTTTAAGAGTGTCTGCATTAGCTTTAATTCTTATCTTTCCTAAATCATTTGCCCATTCTAATATTTCGAAAAAATATTGTGAAAGTTTTGGTTTTACCATTTTTGCACTTCCTTTTAAAACTCTCCCATTTGAACCATCTATAGTTATAGTATCACCAGATTTAAAAATTTCCCCTTCAGAAGAAGTTATTGAATTCAAACTACTGCTAATATTTAAATCACTTACACCTACAACACATGGTTTTCCAAGACCTCGAGCAACTACAGCAGCATGACTAGTCATCCCACCTCTTAATGTAAGAACTCCACCTGAAGCATGCATTCCACGAATATCTTCTGAACTTGTTTCACTTCTTACTAATATAACTATAATTCCCTTAGAACTCATTCGAATTGCTTCTTCAGCTGTAAATGCAATCACACCGGAAACTCCACCTGGACTTGCAGGTAATCCTATACCAATGACATTAAGTTCAGAGCTTTGACTAATTTGAGGATGTAGTGACTCTATAAACATTTCTGGATCTACTTTTGAAATGATTTGTTTTTTGCTAAGTATGCCCTTCTCAACAGAATCAATGCTAAGTTTAAGAATAGCAGATGTCTCAAATTTAATTTTTTGAGCATCGATTAAAAAAAGATCTTTTTGACCAATTATAAATTTGTATTTAAGTTTTTCTTTATAAATGGTATCTGTAATAGAGTTTAACTTATAAATTTTATCAAAAAAAGTATTTGAAAATAAATTAAATTTTGGTTTACCAATTTCGAATTTTTGTCCTTTTAAATTTTTTAAACTGGATCCTTCAAAAGACTTATAGGAATTATTGAAATTACCAATCTTGATAAGCCGTCCATTAATTTTTTCCTCACCAGTATTACTATCGAAAAACTGAATTTCTAAATCCATAATATTTGAATTGGGGTTCCTAAAAACCATTTTTTGAATAATAGCTCCCAAATAAGAATCATTATTAGCTCCAAGTGAATTTCGTAATATTTTTGATGTTGGACTTTGCCACTCTTTTACAAATGTTTTCAAGGCATAATGTATTTGTTTAAGTGGGTCATTTGGAAATGCAAACCCTAGGCTTACTCTGTAATATTCTTCAAATTCACTTATTATTCCATTAATAGATCTGAGGTTTGAACTACGAATTGATTTTAAATTATTCCTCTTAGCAGATTTAAGTATGATATGTTCAAAAAAATCTGCATCTAAATCAAAAACTCTAGCACCAAAATTTTTTAAATGATTTATATATATGAGACTTAAATTTTTTTTCCCATAGATTTTTGAGAATTTCGTAATTGTATCTTTATTAAAACCAATATAAGGGAAAGGATCTGGTCCAGGCCATTCTTTTTTTTCAGTACTTGACCTTAAATAAAAAGTTCCAAATTCTAAAAATTTTTTTGGGATTGTCAGCACTGGCTTTCCATTATCCAAATTTTTCATAAAATCGGATGAAATAAAATAACCATCAACAATTGGATATCCAACCTTACCCAAATTAGATAAAAATTCGGCTCTAATGCCAAAATTATTTCGACAAATTTCAGTTTTTGAGAAAGTAGAAACTACAGGACTAATATTTTTTTTCATTTCATACTTAAAATAACACTAAACATTTATATAACTGAAATACGCGACTAAATGCATATTTTGCCTCACTTTATTACATAAATTTAAACGATTAAATTTTACATCTTGGTTATCTACATTGATAGTTACTTTTTCAAAAAATTTCTCGATTTCATTATCAAATGTAGATAACGACAATAACGCTGAATAAAAGTCATCCTTTTCAAGTGATCTTTTGACCTTTTTTTCAACTTCTGTTATTTTTTTAAATAATATTTCCTCTTCTTTTTCTTCAAATAATTTAGATAAAGGTTTTTTTGAAAAAATAATCGAATTTTTCTTTTCTTCTGAATTTAATATGTTAATTGCTCTTTTGTAAGAATAGGTTAATTTTTTAAAATTATTATCTTTTTTGAAATTATTAATCGTATTAATTTTTAAAAAAGTTAAATAGGGATCATTAAAGTCTTTGTAAGATAAACATGCATCTAATACACCATGATCATAATTTCTTTCAATTAAATATACTCTAAATCTCTCCTCTAAAAAAATAAATAAATCATTAAGTTCATCTATATTTAAATAATCAAATATCAATTTTCGGATATTTAACTTAAGTTTATTTTCAATTAGAGTTCTGATTAAGCCAATAGCGCACCTTCTCAATCCAAATGGATCTTTTGATCCAGTAGGTTTTTCTTTAATTTTCCAAAAACAAATTAATGTATTAATTTTATCAGAAATAGAAACTACAACTGATATTGGATTTAAAGGAACCTTATCGTCGTGTTTTACCGGCAAATAATGCTCTGCTATTGCATTAGAGATATCTATATCTGTACCATCTAAGTCTGCATAAATTTTTCCAACTGTGCCCTGTAATTCAGGAAACTCTGTTACAACTTGCGAAACTAAATCATTTTTACATAAACTTGCAGCTTTTTGACATTTTATAGTGTCAGCTGAAATTAAATGTGCGATTTTTGAAGAAAGTTTTTCAATTTTGTTTATCCTGTCGAATTGACTTCCAATTTTATTATGAAATGTAACATTTTTTAATTTCTTTTTGAAACTTAATAGACCTTTATTCTTAATAATTTTCATATCCTTCTCGAAAAAAAATTTTGCATCATTTAGCCTCGATCTTAATACCCTTGAGTTCCCCTCAAGAATAGCTTTACCACCATCGTCAGCTAGCATGTTCGCTACAACTATAAATTTATCAATCAACTTAGTTTTATTATTAAAAACTGATAAAAATTTCTGATGCTCTTTCATTGTAACTTGTAGGATTTCTTTCGGTAAAGATAGAAATCCCTCATCTATATAACCTAAAAGAACCACCGGCCACTCTACTAAACCCACAATCTCTTCAAGGAGATCATCGTCATAAATTACTTTGGAATTTTCAGTTTTGAGTAAATCTTCATAGGATTTAATAATAATGGTTTTTCTTTCATTCCTGTCCAAAATAACCTTATTTGCAAAAAGTTTGTTTTTATA
The DNA here is from genome assembly GCA_902541695.1 of uncultured Alphaproteobacteria bacterium. Lineage (GTDB taxonomy): Bacteria > Pseudomonadota > Alphaproteobacteria > Rhodobacterales > Rhodobacteraceae > CACIIZ01. The sequence goes on along the minus strand of CACBRT010000011.1, from coordinate 4,465 downwards.
GTCTTCAATATTTTTAGGAAAAATCTTCTGATCAGAAATAAGATAATGTCCCATTGTGTAATCTACTGAAACAATTTCATTAAGTTTAAAATTAACTGATTGTGGCTTTTTATTACTTTCAAATAAAGAACAATAAATAAATTTTAGGGGCCTTACCCATTTTAGGTTACCTTCACCCCAACGCATAGACTTTTGCCATGGGAACCTGTCAATTATATCTGAAGTAATTTGAATAATAATATCTTTTGCAGAATGTCCCTTATGAAGACTTTTATAGAAATAGAATTCTCCTTTTTTTTCTTTCTGGATATATAAAGAGGATTTATTTATATTCAAAGACTTGATAAATCCTTCTATAGCTTTTTCTGGAGCACCTACTCTTGGTCCCCTTTTTTCTTCATAATAAGATGGTGTACTTTTTGATAAATTTTTTATGAAAAGAGTTAATCGCCTAGGAGTTACAAATGTTTCAATTTTATTATATTTTAATCCTGAAGAAGACAGACCATCTATAAAAAAAACTTTTAAATCACGCGAAGCTTTAAGTTGCATACGCGACGGTATCTCTTCTGAATAAAACTCCAAAATTAAATCTGACATCTTTTATTCCAAATAAGTTTTATTAAGTTGTCGCCATTCAAAAGCAATACCATTTTCATAAACAGCTATATATCTATCTATACCAGGAGCTTCATTTTCTGCTGCAAGATAAGCTTTTAAAAGTCCTTTATCAATATCAGATTGAATTGACTTATAGTCAAAGCAATTAAACCAGAACGGAGCAGAAAGCGGTGAGGCATTGTCACTCGTATCAAGGTTTTTAAAGTGGGTAGGATTTACTTGAAAGCAACCTCTAAGTTTTAATTTTGATATATCTGATCTTATTCCAACATATTTATTTACCTTAATTATCTTTTTATTTACTTGTATTTCTTGTTTCATATTTACTTTTTTATAATATGCAAAAGTTTGGAAATAAAAAAAAATTACTCCAAAAATAAAGGTAGTTCCTATTAAAAATATTACTGTGATCTTACCTGACATTTTTCATTAAACTAATTCCGTTCAGACTTTATATAAGCTTCAGCACATATTTTAGCTAAATTTCTTACTCTTGAAATAAAATTTTGTCTTTCGGTTGGTGAAATAACCCCTCTTGCATCTAATATGTTAAATACATGGCTTGCTTTAATGCAATAATCATAAGCTGGTTGAACCATTATTATAGCATTACCACTTTGCGGATCTATATCAGACTGAGATAGAATTCTGTTACATTCATTTTCATAGTCATTAAAGTGATTTAATAAGATTTTATGATTAGCAATATCAAAATTCCAGCGACTATATTCTCTTTCTGATTTATAAAAGACATCACCGTATTTTTTTGGATATAAAGAATTTGGATCATTAAATGGGAGATCCATTACATTATCTATCCCCAATATATACATTGCTATCCTTTCAAGACCATAAGTCAGTTCTCCGGGAACGGGATTACAATCAATTCCTCCCACTTGCTGGAAATAAGTAAATTGACTTACTTCCATCCCATCGCACCAAACCTCCCATCCCAATCCCCAAGCTCCTAAAGTAGGACTCTCCCAATCATCTTCTACAAATCTTATATCATGGTTTTTAAAATTTATTCCTATTGCTTTGAGACTTTTTAGAAATAATTCTTGTATATTAGAAGGAGAAGGCTTTAGTATAACCTGGTATTGGTAAAAATGTTGTAAACGGTTAGGATTATCTCCATATCTACCATCAGTTGGGCGCCTTGATGGCTGAAGATAAGCCGCATACCAATGTTTTTTACCTAATGCTTTCAAAGTAGTTGCTGGATGAAAAGTTCCTGCACCAACCTCAATATCGTAAGGTTGGAGAATTAAACATCCTTGCTTTGACCAATATTTACTTAATAATTGAATAATTTCTTGAAATGAGTTGACCACAAATACTGCTTTCAAATTTTACCAATAATTGCTTTTTAAATATTTCAACCTTAGTTAAATTTTGATTACACTTAAAATTCCCTAAAATTGAAAAGTTATTATTAGTCCATCTCCAAGAATGATTTTCTAAATTCATTATCTTTTGCTGCCTCTCCTATAAATGAACTAGTTAGCATTTTAGTACCAGGTTTATTTACTCCTCGCGTACACATACAATGGTGTTCAGCTTTTATTGCCACTGCTACTCCTTTGGGATTTAAAGCTTCATCAATCGCTAATCCGATCTCTCTGGTAAGTCTTTCTTGTATTTGGAGCCTTTTTGAATATGAATTTACCACTCTTACTAATTTTGATATACCAACAACAAACCCATTTGGTAAATATCCCACTTTTGCAATACCAATAATTGGTGCAAGATGATGTTCACAATAACTTTCAACTCTTATAGAATCAAGAATAACCCAATCATTATATCCTTTAACTTCTTCAAAAGTTTTGCTTAATAATGATTTTGGATCTTCGTTGTATCCCCTAAACCATTCACTGTAAGCCTTTAAAACTCTTTTTGGTGTATCTTTTAAACCATCTCTTTCAGGATTATCCCCAGTCCATCTTAATAGTGTTTTTACAGCATCAAGTACTTCACTTTCAGATGGCTTATCTGAATTTTGAATTTCTTTTCTTTTTGGGTTTATAGAAAAATCATGAACACCCATTATTACTCTCCTTAGCAATTACACAAATAAATGCACATTAGCCAATGAATTTGAACTAAAATTTTTGATAAAATTTGAGAAAAATCAAATAAATTTTTGTTATCCTACAATGATTAAACACCTAACTATAGATCACATAAACTAAAGGTGCAATATGTTGTGATGTAAGTTTTAAAATATTTATCCATTTTGATAATAAAATTGAAAATACTTAATTAATTTTTTAATAATAACTGTATAATGTTGATATTATAAAAATTAATAAAAGTTTGATCTGCAAAATGAATAAAGAAGTTAAGTCGTTAACCACTATTACACCTGATGACTGGCATTTACACCTAAGAGAAAGTCCAATTATTGAACAAGTTTTACCATTTTCTTCAGAAAATTTCGGTAAAGCTATAATTATGCCTAATTTAGAACCCCCATTAATTAAATTGTCACAAGCAAAAAACTACCAGAAAAAAATAATAGACTTATTAAGTCCAAAAAATACATTTAAACCATTAATGACACTTTTTTTAAGTGAAGAAACAACAATAAAAGATATTTATGATGGTGCTAACAGTGGAATAATAAAAGCAATAAAATTTTATCCTAAGGGAGTTACTACTAATTCAACTGGTGGAATCAGAGATCTATCAAAAGTTTATAAACTGTTAGAAAAACTACCAGATCTAGATTTGCCATTGCTGATACACGGTGAAACTACCAATACAGAAGTTGATATTTATGATAGAGAAGCATACTTCCTTGACGAAACAGTTAGAAAACTTAGGGACGAAATACCAGAATTAAAAATAGTTCTCGAGCATATCACAACCAAAAATAGTGTGGACTACATATTGGAAAATAATTCTAAAATAGCTGCAACAATCACAGCTCATCACCTTATTCTTAATAGAAATCACCTTTTTAACGGAGGTTTAAGGCCTCACTATTACTGCCGACCAGTCGCTAAAAGAGAGCATCATAGAATAGCAATTCTAAAAGCAGCTACTTCAGGGAATGCGAATTTTTTTTTAGGAACCGACTCTGCTCCTCACTTTGATGATAATAAGGAGAGTTCTTGTGGTTGTGCAGGTATTTTTTCTGCGCCCAATGCATTGAGCTGTATCGTACAAATATTTGAGGAAAACTCATGCTTGCAAAATCTTGAAAAGTTTATTTCTACTAATGGTTCAAAATTTTATAATCTTCCATTAAATTCTACATTTACTAAGTTTACAAAGTTTCAGGAACCTGTTAACCACCCAAAAAAAATTAATATAGGGAATAAATTTATAACTGTTTTCGATCCAGATTTTCCTTTATATTGGAAAAATCAAGTTATTCATAATCCCTTTAAGGAAACAAATTGAGTATTTTAGAAAAAGATGTAGGAATCAATACAGCTAAATTACTGCTTGAAATTGAAGCAGTTCATTTCAATTTAAAAAAACCATTCACTCTTACATCAGGATTAAAAAGCCCTGTTTATATAGATTGTAGAAGAATCATATCATATCCAAAAGTCAGAAATACTTTAATAAACTTTTGTTGTGATATTATAGTTGAAAAGATAGGTCTTAAAAATGTTGAAAGTCTGGTTGGAGGAGAAACAGCTGGAATACCGTTTGCTGCATTTTTGGCTAACAAACTAGATCTTCCTATGCATTATGTTCGAAAAAAACCAAAAGGATTTGGAATTAATGCCCATATTGAAGGAAATAATATTAGGGGAAAAAAAGTAATCCTTGTAGAAGATTTATCTACGGACGGTGGAACGAAATTAAAATTTTGTGAATCAATAAG
>CACBRT010000010.1 GCA_902541695.1 uncultured Alphaproteobacteria bacterium | reverse complement strand
GTGTGCTATTGTCTTAAGAATGATTTAGGAATCCTATAGATAAGGTATACACCTGACACCATAGATAATCTAAATAAGATATTCTGAAACTCAGGGGTATTACTAATGGGTAACTTTAGAAACTAAATCGTAAAATAAGTTGTTGGTTGTAGTCTGTTTTTACTAGTATTTATGCCATTTAAGAACTTATCTAGTTCTCTATCTAAAATAATTTATTTTTGCATATCCTTTTGATTTAAAACATAACCAACTCTTCCAATATTAGTGTTAGGTCCAAAATCTTTATGCTTAAGCATACCTTCTTCTATATACAAATTCTTAACTTTATATTCTGCGTGTTTAATTACTTTTCCATACTCATCAAACTCACGGGCAACATAAATGCTTTTTTCCCCAATCCTTTTTAATGCAAAATATCTAGGGTCACTATTATCAGCTAAATTTTTTAATATTCTCATGATAACTACAGGATCTTCTACTCTTTCGACTACAAAATAACAGCTACCTTCCAAGATTGCTGTTCCAGTTCCAATTACAGCTCCAGCAATTATTGTTACTGGAGCCATAATTATCGAACCTAGTGTACCCACTAACCCTGCAGTTCCACCCATTATTCCAACTGTTCCTGCAGCTGAGACACCACCAGCAGTTGAACCTAACATCGTTGCACCAGTAACTGCATGTGTTAGAGTATAAAATCCAGCTGCTTTAGCTCCCATTCCAACAGCTGCTACTCCGGTTCCAGCAGTTGCAACCGCTCCAGAACCTATACCACCCAATAAATTACTTGGCCTATAATCACATATACCAGCTAGAGAGGATGTTGCTATTAAAGAAAATATAAACGAAATTTTTATAGTTTTAATCATATTTAACTCATTAAAAAACAAGTTTAGTTGATTATATTACTTTGATATTTAACAAAAGTCAATAATTTATCAGAAACTAAGTTTTTGGGATTTTTAAAGAAAAGTTTTACCTCCAAAGAGACTCGAACTCCCGACCCACTGATTACAAATTACCTGCTCCTATTTATCATACCCTTAGCATAAGAGGGTATATAATACCATTTTTTACCATATATTATGGAATAATAAAAAATAATTGGTGCAAATAGTTTGCATGTAAGAGCAGATAATGATATGATTTTTGGAACCCATATGGAACCCATGGTATGCCAATACGATCAGATATTCGATTTACAGATGCCTATATAAAAAACTTAAAACCTACCAGTAAACGATATGATGTTTATGATGCAAATTTGGCAGGATTTGGGTTAAGAGTAAGTCCCCTAGGAACAAAGAGTTGGATAGTTCTTAGTCGAAATATAGAAAGAAAGATGCGTGTAACCTTAGGTCGCTATCCTCAGATGAGTCTAGCTTTATCAAGACAAAGAGCAATGATAGTTTTGAGCGAAATGGCAGATGGAGAATATCAAAGATTAAAAAACTTACAAATGTTTGAAGATGCCTTAAACGATTGGTATCAAAAAGATCAAGCACAAAATAAAAGTTTCAGGCAAGTAAAAAATGCTGTTGAATTACATGTAAAACCCTATCTAAAGGGTTTTAAATTGAAAAATATAGAAAAAAGAGACCTTTTACGTATTATTGATCGTGTAGCAGAAAAGACCCCTACTCAAGCAAATAGAATTTTAGCATTTATTAAACGCTTCTTTAATTGGTGCGCCTCTAGGGATTTAATTGATATCTCGCCAGTAAATGGAATTGGAAAAGTAAAAACGGAAGAGTCTAGAGATCGGGTACTTTCTGCAAATGAATTAAACTCTATTTATAAAGCAACTTTTAATATAGCTTATCCATTTGGTCCATTATTTCGAATTCTATTATTAACTGCTCAGCGATTAAACGAGGTTGCTGGTTGTAGTTGGACTGAATTTGATTTTGATAATAAAAAATGGGAATTACCCAACACGCGTTCGAAAAATAAGATAAGTCATATAATTCATTTGTCTGACCCAGTTTTAAAAGAATTGTACGAACTTAAAGATAATGCACAGCATAATTTAGTGTTTACAAAAACAGGGTATTCACATGTAAGTGGGTTTTCAAAAGCTAAAAAACGTCTTGATGATTTATCTAAAGTTAATTTTTGGCGACTTCACGATATTAGACGTTCTTTTGCAACTATTGTTACAGAAAAACTCGAACATGAACCTGTTGTTGTTGATCGAATATTAAATCATGTGAATGGAAGTGTTAAAGGAATTGCTGCAGTTTACCAAAAAGGGGAATACCTAGACAAACGAAAAACTGTTCTAGATGCATGGGCTAAATATATTCAAAATCCCACATAAATAAAAACAATACCATTAAAAACTACAAATTACCATAAATATAATTAAATCAATAAGTTAATGATATTTTTTATTGACTAATCAAGCAACTTTGTGTTACCTGTATGCTAAGCAATTACACTGATTGATTGCTCGGGAAGACGCTCCACCTGTTTTGGAAGCGGTTTAAGACGATCTAAAATTTCTTAAATCACTTAGGAGTTCCCATATGGAATTTATATCTCGTAGCGAATTATTAAAACTTTTTGACATAAGCGTATGGACAATTCGCCGATGGCAGAAAAATAATCATTTCCCATGCCCCATTTCTGCTTCAGGAAAAATTAAAATGTACCGTAAATCAGAAGTTAAAGAATGGTTAGAATCTCAATGCGATAAATCAAAAAATAATCACAAATTTGATTTAAAGAAAATCATAACTTCACAAACAACGAACCTCAAAACTTGAGGCTACTAAATGAAAAAAGATAAACTTTATTCAGATAAAACAGTTATAGAGAAATTCATAACTGAGATAACCAAAAACTGGCTAAAAAATGTTAGTGATAAAGGATGTTTTGAAATTAGATGTATTAAGGAAAATCAATCAATTATTTTTCGGAGATTTCCGACGAAAGAGATAGGTCTTGCAGTAGATTTTGTTTTTAAAAAAAACGAAGATCATTTTAATACATATATGACAATCAATCCTATTAACTCAATTCCAAGAATAACTAATGCAGCCAAAGATGAAAATATAGAGCTTGCACACTTTTGCTTCGCTGATGCTGATGATCAGGCTGGCTTAGATGGCCTTCAAAAACTTTCATTTAAAAAATCACCTAATATTATAGTTACAACAGGGAATATTCCTCATAAGCGAGAGCACTACTATTGGAGACTTAAAACACCTTGTACAGATATGAATCTATGGCGAATTTATCAAAAAAGAATTGCCAAAACTTGTAGAACAGACATAAGTATCTCTAACCCTAGTAGAATTATGAGAATACCGGGTTGCATAAGTTTTCCAAATAAAAAAAAGACCCAAAAAGGTTATATACCTGAAATTGTCTTATTAAAATTAGAACCATTTAATGACTTTGAATAAAATTGAAGATTGGGATAATATTCTAGATCAATTAGAAAATACTTCTTTAATTTCTAAAGAGAAGTTCTCTATAAAATCATTAGATCGCAATGAAGCCACTGTATGTGCCTTAGCAAATAATGAATGGCACAACAAAACACTTCAACTTACTGCAAGTTATGTGAGAATGGGCCTAAATGATAATGAAATTCATCGTTTAACTAATCATCTTACTCTTGAAGGTTATAAAACTGAGGAAACAAAAGCTGAAGTTCAAAAAATGATTGATGGTGCTCGTGAGAAAAACTTTGGCCCATCTAATAAGGATCACAAAGAACCTTTACTACAACATATTGCTAATATTGAGCTGAAACCAACAGAGTGGCTTGTTGAAAACCTGATTGAGAAAGGGTCATTAAGTCAAATATTTGGTGAATCAGGTTCAGGAAAATCATTTGTTGCTATAGATTTATCCTGTGCAATTGCTTCAGGGAAAGATTTTCACGGCCACGCCGTAGTGAATGGACCAGTCATTTACATAGCCGGTGAAGGAAGAAATGGAAGTATACGACGCATGGGAGCTTGGGCAAAGAAATACTCCTTAAAATTGTCTGACATAAACATTTACATTAGCAGAACAGCTGTAGGAATTCAGAATGATACTGAATTGTCTAATCTCAAAAATCATTTAGCAGAATTGGTTATGGAGTTTGGTTATCCCAATCTTATTGTTCTAGATACCTTGGCACGTAATTTTGGTAATGCCAACGAAAACGATACCAAAGATATGTCCAACTTTGTTGCTGAGCTTGATCATCTTAAAGACGAATTTAATTGTACTATATTAATCGTTCATCACTCAGGGCATAAGGATAACAAAAGAGGACGAGGATCGAGTGTACTCTATGGTGCACTTGATAGTGAATATAAGGTCACAAAGGTTGATGATCGAATTAAAATGCGCTGTACAAAGATGAAAGACGATACTGAACCAGACCCTATGCACTTTTATTTAATTCCAGAGAAAGCAGGCAAAGAAAAGAATGGTACCCCTATAATTAGTGCGGTGCTAGAATATAGGGGTGAAGGTGTCACTGAAAGTGTGAGGCTAACAACCAGTGAGAAATTAGCTGTCCGATCTTTTCATGAAGCGGTAGCAGAATTAAATCAATTTCATCTGAATTTAAATCCACCTAATGTTGAATTAGAAAAGTGGAGAGACAAATATTATAAAAATTCAACGCAAGAGAATAGAGATAGCAAGAGAAAAGCTTTTAACAGAGCACGTTTATCTTTAGTGAACAAAGGCATTTTTTCTGTAGAACATGATATTTATACATTAATTAAACAGGACATTGGGACATGTCCGTGACAAAGACCTTATGCGTCAGGGCTGATGTTATCGGGACGGACGGGACACACTCCTATAGGAGTGTCCTATGTCCCGTTCAGTGGAAATACTATAGGTACCCTAAAGAGTATCATAAAAAAAGGATCAGGGTTTCTTATAATCCTGACACCCCCCTTTTTAATATTTCTCGAAGTACAATCTTATACCATGTTTAAGACAAACGGTGGGCCAAAATTATGAAAACCTTAGATCCTACTAAATTTTTAAACATACTGCCATCTCTCAGACAGTACTTAATAATTTGTTTTTTTATAACACCATGTGAAAGGGTAGATTGTGATGATAGTAAAAGGTTGTAAAACTTATGGTTTTGAAACTCGTTTTGGACCTAACTGGCCAGGGCAAAGATGTCTTGCAAAAACAAGAAGAGGCACAGCGTGCCAAAGACCGGCCTACAAACACAATGGACGCTGTGGCTTACATGGGGGACTCTCGACGGGTGCAAGGACTCCTGAAGGCTTAAAACGTATATCTGAAACTAATCTCAAACATGGTCGTATGACCAAGGATAAGCTAGCCATACAACGGCAAATTGCTGCTGTAAGTCGAAGTCTTCGTTCTGAAATAAAACGTATTGAAAAAGCACTTATAAATGCCGGGCTAATGCCAGAGGATTAAAAAAGTGTAATGAATGAGATTTTTTTTTTTAATTAATTCAAACGCCACCCAAATCTTGCAAGACAGCTCCTTAGAGCAATAGAATATGCTTGCCTACCAGCACTTATAGCTGTTAAATTATTTCCAATACTTCTCATAATTGTTTCACTACTATTATAGCAATTTTGATTGAGAAAATAATTAGCACCAACACAACCTCTTGAACTAAAAATATTTCTTTTTGCCTGACTTTCTGCATAACTAGCCTCAGGCTTACAAATAGATACAGTATCCTCGAAACTATACATTGGGTTAGCTACTAATTTTCTATAACCAGAGCTTTGATTAGATGAGTTGGCATTTTTAACTTTTGGGGGAACATATTCAAAGTCATCTCTTAAAACAGAAAATATTTTTTTCGATCCATTAGTATTATTTGTTAAACTGTATAGATCATTTTTTAATACATATTGTTTTATTGCTTCATTTGTTCCAGTTCCCCATATGCCATCAATTGATTTTTTATAAAAACCGAGATTTTTTAGTGCAGCTTGTACATGCCTCCTTTGATTAAAGGATAAAGTCTTAAACACGGCACTCATTTTATTACTATCATATGTTTTAGTTCCACAAGTTAACCCTCTTTTCTTTGCTTCATCAACGAATTCAATAAATGACATATCCCACTCATTTCCCAAAGTAGCTATATTACAAAGCTGATCAGAACTACAATTATTAAGTTTTTTAATACTACATTTTTTTTCTTTAGATGCCGTATTTAAGGTAAATTGCTTTTCCCATTTAATTTCCTTTTTATTGAATAATTCAAGATAAATTTCTTTTGTAGATACTGCGACTGGACCTAAACTTTTTTTACAAAACCCATTCCAAACTTCGTTGAATGACTTCATTTTAAGTATAGATGATCCAAATTTAAGAATATCTGTGCTATTCCTTTTTCTTCCAATAAAAACATTACCATCTTTATTAAGGAGATAACCAACTTTATCTATTTTTCCATCTGCAACAGAACGACCTGTTACAAATCCTAAATATTTATTTCCAAGAGATGATATAACTAAGAGTCTAGAAGTTGTATGAACATTATCATTGGAGTTTTCGGGATAACAATTGTAGCTCTCTATTATTGGAACTAAAGTTTTTATATCATTAATTTTTTTCTCTTTTTTTGGAACAGGAGATTTATCTTTTTCTATTTTATTAGCTATTGAAATAGGGTTAGTCATACAATCACCATCCCAACTTGAAGATGAAGACATTAATTCTAGTTTATTAGGAGCTTCAAACCTTAAAAATTCTGTAGTATCTTTTTTCTGGCCAATGTACACTTGACCATTTTTTTGAAGAATATAACCTTTTTTTTGTTTTTTTTCATTTGGCTGGTCAGTAATAAAACCCAAAATTTCATTATCAATATAAGATAAATTAAGTAACTTTGATGTACCGTCTTTTGCAGAACAAGAATAAATTTTAGATTTTGGAATTAAAATTGGCTTAGAAATTTCTATCTTTTTATTATTAGTTTGTTTTGAAATTATAATTATGTTTTTTAATAATTCTTGGAATTTTTTCTTAGATTCCAAACTAACTTCAATTCCTAAAGATTTAGCATACTTTTTAATTGCATTCTCTGTTTTTGGTCCAAATATTCCGTCAATTTTATTTGAATACAATTTTTTTGAAGTTAAGAATGACTGAATAGACTTTCTATCTTTTATAGTTAACTCATTAAATGTTTTATTGAAAATACTTAATTCTTTTATATCATTTTTTTTATATTTAGATTCTGATCTTTTAATATACTGCTTATACTTACCACTTCCTTCTCTAATATAATACTTGTTTGCTAATTGATCATAATTTTTTACTTTACAACTAGCAGGATGATTTGCGTTGGTATTTTCTGTGTCGTATAGATTGGTTCTTAAGAAAACAAAAGCACAAAGCCCATCTTTATTTTTAAGTGTACCTATCCTAGAGAATTTAGATTTTTTTTCATCATATTTATAAAGTTTATAAAGATAATCATTATAAAGATACTCGTAAATAGAATTGGATTCACAATCTGAATGATTTACTCTAATCCAATTAGTCTTATCTTTTGAAGATAAATAGATATATTTTTTATCTCTTCCCTCTTGAATAAATTCTATTTCAGAGTTTTTGATCGTAGCCTTTTTTTTATCCTTACTCATAAAAAGTTGCCAATAATAAAATCTTTTATAAGAATTATCTACATTTGGAGTTCCATACCTACAGTCATATCCTACCATATTTGCAAATGCTTCCTTTGATAGGAATGAAAAAGAAATAATAACAATCAAAAAAATTGTATAAATTCTGACATAAATATTTTTATAACTTTGTTTAAACCAAAACACCATTCTCATACTTTTCAATTTTAATAACTGATCCATCTTCATTATATTTTTCTAGTGTACCGTGCTTTTTCCCATTATATACATTAAATTTAAACCATAATTGTCCGTTTTGGTAATAAGCATCTTGTAATCCTTCAAATTCACCATCAACATAGTTATGTCTAAATTTCAATGAACCGTCTTCATAATTTTCAATCTGAAGACCATGCATTTTTTCATCTTTATGATTGGAGGATTGCCATAAATTTCCATTAGGAAAATAAGTTTCGCTTGATCCATCAAACTTGTCATTCTTCATGTATATTTTTTTCTTTAACTGACCATCTTCAAAGTATTCTTCATATAACCCATCAATCTTACCATTTTTAAAATGGCATCTGTTTTTTAATTGACCATTGGAATAAAAAGTTTCGGCAAGTCCATCTGGTATTCCATCTATATAGTTTCCTTTACTAGATAGAGAACCGTCCTCATGGCACTCTTCCCAATACCCATGCTTTTCGCCATCTTTGAGCTGGTTCATAATTTTATTCAACTTTTCTTCCTTTCTGGACTAAGATAGCTCCCGAGTATTTTTCAGAACTTGTTGGTTCTAGCATATAAAAGTCACAAATATCTTCATCATCAATATTGGTATGGCAATCCATTTCAAAGAAAAGGTATCTCAAACCATGCTTTGTTTTATCAGATACATAATGCTTACTTCCACCTAGAATACCCGCTTTAATCCCAGTAATATCACCACTCAGTAGTATATCGATCTTATCACAATCACCTACCCCACATACAAGTGAATGCTCTACTCTTACAAGTAAATCGTCATTATTATCATTATCCAGATCAACAGATGCTGCAGAAAAATCAACTTTAAAATCTATATTTGGACCTGATCCGTTGATAAAATGGCTTTCTGTAAGCCAATAATTAAATAACTCTGTTAGCTGTTCCTCTAAGCCAATTGCCACCTCTCTTGCTTGTTTTTTATCAAGACCATTTTCAAGGATAATTTCAGTAAGATTTCCATATTGAAAGATTGCATTATTATCTTTTGCGACTAAAAAAGTTTGTCCACCCACATAAGAATTGGAACTAGAAGGTTCCATCCTGTAAAGGTCACAGATCGTTTCATCAATATCCGAACGACAGTTGGTTTCATAATAAATTACTCTTAATCCATATTTTGTTTGATCTGATACGTATAAGTATTCAGGTCTAAATGTCCCTGCTTCGATCCACTCTAAATCATTAATTAGAATATCAATGCTACAACCACCAGAACCACACCACCCTAAATTTTGAACTGAAACAAAAACTTCATCAAAACCATCATTATTTAAATCAACTGAGGCTGATCGAAACTTAAAATTGTAAGGAGCAAAAGACTTATCTGTATGAGCCTTCAAATTTTCTATGAAGCCACTACTACTAACTGCTTCTTTTTGAAATTTGGTTAACCCTTCCTGAAGAGATATTTCTGTGAGCTTCCCATAGTCTTTTTCAGATGCAAATAAAACATTCAGAGATAAATTTAGAAATAAAAAAATAGTAACTAATGCATTAGACATATTTAAAGTTTGCACTAAAAATGAAAAAATTAAAAGTTTCTAGTCATCAAAAATAATGATACCTAATTTTTTAAAAAGATTTATCGTTAAAGAAAAATGTCAAAAAAAGAAATACCAGATAATCTGATAATAGATACAATAAGATGGATACTACGTTGGGTTATACGTCTTGGAATAATCGGTTTTGTATCTACATTACTGCTAATTGGTGGTTTTTTTGCTTATGATAAATATAAAACCTGGAATAATGAACTTATTATTTTAATTGCTATTAAATGTGGTCCTAACATTGTTGATCTCTCAAAATATCACCAAGAGAAAATCATTTCATTTAGGGGCACAAGAAAAAGTAAAGAAATTTTGAAATTAGTTGAACTTATCCCAAAATCGGTAATAGCTAGCGATAATTTTAGTGATTGGAAAGAAAGTTATGGGTTTGAATGGCAGCCCAAAGATGTAAAAATAACGCGAGATTATTACATCACAGAAAAAGAATTGGAAAATGGTAAAGAAGTTATTTCTTATAATAGAAAAAATTTACAACGAGAATTTAAAAAGTATGTTGGAACCCAACTTGAAGACCAGTCAATACGTCAATGTGAACAAATTTCAGTTACAGAATATAATTCTGAATTAGATAGTGTAAGAAAATTATTTTTGGAAGGAAATAAAATTTAAATATGCCACTTTATAAATTGATGAAAAAATAACAGTCTTAAAAAAAGATTATAACAGTGATGGGTATACATGAATAAATACAAAGATGAAACTATGGATAGTTTTGACTTATTTTTTGGTCTTATCACCCTTTTATTATCAGTATTAAGTATCCTAGGGATTATAATTTGGATTATATGGGAATGGAATTTATTTAGTGATGAAAAGAACCAGCGTTTATATTTTGAAGAAAATCTGGATTTAGAAACTGGCTGGATAAGAAAGATAAATATTATAGAGTTTACTTTAGATATTTCTAATCAAAGAGTAGTTCAGAAAATTGTATCTCCAATAGCACCATTGGAAAAAAAGAGAATTAAAGATATAAATGAAATAGTGTGGGATTATTTTTCCTCTTTTTTTAAACCCTCTGAAGAAGAATTAAGGTCTCAATTTTTGGATTGTTCTCTGCACACAAATTCAAACTTAAAATCTGCAGAAGAAAAAAAATGTAAAAAAATTTTAAAGCTTTATAATAAAAAAAATAATCCAGAGTTAAATAAAGCATTTTTAGAAGTTGAAAAAATAATTCCCGATAAGGGTAAGGAAACTTTACTGTCAGAAATTAAAAATTGTACAATAAAATCCTTTGACGATTGGATTTGCAGTGATAATTGGTACAGTTCAAATTTAGAAGGTAATAAGCCAAACTTTATAGGTAAAAGAGATGGGGAGTGGTTACTTCCACCTGAATTTATAGTTAAGATATATAATTGGAAAACAGGTATGTTTTTTCAAACAATTCGATGTGGCCAAGTATGCTTAATCAGGACCCGTTCAGAAGAACCAGAAATAATAAAAGAATTTAGAAAAATTAGGGCAAATGAAGGCAAATAAAAAAATAATTAAAAAAGATTCATCTTTTATTACAAAACCTGAAAATCCCAGCTGTATAAAAGATAACTGTAATTCCAGAACAATTTTTATTAGAGGTGCTAGAGGCCCCTACTATAAATGCTCAGTTTGTCAAAGCACTCAAAACTTTTGGTAGTCGAAAATAATATTTTTTTGGAACCCATTTGGAACCCACAAGAGTTATTAAATTAAACCTATCTTTCAAAGTCCCTTATATAGTGGTGCCTCCAGAGAGACTCGAACTCCCGACCCACTGATTACAAATCAGTTGTCACTTAGCTACTTGCAATAATGGTCAAGTGACCATAACAGCCTTAAATGTAAGCCTTATCTTATAGTTGTTACTAAATGCTCTCAAATGCTTGGGGGTCATTTTTGAAATCAGGTGGCATAACAGTCCTTATTCTAAAGTGCTATTTAGTTAAATCTTTTAATCTAAAACTTTCAGGCAACTCTTCCGCTAACTTTTCAATTTCTTTAGTTTTTTTGATTATGGCGTTTTTTATTAAATTTAAACGAGTTTTTTTATCTTCGTTGATAAGGAGTACCAAATCTTTTTCGAAATCCTCTCTATTAAAATACTCATCTATATTTATAATAACTGCATCTGTTCCTATCCAAGCAACAACTCCCCCAGCAATTCCGCATAATGGCGCAAAAGGACCTGCAGGAGCACATGCAGCTGTTCCAACCCCAATACCTGCTAATATTCCACCACCCTTTACTACTCCTTTTGAAGTGACTTTGACTGCTACCTTAGCTGCAATTTTTTTTGCTAATACTTGGGTTAATGTTTTTAAAGCACCACTTGCAACTGTTAAGCTCACTGCAGATGTAATTGTCTTAAATTTTTTCACTCTATCGGAAGTATCAGTTAAAATTGACTTAGAGATTTTACCAAGAGGTAAATCAGGATTTAGCTTTATAATTTCTTGTTGAACAGATGAACGAAGGTTTTTATTAAATTCCTGAATAAAAATTAATTCTAAAGGTAAAATATGCTCTTTAAATCTTTGATTAAATCCAGAAAATAATTTTTGTTCAATGGCACTGCTTGATTTCTCAAGTAAAACCGCTGAGAGTTCAGTATACTCTCCTAAAACAGAATAGTGAAAAGATGCATAATGGGGAATTGCAGAATATACAGGGGCATAAACTTTATCCATTGACTTATCAAGTTGTAAGAATAATTCATCACTAGCTTTTTTAGCCGCTTCTTTAATGATATCCTCCAACCTAGTTAATTTTATTTCATTCTCTACTGGAACTTCTTTAAAATTTGAAAATTCCTGTAGTTCATCATTTTTAATTAATGTTTTTGAGGTTTTTAATAGGTTTTTAAAATTTCCACCTATACTTATTACCAACAAAATTATAATTGTACCCCAAAAAAAATTTGAAGCAGTTTTTCTTTTATATTTATTTTCAAGATTATTTTTGGTTCTATCTACCCCAGTATCACTCCTTTTTCTTTTCCATTTTCCATCTTGAGTTCTCGATCGATTTCTACCAGAAGTAGGTCCTGTCTTTACTATTGGGCCTCCTGTATATTTTGGTGATTTAGACAATTTAACTATCCTTTTGCGTAAAATCTGAAAAATTTTCTATATATTTCAGAATAAAGATATTTAAAATTGCAATACTTTGCGCAAATACAAGCGTAATTAAACCAGCTTTGATACTAAAAGCATAAGGCGCCCACCATGCCCACCATGAACTAGAATTCTGAGCTATTAACCAAAGTAAAACTGCATCAATCGAATAAAAAATGGCTAATATTTCTGAAATTGAACCTCTCCTAGCTGGTAGATTTTGTTCAGTATAAAACAGTATTATTTCTTTAAATTTTAAATACTGAAATTCAGAAGGATAATCTACAAAATTAAATGTAACCCAAGACAATATAGGGAAAAAAATAACAATAGAAAAAATTATCAGTATTAAAATTCCAAGTTTTTCTGGAAATGGCCTGTAAAAATGATTTGTAAATATCTTAATAACAATCTGTAGAAAAACACTTACAAAAAGTGACTGAAGAACTAATACATAAAATGATTTTAAATCTAATGTTAAAGCCTGCCAGGCAAGAATAGTTATAGAAAAAGTTGAAACAAAAAATGCTATTAAAATTGCTCTTATTCTTCCCCTTAACCATGGAAAGAATTTTGAATCAGGTTTCACAACAACTGCTCTTCTGGCTAAAAAAGTTTTTGAATTATACCAAAAAGAACCCCAAGAAATAAATATAAATAATGGGAAAAGTGTAAGTATTGCAAAATCAGAAAAATTGTAAATAATTTTCCAACTATAAAGTGACAACCAAAATAGAATATTACTTGTTACCAGATTGAATAAGAAAACACGCATAATAAAAAGTATATACTAAGCATTTTAAAAGATTTTAATATATACAGAAAATTTATAATAAACAATTAATAAACTTTAATACTAATTTATAAAAGTTATCAAAAATTCTATATGTCACTCGAGAATAGAAACAACCCTAAGATACGCACATGTGAGTGCGAAAAACATATCAGCATGTGTAATGTAATGACTACCTTGGGATTATATAAAGAAAGTAACTTTTACTCCCACTTTACTCCTATTTTGCTGGGAGTGTTTCGTGTAGCCCATTTTTACTCCCACACGATTCTTTCATACCCTTATTTTATTGGGGTAATAGTACCTCCAGAGAGACTCGAGCTCCCGACCCACTGATTACAAATTCCCTCATCTTAATTCATATTAATAGATAACAACAGAAGTCCCAAATACTAAAGTGGGTGGGTAAACAGGGTATGGGTCACCCTACCCTTTATCCATCATAATCAAGCTTTCTTTTTAAATAAAGAAAAAGCACCCTAAACAAATGTCTCTAGCAATATTTTTTTGGGGGTAAAAAGTGGGGGTAAAAAACTCAAAATACAAAAAACTATGTATATTTTATTGGTCTATTATAACATGGCGGAGGAGGTGGGATTCTAAATTAATGATAAGTTATTGTTTTTTAATCACTAATCTCTTAGCCCTACTCACTTTTCCCACATTTTTTCCACCTAAAGTTTCACGTTAGATAATTAAAAAACATAATATTTATTAACTTTAAAGCATAGAGAAATAGATTACAAAGCAAATATCAATGATAGGTTTTATATATTGAAAATAAAACGATTTAGCGTATTAATTGTAAAAAAAAATCTTTTATTATTAAAATCAATTACTGAGTTAAATAAACTTACGTCATTTCTCAGATAATGCTATTTGCAACTGTTTCAAGAAATAAAATCCCCCATTACATTAGCAGATTCTTTCATAAAATTAGGGGAATATTTCGCATAGACTCTTTCAGTTACATTAACTGACTTATATCCTAAGTAAACAGAAATTTCTTTCATGCTTACCCTACCAGATTTAACCATTTTTACTGCTCCTGAATGATGAAATTATAAAAATATGCTATATATCAGTATGTCGGCATTTATTTAGAAAACATTGTTAAGCTCAATTAGATTAAAAAAATAAATCCTAACAAATACTTAGTAAACTATTTCAGTTGCAAAATTAAAAAATTCAAGATCAGACAAACTTAGAATAAAAAGTTCTTTTGGAGGTGTTGACAGGATATACTCCATAATATCAGTGTTAATACCCATTTCTTTAAGATGTCGGAATGTATCGGCTTGACCATTCTGAATATCAGTTACAGCTAGAAAGATAGGGATATATAATTTATCTGAATAATAATGCTGATGAACTCCAAGAAGTGAATGTCTACTGAAAATCCTTTCTACTCCACCAGCCATCATGTAAGGACAAGCACTATAACAAAAAGCGTTACTTGAAAGCATTGTATCTAAGCCTCTATCTCTAATTTCCTGACCAATTAGTATAGCTTCTTGTACATTTCCACCTGGACTATGAAATGCAATGAAAGAAATGTTACCAACTCCATCCTCTCTAAGAAAATTTACAAATCTTTTTGTATCTCCAAGTTCTATCTGGCCACTCGCAAGCACTCCACGATCATATGAATCTACAGAAACAATTCTAAAATTTAGCCTGTCACTCAAAGTGGTTGGAAGTTCAATATTAGGAAGATAATCCTGACTTGTTTTTAAACCTGGAATTCTTTTTTTTGTTATTTTTCTTACTTGCTTTTCTGAAGGAAGTACCTCTATTTCATCAACTAAGTAATTTGGATCATATTTATTATTGAAGAACGTCTGTTGACTAGCTATGAAAGTTATAATCGCTATTCCAATTTGTATCCATAAAACTCCATATATTACTTGCCTCACAGTAGGCAATTTATCAAAGAATGAAGTCATAAACATCTATTCAAATTAACACATGGTAATTATATCATTAAAAAAGGAAATCATTCTAATCCTTGTGCTTTTCTACATCTTTTAAAGCTCGCATTGCAATCTTAAGTTCAGAAACAGTCATACGATCTTCAACAAAAGATCCTTCTCTTCCCCCACGAATAACGGATTGGGTGATTGCTAAAATGAATACTAAAATTGCAGGAAGAAGATCGATGGCAATTGCTCCAGCCCATTGGGGATAAAAATTTTCTGCATAAATAATTACAGCATCTGCACTTGATATTGAGGTATAAACTGTATCCTTCGGTTTATCCATTTCCATAATTTCTCGAGCTGCTTCTCTTAAAACTTTTGCTCTATTAGAAATTTTTTCCTTCACATCTTCAATCAAATCAGCCTGAGTCTCTTTAAAATCACCAGTTCCATCTAAATCTGGTATAATAAAACTTTCCAAGTCATCCATAGCTCGAAAAACCATAGCCGCTTGAGAGGATTGAAGTAACCCATTAATGATTCCAGATAATTCGATCGAAGCCTCTGAAAATTTTAATGACCTTAAATCTATTGGTCCTGAACCAGATTTAAAAGTTTGCATCTTAGTTATAAGCTCTGTTCCATCTTTGAAATAATTTCGAATTTTCTGGTCGTTTTCTTCTATCGTTTTCTGTATTTCTTCAAGCTCATCTCTTTTCTGAAGAAGAACTGCATAAATCGAGCCTTCCCCACCCCTGCCAGAAAGATCACCATCTTTCTCTTGCTCAGCTAAATCCTCAAAAGTTCTTGCCGATCTTTTGACTTCTTCTTTAAGACTTTGAGCACTTATTGCTATCTTATGTGCTCTTTCTAACCCCTTTTGATACTCCATTATTGTTTTACCGAGGTGTTGCTCAACAGCAGCTGAACCAGCTAGAGCAGTAGCATTAAGCCAACTTGACATTGCAATAATCGCACAACTACCGATTACTCCTGCTAACGATAAACCTAAATAGCCTTTCGTTGTAGACATAGAAGGAAGAAGTCTTAATAAGTAACTCCAAAATACAAAAATACCAACTGATACTGCAGTTGAATAGGCAACTGCCGCAACTACACTTAGTATACCAGTGTTATCCAAAAGTGTTGAAACTCCTAAGTAAGTGTATATACCAGATGCGGTAGACAACACACCTAAAGCTGCTGGAGTAAATGTATCTAACCATTTTAAGTGATTTTGAAGTTCATTTGAAGTATCAAGTTTTTGGTTTACTGTACTGCTATCTGAATTAACCATAAAAACTCCTTAATTACCTTCGCAAAGGTAAAATATTACGAATCGTGTATTTTCTAAAATAATTATGTTTGTAAATATAATTGAATCCAAGCCTTTAAGAAAAATGAGCTGAAATATCTAAACACTTTGAAACAAATGGGGCGAGTCATCTCGTCTAAGTCATTGAAATCATTACATAAACGCTACCCTAGGGCGTACCATCGTTTATCCTTTAAAATCAATGACTTACAAAAGAAAAATAGTCTTTTGGAAACATAATCACATTCCGATCTCAGAAATTGGTAGCATCAGCCATAACAGATGAAGATTCTTTCATGAAGGTTGGTTTAAATTTCGCATAAACCCTCTCTGTTACAACTACTTACTTATGTCCTAGATAAACAGAAATTTCTTTCATGCTCACCCTTCCAGGTTTTACCATTTTAAAAATTTCTTAAATTACTAATTTTTAATTTATTTATTTGAACATTATAAATTATTGAATAAGTAACCAAAATATTTTACCGTTTATCTTTAAAGCTTGATACCTAAATAATCTTCTAGGTAGACAACAGCTTGCATACGATAGTTTTCTATCGTATCTGCTTCTATAACTTTTCTAAACCAAAATTCAGCTTGTTTTGAGTTTTTATTTATACCCAATCCGAATAAGTAAAATTGACCTAATTTTAGAGCCGCAAATATTCTGGGGTCGTCTTTATTTTTTGCTGCTTTTTTATAAAGATCAAATGCTTTTTTTATGATTTCTTTTCTTTTTTTGTTGTTACTGTAATAGTCATCATAATATTCATTTGCAAGTAATTCTTGAGCTTCTCCAAAGTCCTCTTTTACGGCTCTTTCTAATAACTTTATACCGTAAGTTTTTCCCTTCTTGAGTAACCTATGACCTTCGATATAATAACGTGCGAGCTTAACAAGAACTTCATAAGTATATTCTTCTCCTAATAATAAATAATATTGTAGTGCTTTTGTTTTATTTGTGCGAGTGCCATCACCATAATAGTAGCACTCAGCTACTATTTCAGTTGCAGCTTTATTGCCTAATTTACTAGCTTCCCGCCATTTTTGAAGAGCCTTCTTTGTATCCTTTTTAACAAATTCACCAAGATTATAAATATTCCCCAAATTCCGCAAAGCTTCATCATTATCAGCTCTTGCAGCTACTTCAAAGTTAAACACTGCTTGCTCAGCATATGCATTGAAAGTTTTTTTACTTTTTGCATCTGATTTAGATTCAATAGAATTAGCAAGCCATGAATATGCAACTCCTAAATAATGTCTTGCCCATCCTCCAGCAGTATCTCCATCATCAATAGCTCTGCTAAGCCAGTAAATCGCTTTATGCAAATCCTGATCACCTATGCTTTCTGGATTCAAGTAATCATAACCTACGTCCATAAACTTTGAACCAATTTGTAGTATTTCAGTATCAAATGAACCATTTTCTAAAAATAATCGATACTTCTTAGAATTTGCCTTAGTTACTTTACCTTCATCTCTCATTTTTTTTGCTAGTATCCAGGCAGCTGTACAATTCCCAAAAGATACTGCTTTTTCTAGAGTCTTTATTTCTATTCCATCATATATTTTGCGATATAAATTTCCTAAATCTTTATTAAGCTTAGATTTCGCTTTTGTTCCTACACCAAGTAAAACAATATCTGTATTAAGATTTGTTCTTCTTATTAAGAGATCAATTGAAGAACCATTCTCTTCCAACTCTTTAGAAATTTCAAAAAATTCTCTTTTCAATTTTTGAAAAATTGATTTTTCTTTAACTATACCCATTAAAAAAAACCTATTTTGTATTATTCAATTTCTACTTTTTAAAATTTCTATACCTTCCGTAGGTTTTTTTCCACATCCTACATTTCCTCTAACAGTACACAACCAGTCCGTTGGTGTCGATAAAACTTTGTTATGATAAACAAAAGCTTGCAGACAGGCATGAGATCCTGAAAGATCACATAACGATCCATGCCTAGATAATAAAAGAAATGGAAAATTTTTATTAAAATTCATTAATTCCCATCCACCTCTTACCAGATCAAGATCATAAACTACATCTTCTATGACTAAAACAATTGGATAACCTCCGCTTCCACCTCCAGAACGACCCCAACCGACTTTACATTTAAATTTATTATATTCAATGACCTCTGCTTCTTCTCCATCCAAGCCTAAAATAATTGAGGTGACAGGATTACTTTCAAAACTGAAAGTATTAACGCCTTCTGATATCGGATTACACCAATATTTTTGCTCTTTTTTTAGAAGTATCTTTGCTCTTTCTGAAATAGACATACCATCTATATTTATATTTTCCTGATCTTTGCACCATCCAATATAAGGATTAAAAAGTAATAGAATTGATGGGATTCTAATTGAATGATAAGTCTTTGATCTTAAATCAATAATCTCTTAGCCCTACTCTCTTTTCCCACATTTATTCCACCTAAATCTTCACGTTAGATAATTAAAAAACATAATACTAATTAATTTTAGAGCATAGAGAAATAGATTACAAAGGAAATATCAATGATAGGTTTTATATAAAGGCAACATTTCACTCATTCTGAGATTCATTTTCTCACCTCTTATTAATGGAAAAATCTTTTCTTTTAATTTTATTCCAAAAATTTGGTTTAAATAGAACAACAATTTATTTGGTTTATTATTCCTCAGATTACGTAATATAACGTAGCAATAGAAACCTTTAGGGCTCATTTTTGAAGCTTCTTCCTTGATATCCTCTAAATTTTTTGGTTTCAATATTTCAGTTTTTGGATATCTACCCGAACCTACTATTACATACTTTGGACCTTCTTCATCACAATACCAAAGAGATGGGAATACATCTGGATTACTTTGCCAAGATAAAATTTCATTCCCTTGATTATATAATTTATCCTTAATAAGGGTAACACATGTATCATGAACTTCCCAATCTGACATTTCAATTTTTTCATTCGTTAATAATTTTATTGGGTCAATTTGAGAACCATCTATTGCACTGATTAAACACCACCCCTTACCAACTGGTGACCATATTTTTTTTTGATCTCTTTTCATAGGTAAAAGACAAGGGATTGCACTACATCTTTTTGAAAATCTAACTAAGCCTTCGACATTATCGTTTGGAGTTTTTAAGTTATAATCAATATCATAAATTTGAATAAAATATATTTTATTACCAAAACGAAAGGATAAATGCTCTATCAAAGGAGGTGACAAATGAGCCCTTAACCAAGAAAAAAAACCTTCTAATTCTGATTTTTTATATGTTTTAGCGCATTTATTAATGAAACTGCCAGCAACCATCCAACATTCTTGAAAATCTTGATTTGAAACACCCATTTCAATTTTATGCACTGAATAACCCTCACTTTATCTTTTCATTATATAATTGAAATCATTTTATAATAATTCAAATAGAGCGTAACATTCCCCAACTTAGTAATATAATACTATCTAAATTTCTATTCGCGATCATCTTTGCAAATTCTTTCACAAAATTAAGTGAATATTTGGCATAAAATCATTAAGTTACATTAACTAACTTATGTCCTAAGTAACTTCAGGTTAATTAGGGTTTCAAATATTATTTCTTAATTTTTGGGAAATTAATAATGTTAGAGAGCTCTCCTTTATTTTCTTCAATTTTGAATTCTTTATATATTTTTTTTGCTTCTTTTTGTTTGTCTAGTGCTTTCTCATAGGATTCAGGAAGTTTATTCTCTTTAAAAATTTCTAAATTATTTTTTGCAATTTCATTACCTTCATTTGCAATTACTTCTAGCAATTTTATAGCCTTTTTGTGATCTTTTTTAACTCCATCACCAACAAAATATTTATATGCAAGGTTTATATTAGCATCTTCATATCCTTGATCAGAAGCAAGCGTATACCATTTTATAGATTCAGTATCATCTTTATCTACTAAATCACCTTCTTCATATAAAAGTCCTAACATAAAACTTGCTGGTTCAACTTTCTCAATAGCTGCAAATTTTAGAAAATCTATAACCTCTTCATTATCTTTTAGTACATTACTTTGTTCGATATGCATATAGGCTAAAAAACATTTTGCTTCAGGATTATCTTGTTCAGCGGAAAGTTTAAACCATTTAACTGCTTCATCAAAATTTTCTAAAACACCCATACCAGAAAGATATAATCGACCAAGATTATATTGAGCATTAGACCAACCCTGTTCTGCAGACAGTCTGATATACTGTAGAGCTTGTCCATAATCTTTTTCTATGCCGTAAGTACCATTAAGATAAAGGACACCTAATTTGTCTTGAGCGAATTTATTTCCATTTTCAGCAGAAAGCTTATAAAATTTTAAACTTTCTTTAACATTTATAGGAACACCACAGCCAAGTTCATATGCCTGAGCTAAATTATATTGACCGTCAGGGTCTTCTTGGTTAGCACTTTTCAAGAATAGTTCGAAGGCTTTATTTTTATTTTGTGAAACTCCTTGCCCTTCTTGATAAAGTATACCTAAAAGGCATTGTGCATCTGAATAGCCAGCTTTTGCCAAGGGTAAAATTAAGTTATAGACTTTTCCATAGTTCTGATTTTCACAATGTTTTTGTGCTAGATCAAATCTTTTGGATGGATCAAAATAGAAAAAAGTTAAATAGTAATCTGATCCAAATAATATAACGAGAAGACTATACTCTGACCATAAATCATTTTCTAAACCTACTTTACCAAGAAAGTCTTCCAAAATATTAAAAGCGTAAAATCCCTCTGATGTAAATACACTATTAAACAATCCATATACGCAACATCTAAAGAAAAAAAACCAGAGATTTGAAAAAAATTTATACATAACATTTTAATATCATTATGAGGAAAAAAAGTGAAATACTTTGAAATTAAAATGTTTGCAAATTCAGCAAAAGTTGTTAAAAAAAATTATCAAATAATAAAGAAATAAAAAAAAATATTGTAAATGAAATCAATGAGAAATGATGAACCATATTGTGGCTTTTGTTTGAAACAAAACAAAGTATTAAAAAAAGATAATATTATTTTACATGCAGGATTAGAGGCATTTATTTGTGATGATTGTGTAGAAACATTCATCTTTATCAAATCCAAAAACTTTACCAGAAGTAAAATTGGTAAAAAATTATTGAAACATAATGTTTATTCTTAATTATGAAATACTTTGTATAAATTTAAACGAGTCATCTCGTTTAACTCAATAAAATGAAAATATAAAAATCCACTAGTGGATATCAATTAAATTGTTGAAAATCAATAAATAGGTGTACAAGCTAATGAAGTAATTGCCTCAACTTCAGGCCATTTTTTTTTATAGTATTTAGTATGATCAAAAATATAAATAGGCCGTACAACATCATCAATAGTTTGTTCAGACGGTTTTATATATTCAATCTCTAAGGTTTGTTCGTACCAGTTTTTCACTTCTTCCACAGTTGCTTCTAAAATAAATTCATACCTCTGAGGAGGAAGAGTTCCAACTGTGTCAGGATTAAAAAGCTCAGGTAATAATTCTTTGTGAAAATCATCAGTAAATCTAAGATGCATTGCTTTTACAGGTAGCGTACCTAAATTCCAATCTCCTTTTATTTCAAAATAAATGACACCGTCCTTTATCGTCATTTTTTCTCTTCCAATAAGATCATTTGCTTCTAAAGCAATAATGGTTGGTATACTAGTAAAAGGATGTGTACATTTAAGATTATCAATAACATGAGCGTTTAATGCGGATATCGAAATAGCTACTGCCTTTAATATTGTCATAAATACCTCTCATTATGTTAATTAACGTAAATGAATTATTTCAAATTTAAACATTTTTGATTCAATTAATTACTTAATTATTTATTTTTTAAATAACGGTTAATTCATTTTTATTTCAAATTTTTTTATTAATAATTATCTAATAAACTAACAAATTCACCCTCTTGATAAACTAAAGAAACAAAACAATTTCTATAACTAGATTTATTACATGAAAGTCCATTTAAACTTAGAATTAAAAGAGGTATTTCTTGTTTATATCTTTGAAAATTCCATGACCTTACTAAACCAAAATCAAATAATTTTTCTTGATTTACATCATTATCAAAAACTACAAGTTTCAAAGAATTTCCCTCAGTCCCTGAATAATCGTTATAGCCATTAATACAACGAAATTTACTATAATCTATAACTTGAGCGAAGGTTTGTCGGACATCAATTAATTCATAACTTATAGGATTATCAACAAATCCTAAGGTAGATTTTATACTCTCATTAAAGGGCCTTTTGCAGCCATTTTTTTTTTCATAGTTAATGAGTTCAAGTGTCATATCCCAAAGACCAAACTTATCCAAATTTTCAATTGGTTGTGGATCTTGATTTAAAATTTTATTTTTAGGAAAGAAACGAAATTCATAATTATTAAATGTTGTTAAATCAGGAATAGAATCTACATCAAATTCTTTTAATACAAATTTAGGTAGAAAATTTTTATTAGGGGTGAATTTCAATTTATATGTAACTCCAGTAGAAATAAAACCAGCTCTATATCCAGAAGATGAGTGTAGTTCATTTGTTTGTGAAACAAACCAAGCATTAGATAAATGGTCTGTTATCCCAATGCCTCGAAGAGTATCACTTCCTTCACCAGAAACTATTGGATAAGGAAATTCTATTAGCTGGACACTATACTTTGGATGAATTTCATCTTCTATCTCAATAAAAGTAAAGAATTTATATGTTGCAAATGAAGCGCCTGGATAACAGTGAATTTGATAAATTGAGGTATACTTATCTAAAATAATTTTTTTATTTTCAGGTAAAAAAGTATCACTATCCAATCCCCTCCATTCACACATGCCATCGTCGAGACCTTTATTTTGTATAAGGTTAATAACTTTTTTTAATTCTTCACGACTAACACTGTCTACTTGCAATTGAGCCCAAGAATAAGCGAAAGATACAAATAGAAGTAAAATTGATATCAAAAACGAATTTCTAAAATTTTTCATTATATATTATTTAATATAGAAATAGATATAAAATATCTTAATTATACAAATTATTTTGAGTTTGAAAAATTAATCATTTCAACTGGATTAATTTTTCCATCATATGTTAAGTCATCTTTAAACGATAAAAGCATAAATTGATTATGAATACCCCATGCATCTTCATTCTGAATTAATTGCCATAACCCATAACTGGCAACGTCTCCTATTCCTCTTCCCTTACACTTTGTACTAATAGTAAGTTGATCTTGATTATAAGTCGGATTACAGAGCATAACTTCAGACTTCATCCCTACTAATTTTGAATTTTTAATATCTCCGTCTTCTTTATATTCATAATGAAAGACAGGATATGAAAAACTTAATGGTTTATAAGTGCCATCACTTTTTCTTTCTAAATATACAAAGGTGTAATTATAAGTACCCGATAAACAAGCAATGGCATAAAATTCAGCCTTTTTGAATGAGATTGAATGAAATCTTCCTTGATTACGCTCCCATTCACATTGATCAGGAAAATTCAATTTTGCTGCTTCAAACATTTCATACATGATTAGGTTGGTTTCTTTGACTAGTGACCCTTCTTCATAATGTTCTGATTTAATTAATTCATCATTATCGTCAAAGAAATGCCATAACCCACTTTTTTGACCTTTAACAATCCAGCCATTAGAATTTTCTTCTATATCAATTACAAAACCAGTAAAGGGATATAAGGTATCAACTTCAAATAATAGACCATTTTTATTAACAAGATTTTCTAAATTGAATGCAGATTGGTCATTGACACGTACCAAACTTTCTCCTGTTAAATCTGAATATAAACAAGGTATCCATTTATGTCGGAATATCCAGATAATTGGTCCTCCTACATCGTCTAAATGTGGAGGGTTATTATGATCTCCTCTACATATACCATAATCTTCCATAATCTGCGTAATTTCTTCTCTGACGGCACATCCAGCATAAGTCAATTCGGGTTCAGTAGAACCTCTACACATTTGATCGACAATTAATTCTCTATAGATGATTTTATTGACATCAATATCAAACGAACCATTAACATTTGGATATAACCACTTGATATAAATGTTTTTATCTTCATCAAATTTTACAGATTTACTTACATCTTCAATTAAAAAATCATAAATACAAGGTATCCATTTATTTTTAACAATTACTTCAAATATGTCATATTGCTCTTTAAATTTTGGATCATAATATAAATCATAGATCTTAAGTTGGTTTGCACCTAGACAGAAACCTATTTCTTCTAAGGCTAAAGCAATTTGCTCATTAGTTTTGCAATTCATCACTTTTTCACTAGAATTTATATCACTTTCACAACCTTTTTTTGAAATTTCCCAAGTAAGTATTAAACTCTCTAAAGTTCCTTTAGAACTAGCCAAAAGTATATTGGGGACAAAAATTAATAAAAAATATAAAATTACCTTCATTCTATGACACTATTATTAAGAATTTAAGATTAAATATATTACTTCTTTTACCTTATAGATATAAGGTTATTTTGTACTTTTTACAGTAAATAACTAAATATTTATATTTTATATGTTAAAAAATTAATTAAAAATTTAATTTTACATATCCTGAAATATAAAGATAGGATATTACTTTATGAATATGAACATGATATTATGGCTGGAAGCATTAATAAAGTAATAATACTTGGTAATCTAGGAAAAGAGCCAGAAATTCGAACTTTTCCCAATGGTGGTAAGGTGTGCAATTTTCCAATAGCAACCTCTGAAAATTGGAAAGATAAAAGTTCTGGTGAAAGACAAGAAA
The DNA here is from genome assembly GCA_902541695.1 of uncultured Alphaproteobacteria bacterium. Lineage (GTDB taxonomy): Bacteria > Pseudomonadota > Alphaproteobacteria > Rhodobacterales > Rhodobacteraceae > CACIIZ01. The sequence goes on along the minus strand of CACBRT010000010.1, from coordinate 11,862 downwards.
GAACACAATGGCATAATGTATCCATATTATCTGAACCCATTGTCAATATTGCTGAGAAATATTTAAATAAAGGATCAAAAGTATATATCGAGGGTCAGATTGAAACCAGAAAATGGCAAGATAGCAACGGAGACGATCGTTACAGTACGGAAGTTGTCTTACGACCTTATAAGGGGCAACTTGTCTTAGTAGATAGTAGATCCGAAGTATCTAATCAGAATAATACTCAAATAATAAATGAAGACTTTAAGACAAAAACAAATAATGAAATTTCTGATAGTTCACAAATAATAGAAGATGATGAAATACCCTTTTAGTGTTTTAGCATATTTATTTATTAGCATATTTATTTAATAGAAAAGAAAAAATTAAGACAAATTAGCAATTAATTGATTATAAGAGGTCTTAATTTAATTCCAAATGCTCCAACTGCTCTCTGCATCACCCCATTAGACCAAATTCCGTCATAAGACTGGCTACTCGGTAGTTCTACTTTGATTAAGCCATTTGGTTTTAAATTTTTAAAAGCACCCTTCCAGATAAATCCGTTTTTATCTTTTTTAGTAGCATTAATGACGTCGTAATCATTGGTCCAATATCCGTTTATTTGTTCACCAGAAGCAAGAGAATAAGTTCCATTACCCTTTTTTTTGAAATCAATTAATGAACCTAAATAAGAAGACTGATCTTTATAAATTAATTGACCTTCTGCATGAAGATTAAAATGATTATAATGTCCCTTAAAAGACCAATTTTCAGAAGTAATTGATACTTCTCCATTTATGGTGTTTTTATCCCAATAACCTTTATAATTTCTAAAATTGTCATTAGTGAATAATTCACCGTATCCTTGCCTCATTCCATTTAAAAAACTTCCAGAATAAATGTCACCATTTTTATAATAAACCTGACATTCGCCAGTTTGTTTACCACAAATCCAATTACCATGATATTCATAACCTTTGATAGAAATTAGTCTACCAAAGCCATTTTTTGCACCATTTTTAAAAGAACCCTCATATACATTACCATTTTTATATTTGAGAATACCCTTACCATTAAAACGCCCTTGCTTCCAAGAACCTTTGTAACAAAGGTCATTAGAATATTTAATCCAAAAGAATTTACCAAAAATAAATTTTAAAAAATTATTCATTATGTTTAAAAAAGCTCGATTCTTATAATATCATATCAAATTTTAAAAGATTTAAACAGATTGTTAGGTAAATAAGATACGAGGTACTATCAATTAATAAAATTTATAATAGTACTATTCTTACCATTTTCTTTAATTCTACTATAAAAATTAATAAGTTGCATTTGTTTTAAAGTATTAACTGATGTTGAAATTAGATTTGGAGATGCAAATATGATAGCAGCACTTTGCGCCCTTGAAATTGCTACGTTCAAACGATTTTTTGAAAAAAGGAATTCCCACCCACGTGGACTTTCGCTGGCATCAGAAACAGACATTGATAATATGACAATTGGTGCTTCTTGTCCTTGAAACATATCTACTGTCCCTACTCTAGCATTATAATTTAGATTTTGTTTTAATAAATTAACTTGGTGATTGTATGGAGCAACAATGAGAATATCATCCCAATCCAATTTTTCATGCGTTTTATTGTTCTTACCTTTCCATAGTGAACAACCTATTAGTTTTTCTGTATAACTTTTTATCGCTAATACTTCTTCAATACTTCCTTGAATATTTGATTCATGAAAAACGGGAACATAGTGAATACCAGGAGTTAATCCTAAATTAATCAATTCATTACTTAATGTATTTTTTAAAGTGCTATCGTCTGATAAAAGTCGGTTGTCATATACTTGTTCTGAAATTATACCGCATAAATCTGGATGCATTCTAAATGTTTTGGGCAAAAAAATACCAATATCTGGTGGAATAGTTGATTGGTCACCTAAAAGATATTCTAATATAGACTTTCCGCTTTCATCTGGATGAGTTCCCTGTGTAGGATTACTTAGTTGCATTTGGTCACCCATTAAAATCAAATTATCAGCGATGTGGCTCATGGCGATTAAATTAGCTACTGGTACTTGACCTGCTTCGTCAATAAATAAAAAATCTAATGGGACTACTTTATTTTCAATAGATGAAAATTCAGAATTACAAAAAAACCAAGCTGTCCCACCAAAAATAGAACTTGCTTCATTAAAGAAATCGAGGCAGTCTATTGCGCGTCCAATATATTCAACATTTTTTCTTTCAAAAAGGACCTCATTTTTAGATCCACCTTGTTTATATAAATCACCTAATATATTGTTTTTATTAAGATAATCAGATACACCAGTCATAAGGTTTATAATTGCAGAATGACTATTGGAAGAAATTCCAATTCTCTTACCCTTATTTATTAAATCTCCTATTATTCTAACTGCTGTATAGGATTTTCCAGCTCCTGGCGGTCCTTGAATACAGAGATAACTTCTATCAAGATCATTTGCTACTTTTATAGTTTCAGATAAAAAGTCATCATTATTAAGAGAATTGTTAACTATAATTTCTCTTATTCCTGATTTAAAACGAGGTGGTTTTCTAAAAAGAAAATCAATAATCGCACAATTTGGAAAAGAATTTTTAATAATGTTCTCAATATTTATTTTTAATTGATCGGGGATGGGTTTCGGACTTAAGTATTCATTGGGAATAAGAGAAATTCTATCTGGTAATTCTGATTTATATGATAAGTGAATTAACCCTTCACTATTAAAAAAATCTTTAACAGTCACTTTTTTTTGCTCTGGATCTAATAAATAAAAATTATTCTTCATCGATCCTTTAAATGGTTGAGTATTATCAAATGAATATTCATATACTTGATTTCTGGATTTAGGTGTTGGTAAAAATGGCGCTGTTTGGGTTCTTTTTAAGCCAACTAAGCAATCCATATCGTCATATAATTCGTATTCATTTGAACTTTGACGATCAAAAAATCTCCACCAACTAGGTTTATTCTCTCTATTATGGAACTCAAGAAACCACGCTAAGTTATATAAGGTTTCTTTAATTATTTTATTTTCTTCTTTTATCTTTGATGCCGTGTTGAATAACTGATCTCTAAATAGTGTAGTCTCAGTTATTTCTTCTTCTATTTCTAATTCTTCGCTATTTATACTCAAAGAATATTCTATATTCAGCTCGGATTGTCTTTCTCTTAACCATTCCGTTAAATCTTTAGTTGAAATACAATCTTCTTTATTATATTCCCTTATTGTATTCAGTATTTCAGAATTTTTCCAATCAGATCCGTCGGGATTACTTCTCCAATTTTCATACATAATGACGGATTCGCCTCCGCTTTTTACTTCTGTTTTTCTTTTTCCACGGTATAACTTTTCAACATTTTTAATTGAATATCCAGGTTCTCCTATCAATATTGAATTTTTTATAATTTTATATAAATCAACAAATACGTTATGACGTAAAAGAGTGTCAACTTCATATTCACATACTCCATACCGACCCATTAACCTTCTAATGGAGGCTATTTCATAGTTTCCGTAGTGATAAATATGCATTGCTGGATTTTTCTTCCACTTATTAAAAGCAAAAGTAATAAAATTAGATAATGCGTTCTTCTCTCCTTCTTGGTCGTGCGCCCAATAATCAATGAAGTCTAAAGATTTGCTTTGATTATAATAAGATGCTCCCCACAAATACTCTAATCCACCATCAATTAATGGAAAGCCTTCTATATCAAAGAAAATGTCGTCTGCAGAACCGCTAGGTAGTTGATCTAATCCCTCACCTTCCTTATTCGAAATTTTTATAAGTTTATAAAGTGGTGTATCTTTATTTTCAGATTCAATTTGTAACTTTGCTTGTAATTTAAGACGATCTAATACAAATGTATTAATTTTTGGGATCGACATTTTTTGTGTTTCAGCCAAGTCATCGATTGTAGATATACCTTTTGATTTTAAAGCTCTAATTTGTCCTTTAGTGATATTTGCAACCAGTCTTAGATGTCTTTTTTCCTGTAATAGACTTTCAGCGTAATTACTCCATTTCCCATTATTAGAAAAATCACCTGGATCTGGGAAATTATTAGGTTTCCAGTCTTTATGAAATTGAAAAAAATTATTCTTTAACTCGGTATAATAAGAATAGTAATCACTTAATTTGAGAGAAATCTTTTCATTATTTCCTAAAATAATTGAAAACCTTTCAGGATATTTCTTTTGTATTTCATGAAGTAACTCCGAATAGCAAGATAATTGAATTGCAAAATAAGGTTTCATTTTTTTTGATAATTTTGTATCCCAAACCTCATAATGATAATTTCCTAAACTTGAAGGACCTGGTATTTTTTTTAAAAAATCAGCTATTCCAGCAAATTGTTCATTTGCTAGGTAGGCCTGATAAATGATTTCTTTTCCTTCACTCATAGCCTTCTTTGTTTCTGAAAACATTTGCTCTTTATTAGTCTTTTTGATCTTACAAATCTGATTATTTGGAAATTCGAGAGATTTTAGAAAATTCTCTTCGTGTGCATATCCTTTACTTTGAAGTGCACTCAATAATGGATCAACTGGATCAATAAATTTTTTAAATTCTGGATTTGTTAAAACTAGTCTTTCCATATGAGAAACAAATGATGAATCCATAAAATCAATTAAATCCGATGGAGAAAATAATATTTTTTCATTATTTATTTGCATATAAAATGAGTATTTTAGTAAATTTATTAATTAAAGTAGTTTATTTGAAATAAGTAGATATTATGACAATATATTTTGTTTGCTGTCGAGCGATTTACAACGGAAGATTTTATATCTCTAGATATTTATGAAGAAAATAAACGTAATTATCCTTATTCTTTTTTTATCCTTTTTATCATTTCCAACTAGAAGTGAAATTGTTGGTCAAGAAGAATATATAGAAAATGAATGGTTTATAGATGGTCATGATAAAAAAGAAATTCGTATTTCAGTAAATGGAATGATTACCAATGGAGACAAATTAATTATAAGATTAGTAAAAGGTAATTGTGAAAATGGTAATTTGCTGACCTATGTTTATACAACAAATCATCATCCAGATATATTGAACTTGCAGAATACTCTTGTAGATAGTTTGTTTATGGGAGATGCAATAATTGCTAAAATATTATTCACTTCACCTTTTTTATTGGGGCACGTGGCAGTTGTTGATTTAAATTGGATGCCGATTGAAGGTCTAAAAGAAACATTAATGAGAAAAAATCCAATTTATATGCAGTATATTGACACTGATGATATGAAAATTTCAGATTATTTTGATATTACCCATAATAGCTGGAGTAATAATAATTTAGTTACTACTTTGGATAAAGCATTTGAAATTTGTAAAAAATTATAGGTAATAATTTTTGGAATTTTATTTTTTTTTGAATCTTAAAATGTTAAAAAATAATTGGAAATGGAGGACGACTTAAAATACATCCATAAAATAGTTTGATACAAATTTTGATATATTCACCTCTGAGTTCATTCTTTTACTTCCAATGATAAGAATTATTATATTTTCTATTATATTCATATCCTTAATGGGATTATCTTTTTACTTTATTATTTCTAGCAATCTTAAGACAAGAGTAAACAAGGTTTCATTAGAAATTGAAGACTTAGTTCTAAATAAAGATCAACAACCCATATCTTTGAAGTTAGGTGTAATTGGAGATACACATACACCTAAAAATAATAATAGCTACGCAGAATTAATCGAAGTTTTAAGTGAAGTTAATAAATATGAATTAGACCTTTTACTTTTTGTAGGTGACTATACCAATAACCCAAGAAAAGTTTTAGATTTTAACAAACATCGCTCTAAATTAGTAAAAATATTGACGAGCGTTCCCAATAAACCTTCTGTTTTTATACTTGGAAACTATGAGACTTGGTCTAAGCCTGTTAATTGGATCAATGAATTCAAAAAACAAAATGCTAATATATTAGAAAATGAAATCTCTATATTAAGTTTATCAACAACCGATATTTGTATAAGGGGTTTAGGTGATTTTTATACTAAAAGATTTAAATATGTAGAATTCCCAGAAACTTGTAAAAACAAACCGAAAATTACAATTACACACGACCCCGCAGGCGCATTTAACCCAAAAATAAGAGGCTTTGTGGTTTCTGGGCATACTCATTGCGGTCAAATTAGTTTTCCAATTATAGGTCCAATATGGATACCTTCTGAAGTACCTAGAGAAGCTCATTGTGGCTTGTATAAAGATAATCAAAGAACTGTATTTACAACATCGGGAATTGGAACGACTATTTTACCTATTAGAATTGGCACTCAATCTGAATGGGACTTGCTGTCAATTAATTTTAAATAAATTAGTAAGGATTTTTTCTAAATCTTCAGAAAAGTAGCAAAATGATGAATATTGTTAAAATTTGAAACATAATGTTTGGAAAAATTTTTAACATTTTATAAATACGATATTTATAGATCAATTTGCTACTTTTTAATATTTAATAAAATTTGTTTTAAGAATTAATACATTCTTTTTCCTCTTTCTAATTTTCTTCTTAGAAAAGCAGGTTTTTCAATTTCATGGTCTATATTATAATTAACTGCGTCTTCATCATAAGACGCAAGCCTTTTATCAAGTTTTTCAGCACTATAAAAAGCCTCTTTAGAAAGTTGTTGCGCTTGCCTATTCATTGCGTATTTCTCTATAGCCATAATATTTTGTTTTAACCATTCATGATTATCACCAATATTTTTTGCATATCCTATAATTCTATCAACTTGATGCCATTCGCCTCTCAAGGCAGCTTCCCTAGCCTGTCTTTGATAATCTGCAATTGTAACCTCTAGAACTCTAGAATTGACTTTTTCATTCATTTCTATTTCTGAAAAAGCACTCGGTTTTAAAGGTTCTAATATAAGTTTATGGTCTTCGGTTGAATGATTATCACCTTCTAAATTTTTATATTCAAGCTTACAACTTAAAACTTCCATTGGTTTATCTTTAATAAATTCTTTTTTTATTGAAAGTTTAAATAATGCCCATCCTTCTCCACCCAATGCAAGGTCTGGAATAGACCAATTAAGGTAAGTACCATTTAGTCTGTTCATTGACTTAAGATTTACAAAGTGAGGTATTTTAACTTTTAGCTTGAGATTAGTAGCTATCGTATTGGCAAGAAGTTCAAATTCTTCCTCAAATGGATCGACTAAGTCTTCAGCAGTCTCTCCATAATAACCCTGACCTTTACCATTATTCGCCATTCCAATCATTAATTCTTCATTAAAATGGTGTCCTAATCCATAAGTAGAAGTAGAAATACCTGTTTCAGATAATTTATCTACCTGTCTGAAAATCTCAAAAGGATCACAAACACCTCGATTGGCATTTCCATCTGACAAAAGTAATACTCTATTAATACTTTTATTATTTTTATATTTTGCAACCTCTTCTGCTCCTAATAACCATCCTCCGTGTAGGTTAGTAGATCCGCCTATTGCAATTCTTGATATTTCACCAATGATATATCGTTTATTATGACATAAAGTTGATGGAACTGTAATTTGTGGAATGTCGTCATAAGTAATTATAGAAATACGATCTGTTTGAGACATTTTTTCAACTAACATAATAGCTGACTTCTTAGCTTCTTCTAATGGTTGACCCCTCATAGAACTAGATCGGTCAATAACAATAGCTAAATTAAGATTTTTTCTTTTTTTAATAAATTGATAATCATCTTTTGCTCTTGCCTGTACTAAGACATTCAATTCATTGTCTTTGTTATTGCATAAGGCATTAATTTCAGGTGTTATTATTAAATCTATCATGCTTTCTCCTTTATTTTGGCAAAACTTCTACGTTAATAGAAATGCATCTATTTTATTTGAGAATAAGTTTTGTTGGTTACTGCTTAATTATATTTATATTAATGTGATTATTTTTTTTTGAATTTTAATTGATTATAAAGTTCTTTAATCCTCCTTTCTTTTTCATTTAATTGTAGTTTTAATAATTGGATTTCTTCAGTATGATCTCGGTTATTTTTATTATTCACTAAGTTATTTATTTGAGACCGGTGCTTTCCAATTTCTTCTTTTGTTAGATAATTCTTATTTAAAAGAGCAGCAGTGATACCTCTTCCAATAGCATCAGCTTCTTCTTTTGTAATATTTTCGGCTTTCTTCTGATCAATCATTAAGATTAACCATGTTGCAAGTTGGTATGCTGTAAAGTCTTCTTTGATAACGTTGGTTAAATCACTCCCTAAAGTTTGCAATACATCCTTAATATCCGAACGCATTTGATAATTTTTCCTAGTTCTATTCTTAAATCGATCAAAAAATCCTGGTTTTTTTATTTCTGGTATTTCTTCGTTATTTACAGAGTATTCTTCACTTGCATTTGTAAAACTTTCACTTCTATCAAAAGAACTTTTAGAAGGCGTTTCTCTTGATCTCACAAAATTTTTATTTATGAAAATATCATCATCTTCATATGATGCATTAATAGAAGGATTATTCTCTTTCAAAGACTTAGATTTAAATTCTTCAATTAAAGATAGACTATCGTCGTTTCGATGATCACCCGGAATTAAATTTAAAATATCATTCAAAGAAGAGATTTGAAAATCTTCACTAATCTTCTGTAAAGGCCATCCATCACCTAGCATTGACCGACATGCTAAAAACTGACTTAATTGAAGAAACGAAAAAACTGCTTCCTTACCCCTTCTTTCTGGTCTAGTGATAATTCCTCTTGCCACATAATCCCGAACAATTCTTTCATTGGGTACAAAATCTGGATCACCTATTTTTTTTATATCCAACCAATATTTAGCCTTATTAGCTAAATCTAATGCATTTCCTTCCCATTTTTGTTCTTTAAGATAGTTTTCCATATTAACTTTGCTTAATGTCAATGACATTACTTAATGTAATTAATATTTAATCAATGTCAATAAGAAAAAATTTAAAAAAATAAAAAAAGTAAAAGTAAAATAAATTTAAGAAAAAGTATATTAGCTTAAATCAAAAGAAAAAAATTTAAAAGGGTAAACATAGGGTTATATAAAATTACAATTATCAAATAATATCAACATATTGAATGCAATTCTTAATAATGTATTTACCCTCCTAAGGCATTTATACCCATACCTTTTTTTTCTAAAATAAGTTGTTTTTCTCTTTTTTTTGCAACTTCTCTCGTCATTTTTTGACACTTAAAGTCTATTAATGCAGTTGCATAACGATCCGTTCTAAATTTTCTTGAATGGTTATTTTTGGTGATATGATTGAGATATCGGATATATGGATGTAATGCAGTTTCACCATTATACTCTGTTTTTTGATATGGTTTATCGATATCTTTAGGATTTCTTTTCATTCTTAAGACATATAAAAAGTGATTACCTTTTTTTACTTTTGGGATTTTTGCTTCTTCAATAATTAATTCTCTGTTTACAGGGTCTTCTTTGATTTTTCTTTTTACTTTGGCTTTATCCCAAAACACCGCCCTACAGGATTTATCATTGCAAATATACAAGTAACCCCTCCTTTTAGTTTTTCCCTTACAAACTCTACAATTATCATTAATCATTAATTTTCATCATTTATCATTATTAATTTCTTCGAATAGAACTGTATCAATAAATTTTATGTCTGAAGTCCACTTTTCTATAGCCTGCGTTGAAGGATTTTTTCGTCCTTTTTGATTTCCTAAAGCAATATTTAAAGTATTTCTTATTTTTTGAAGTCTTTCTGAAGAATTAGCATTGCTCCACTGACTTTTCACACTATCTGTAATCCAATCTGGTAAAGATACATTTCCAGTTAATACATTTCTTAAAATGTCTTCTCTTTCTTCTCTAATTGGTCCTTCTTTACGAACAGTATATCCAGCTTCTGTCAGTAAACCAGTTCCTACAGTAAGATCAGACCATCCAGAAGAAGTTACTCCGTCACCCTTTGCTATTTCTTGATCTGGTTGAAATTCTTCACGACCAAGGAATCTTTCTGATAAAGGATCTTTTGGAGGCGACCACTCTGTTTTATTCGGAATTTCTTTACTTATCTCAGTTGGATTAAAAATTTTTTCTTTTTTAGTTAAACCAAGTTCATCAAAAAACCTTGATACTGTACTAGGATTATCCATTCTATATTTTACAGCAGATAAAATTAATTTATCCTTTGCTCTCGTCATAGCGACATAAGTAAGCCTTCTTTCTTCTTCAACCTCTTTCGGGGTATATGATCTATAATAAGGCAACATATCGTCTTCAAATCCCATAATGAATACATTTTTCCACTCTAATCCTTTGGCGCTGTGAATAGTTCCCAAGAAGATACCGTTTCCATCTTTTGGCTCTTGTATTGTTTTTTTAAGATTTGAGAAAAATGTATTTGCGTCAGAGGTTTTTAATAGAATTGACTTTGCTTCTTCTATTTCTTCAACTATATCTAGTAATTCATCGTCTGATCTATTTTCTGGAAGTCGATTAATAATAAATGTAGATATTGATTTTACTTTTTTATCCCAATTATCATTCTCAAGCTTTTTTGAAAAACTAAACAACTCACTTCCTACTTTATGTCGCCATAATTTTTCTTGTTTAATAGAGGATGAAATAGCGAGTGAAGATAACATTAATTGTACTTGGTAATTCGAAAAAACCCCCACGCCTCCCTTTAATATTACTGGCACACCTAAACTAACTAGTTTACTGGCAACCGGATTTGCTAAGTCATTTATTCTAGATAAAATGGCAATATCTTTAAATTCATTTTTTTCTTTTAGTAATTTCATGACCATTTTAATTAAGTAAGCATTTTCTTGCTCATCATTTAACGAATGCCTAAACCTTATCTCTCCTTTCACGCCCCTGCTTCCTGTAAATTGTTTTGGAAATCTTTGGCTAAGATGAGAAGCCAGACGGCTTGATGCCTTTATAATTAAATCACCTGATCGATAATTAGTTTTGAGAAAGAATTTTTGAGCCCCCGGGTAATTTCTTTCAAAATTTAATAAAAAGCTTACGTTACTACCTCTCCAACCATAAATTGCTTGGTCATCATCGCCAACTACCCACAGATTTGTTTTTGAATGTAGTAATAAGTCAACTAAGACTTTTTGTGATAAATTAATATCTTGGTATTCATCAATTAAAATATGATTAAACTTACTGGTAAATCGCTCAACTTCAGAAGAAGTACTCTTCAATGTAGATACTGCTAATTCTATCATTCTAGGAAAATCAACTTTTTTATTTTCTTTTAAAAATCTATTAAATTGATCGTATACCCATGCATGACCTTCGGCAAAGGGATTACCACTTTCCTCAGCAATAATCATAGCATTTTCAGGGTCTGTTAGAGTATCTCTTGCGTCATCAACAAAACGTAATACTTCAGGAATATCTATATTTTTTAATATAATTTTTTTACCGTAATAGCCAACTTTCACGGCTTGTTTTACAAATTCTTTTATTTTTTTTATTCGTTCAAAATCACTAGCCCAAATTTCATAGTCTTCTTCAATTGGGGTGATATTTGATAAATCCTTACTGATAACTCTATTTGCTAAGGAATGAAAAGTACCAATCTGCAATAGTTTACTATCTATTTCTATGAATCTTTTTACACGCTGTAGAATTTCATCTGCTGCTTTTTTATTAAAAGTTACGCATATAATTTCTTTTGGTGAAACCCCATTTGATAATAAATGGCGTAATCTCCCTACAAGAGTTGTCGTCTTTCCTGTTCCTGGACCTGCTAGAACAAAGTTGAATTGTTTTTTTGAAGATAATGCATTTTTTTGATCTTCGTTAAATTTACTGGGCATAATATTTCTACAGGAATTGTTTAAAATTTAT
>CACBRT010000009.1 GCA_902541695.1 uncultured Alphaproteobacteria bacterium | reverse complement strand
TATCTCTACTGAAGGACCAGGCCCTTTAGTTACACAATTAGTAGCAAGACAAGGAGGAAGTCTTCCTGTTCCTGTTACAATTGTACCAGGATCTTTAACCAAAGAAGCCATTATTGCAGTTTCATAGTTATTTCTACTTTAGAAAGATTCTAAATTTTTGTTGATTTAATATTTATGATGATGCATAATAAGACAATTGGAGTTTAAATATGTTTATACAAACTGAATCTACACCTAATCCAGCTACCTTAAAATTTCTTCCTGGTCACACCGTTTTACAGAACGGAACTGCTGATTTTCCAAATATTAATAGCTCTGAAAAATCTCCTTTAGCAAAAAGAATTTTTAGTATTGAAGGCGTGTCTGGAGTGTTTTTTGGATTTGACTTTATTACAGTTACTAAAACAAATGAGACTGAATGGGAACACATTAAACCAGCAATTCTAGGATTAATATTAGAACATTTTCAATCTGATGAGCCTATACTTTTGGATGAAAGTGAAAACCAAAATCATGCTGAACACAAAGGACCTGATTCTCATATAGTTGATAAAATTAAAGAATTGCTCGACACACGTGTGAGGCCTGCTGTTGCTCAGGATGGCGGTGACATTACTTTTCATGGTTACGAATCTGGAATTGTTTATTTACATATGCAAGGGGCATGTGCTGGTTGTCCCTCATCCACAATGACACTAAAGATGGGAATAGAAAATCTCCTCAAGCACTTTATACCTGAGGTTCAGGAAGTAAGACCAATAGCAGCTTAGATCAAAAAATAGTGAACTATTCTAGAACAGTATTAGCTATAGATACTTCACATAATTATAGCTCAATTTCTATTATAAGATCTGACATTATTATTGCTGAAATTTCAATCTTCAAAGAAGAACACCCATCTGATAATATAATCGATTTGGTAGAACAAGCACTCTTAAAAGCAAATATAGATTTAAAAGATTTAAATTGTATAGCTGTAGGTGTTGGACCAGGCAATTTTACTGGAATAAGAGTTGGTATTTCATTTGCTAAAGGTCTTGCTTTAGCATTAAATATAAGTTGTTCTGGTGTTAACAGATTTCAAACATTACTAATCAATAAACTGCCTACATTAAGTATTATTAAAATTAAAAAGGATTTATATTACACTCAATTTTTTAATAATAGAATACCAATATCAGATCCAGTTGAAGAAAATTTATCTGGAATACTAAGCAAAAAATATAGTTCTGATACAATAATATCAGGTGATAATTCCTTAATGATTTCTCAAACTTTAAACTTAGTTTGTGGTAAGAAATCAAGTATTTCAAATGCCACAGAAGTTGGTTTCATAGCTCTTAAATATCCTAATTCTTATAATTTTCCTCCTTCACCAGTATATGTTAAAGTTCCTGAAGCAAAATTGCCTACTGAACCACCACCAAGAATTTTATATTCTAATGAATAATCAATTTATTAAATCTTTATCTGAACAATTTGCAAATATACATTTTCAAAGTTTTAATCAAAGGAACTTAAGATTTACTTCAAAGTTTATTTTATCCCTGTTAATAAAACCAAACACCTCATATATCTATAAGATAAATAAAGGCTTCTGTATCTTTAATCATGTCAAGGAAGAGTCTGAAATCATTACGATGGCGATACTTCCAAAATACCAAAATCAAGGAATTGGTTTTTTTATTGTAAAAGAACTTGAAGAAATATTATTAAGTATGAATTGTAATAAAATTTATTTAGAGGTCGCCTCTAATAACTTAATAGCAATTCATTTATATGAGAAATTAGGATTTAAGTCTTATGGAAAAAGAAAAAATTATTATTCTATTTCTAAAGATAAAAAAATTGATGCTATTTTAATGAAAAAAATACTGGAATAAAAAAATTTAAAGTTTTTTATATCGATCATTTGAATTCTTTTTATTGCACACTACTAACAAAAGTCTCATAATCAGTTATTATTTAAAGACTTATGAGGACAAGAAATGTATTTTAAGAAATTTTTAAAAATATCAAGTGGAGCATTTGCTGGTGTTCTACTTATGGCAGTAAACTCGGCTAATGGATTCACAGCATGCCAAGTTACTGATGTAGGCGGTGTTGATGATAAAAGTTTTAATCAAACAGCTTGGAAAGGTGTTCAAGATGCCGTGGCAAAACACGGTATAAAATCAAAACTACTAGAATCAAAATCTGAAACTGATTATGAACCACATTTGAACTCTATGGTTAGTTCTGGTTGTGATGTTATAATTGCGGTTGGTTTTTTAATGGGTGAAGCTACAAAAAATGCTGCAGAGGCAAATTCAAAATCTAAATTCACAATTATTGATTTTGCATACGATCCAACAGTTCCAAATATCTTAGGACAGGTTTTTGCCACTGATCAAGCTGCTTTTTTAGCTGGTTATGTATCTGCAGGGGTCAGTAAAACTGGAATAGTTGGGACTTTTGGGGGGATTAATATACCACCGGTTACAGGCTTTATGGATGGTTTTGCTTGGGGAGTTAAACATTATAACAAAGTAAAAGGAACAAGTGTTCAAGTCCTAGGATGGGATCCAGAATCTAAAGAGGGTTTATTTACAAACAATTTCGATTCCACAGATGATGGAAGAGCGTTTGCTCAAAATCTATATGATGAGGGAGCAGATATAGTAATGCCTGTCGCTGGTCCTGTTGGTTTAGGTTCTGCTTCTTTAGCAGATGAACTTGGAAGTGATAAACTTAAGATAATCGGCGTAGATGGTGATTGGACACAAACTGATCCAGCTAGAAAAGGTGTTTATCTAACATCAGTTCTGAAGAAAATGGATATAACAGTTTTGAGTGTAATTGAGGCTGTCAAATCTGGATCGTATTCAGGAGGCATAACAGTTGGTACCTTAGAAAATGGTGGCGTAGGGATTGCTCCTTATCATGATTTAACTAGTGAGGTTTCAAGTGAATTGGCTTCAGAAGTCGAAGCACTTCGTAAAGGAATTATATCCGGTTCAATAGTAATGAACAAATAAAATTAATTTTTAACTGGGGCGAAACACTACTTTGAAATTAAAATTAAATGCAATAAGTAAAAGTTTCGGCCCAGTCAAAGCAAACTCTAACATAAATTTAACTGTTGATAATGGTGAGATATTAGGTTTGCTAGGAGAAAATGGTGCAGGAAAAACAACCCTGATGAATATACTAACTGGATTATATAAACCAGATAGTGGAACTATATTAATTGACAACCAATTAAAAGAATTTCAAAATCCAAGAGAAGCTAATAAAAGTGGAGTTGGAATGGTCCATCAACATTTTATGTTAGTACCGGTTTTTTCAGTCACTGAAAATATAATTTTAGGTACTGAACCTACTACCAGATTTAATAAAATAGATCTAAAAACAGCTACAGATAAAGTAGTAAAAATAAGTTCGGAATATAAATTGGATGTCGACCCAAACGCACTTATTGAAAAACTACCTGTAGGAATACAGCAAAGGGTAGAAATTATAAAAATTTTACTCCGGAATGCTGAAATACTGATTTTTGATGAACCAACAGCGGTCCTTACACCACAAGAGGTAACAGAATTTTTTGAAATAATAAAAAGTTTAAAAAAAACTGGTAAAGCAATAATCTTTATCACGCATAAATTACATGAAGTACTGGAGATTTGTGACCGCATAAATGTCTTAAGAAGAGGTAAGATAGTAGGGGAAGCATTTCCTACCAAAACCAATAATAAAAAGTTAGCTGAATTAATGGTAGGGAGAACAGTAAAACTGAGGACATCTAGGCGAAAAATGGAAAAGGGGAAAGAATTATTGAAAGTGAATAACTTAAGTATTCTTTCAGATAAAAAAGAACCAATATTAACAAATATTGATCTTGTGCTTCACCAAAATGAAATCCTAGGTATTGCTGGTGTTCAGGGAAATGGTCAAACTGAATTTATCGAAGCACTTACTGGTTTGAGAAAAGCATCCACTGGAAAGATTGTTTATTTTGGAAAGGAATGTATTAATATTACACCCAGAAAAATTCATGCATTAGGTATTAGACATATACCCGAAGATAGACAAAAACAGGGCTTAATAGGTGATTTTTCTTTAATTGAAAATATTATACTTAATACCTATTATGAAAAAGATTTTTCGAATAATTTGAAATTAAACTGGCTTAACGCTAAAAAAGAGGCAAGAAGAATTATCAATCAGTATGATGTTAGAACAAATTCAGAAGATATTAGTGCTAATAAATTATCAGGAGGCAATCAACAAAAACTACTAATAGGTAGAGAGATGTCAAGGTCTATAAATCTTCTTATTGCATCTCAACCAACACGTGGAGTAGATGTTGGGTCTATTGAATACATACATAGCCAAATTATTAAAGCTAGAAACAAAGGAATTGGTGTAATATTGAATTCTACTGAATTAGAAGAAATTATTGCTTTATCTGATAGAATAATTGTATTCTACGAGGGAAAAATAATTGCAGAATTCCCATCAAATTCAGACCCCAAGATAATCGGACTTGCAATGGCTGGGGTAAAATAATAGTGAATTTGTTTAATTATTTGAGTCATTATTTTTCTAATCGCGAGACTTTTAAAGAAATTATTCTTATACCAGTTATTGCAACTTTTTTAGCTATATCTCTTGGCTTACTATTATTAATTTTTTCAGGGTCAAGTTCAGAAATAGCTCTAAAAGCATTAATAGCGTTATTTTTGGGTTCTTTTGGTTCATTATCAGCAATTTCAGAAACTTTTACAGCAGCTACACCGTTAATTCTTGCTGCTCTAGGAATAGCCATAGGGTTTAGAGCAGGATTATTTAATATAGGTGCAGAAGGTCAAATTATACTGGGCGGTATGGCTGCTGTTATTATTGGTTTTAGTTTTCATTTACCCTTTGTTTTCCATATTATTTTTGTACTTTTGGCAGGAGCATTATTCGGTGCTTTCTACGCATTCATATCAGGGTGGCTTAAAGCAGTTACTGGAGCCCATGAAGTTATAACCACTATAATGCTGAATTTAATTGCTTACAGACTACTTGATTTTTTTCTTAGAATATCCTGGATACAAAAAGAAGGGAGAAATGATCCTATTTCCAAATCAATTTTAGAAACAGCAGAATTACCTAGAATTTTTTATGTATTAGATCCAAACCTCAGAGTTCATACAGGGTTCTTAATTGCAATAATTGCTGTATTAGTTGTCTATTGGTTAATATTCCATACTACAATTGGATACGAATTTAGAGCAGTGGGTAAAAATTTAGAAGCATCTAGATATGGTGGAATTAATCCAGCATTAACTATTATAATAGCAATGAGTTCAGCAGGCTTGTTAGCTGGTCTAGCAGGTGCTTCTCAAATAGCTGGAATTTTAGGAAGAGCTACACCTGGTTTTTCCGCAGGTATAGGATTTGATGCAATTGCAGTAGCATTGTTAGGTCGAGCACACCCAATTGGAGTATTATTTGCAGGTATTCTTTTTGGAGCACTTATTGCTGGTGGAAGAGAAATGCAAGTTTCCGCTGATGTGAGTTTAGATCTTATAACTGTTATTCAAGCTTTAATTATTATATTTATCGCAGCTCCAATTTTGATACAAAAATTATTTCCATGGATTTTTAAATAAACATAATTTGCAATGAATAATCATACTACAAATAAAATGCAGGATGTCAAAACAAAGAAGTCCACAATAATTGGATTATGTTTAATTTTTCTTGGTTGTATGATTTATTTATTTTTTGGACTTGGGGTTGAAGGGCAGGCAACTTTTAGACTTTCCAGACCAACGGATCCATTTGCTCTTCCAAATTTAATATTACCAGCCCATAGCTTTATTGGTGCATCAGCTTTATTAATTGCTTTTTTTGGTGGTAGAATAATTATTAAAGCTCCAAAAAAATATACAATCTTTATTGCTTTAAGTTTTTTTTTAGCAATAGCAGCTTTTCTTGTTTGGGCAACCGCTGGAAAATCATTTTCTCTAACAGGAATGTTACAAGCTACTTTAGTAAGGGCTGTACCAATTGCTTTAGCTGCAATGGCAGGAATTATGTGTGAAAGAGTTGCTGTAATAAATATTGGTATTGAAGGAATGCTTTTGGCGGGAGCATTTGCAGGAGCTGTTTTTGGTTCTATTTTTGGTAATTTAATTGGTTTAATTTTAGCAATTTTAGTTGGTGGATTCTTTGGCTTTATATTAGCCGCATTAGTTGTTACATTTCGTGTTGATCAAATAATTGCCGGTGTTGCAATCAATATTTTTGTGTTAGGTATTACTAGCTTTCTAACAAGCCATCTTTTGAAGAGTAATCCTGAACTAAATGATGCCCCAATTTTTAAGTCAATAAAAATACCGTTTTTTAGTGAAATACCAGTTTTGGGACCAGTGCTTTTTAAACAAAACATTTTTGTATACTTTGCTATTTTTATTGTCATAGTTAGTACTTTTTATCTTTTTAAGACTGCTTATGGTTTAAGAGCAAGAGCTGTTGGAGAGCATCCAAAAGCTGCAGAAACTCTTGGGATTAGCGTAATTAAAACTAGATTTTATCACGTAATAATGGGAGGGATGATTGCTGGTTTTGGTGGCGCTTGGTTCACCCTCGGAAGCGTTGGAAGATTTGATGAAGGGATGACTGGAGGAAGAGGTTTTATTGGTCTAGCAGCTATGATTTTTGGTCGTTGGCATCCTATTGGAGCCCTATTTGCTGCTCTTATCTTTGGTTTTGCAGACTCTTTACAACAAAAACTCGCTATTTTAAGAACACCAATTCCAAGTGAATTTTTAGCTATGGCCCCATATTTGGTAACTATAATTGTTGTTGCTGGTATAGTAGGAAATGCAAAACCTCCCCAAGCAATAGGACAAGCTTATGTTAAGGAAAACTAGTGAAAAAAATTAAAATTAATGATATTCAAAAAATTATTGGTAAGAAAAAGATCGATATAGGATTAGTTCTTGGATCTGGTTTGGGTAAAGTTATACCTATTAAAAAAAAAATTGAATTTGAATATAACGAGATAGAAGGTTTTAATCTTCCATCAGTTACTGGGCATAGTGGAAAACTTTTATTAGGCAATATTCATAATAGACTGGTTGCTGTTTTAAGTGGAAGAACTCACTTCTATGAAAATGGTAAAGCCGATACGATGAGAAACCCTATAAAACTTTTGAAAGATTTAGGAGTAAAAAAACTTATTGTAACAAATGCATCAGGATCTTTAAGAAAAAATATACCAACTGGATCAATAATGGTTATTGAAGATCATATTAATTTTTCAGGCTTAAATCCTCTTATTGGAGAAAATTCAGAGGATAGATTTGTAAATTTAACAGTTGCTTATGATAAAAATATAAATGAATTGATTTTAGAGGCTGGAAATGAGCAAAACATAAATATTAAAAGAGGTATTTATGCATGGTTTTCAGGACCATCTTTTGAAACTCCAGCCGAAATAAAAGCTATCAAATCTTTAGGTGCAGATGTTGTAGGTATGTCGACTGTGCCAGAAGTAATAATATCAAGATTTTTTAAAATTAAAGTTGCTGGTATATCAGTGATAACAAATATGGCAGCCGGTCTTAGTAAAGAAACTATAAGTCATGAACAAACTAAGGAAATAGCAAAGTTAAGTGAAAAAAAACTTTCAAAAATTATAATATCTTTGTTGCGAAAACTGTAATAAAGGCGTAAGTGCTTTTGAAATAAATATACATTAAATCTATCGACTTTAGTTTAAATAATGCAGATTTACCTTCCTATTGCCGAAATTTCAGTAAACATCTTACTTTTAATTGGATTAGGTGGAATTGTTGGAATTCTTTCAGGTATGTTTGGTGTAGGTGGGGGCTTTTTAATGACACCTCTTTTATTTTTTATTGGAATACCTCCTGCAGTAGCAGTTGCAAGCGAAGCTAATCAGATACTTGGTGCATCTTTTTCTGGAGCTATTGCACACTTCAGAAGAAAAAATGTCGATATAAAAATGGGCTGTCTTTTAATTTTAGGGGGTATATTAGGTTCAATTTTTGGAGTTGAATTATTTAGAATTTTTAAAAACTTAGGACAATTAGAGCTTATTATTAAATTTTGTTATGTCTTATTTCTAGGCATAATAGGAATGATAATGTTTTTTGAGAGTATAAGAGCATTAAGTTATGAATCAAAAAACATAAAAATAAGAAAAACTCGTCATCATTCCTGGGTTCAAGGTCTCCCACTTAAAATGAGATTTAGAACTTCCAACTTATATATTAGTTCCATACCCGCTATATTTATAGGATTTTTTGTAGGTATTCTAGCTTCAATTATGGGAATTGGAGGAGGATTCATAATAGTACCTGCTATGATTTATATTTTAGGAATGCCTACTAAAGTTGTAGTTGGTACTTCTTTATTCCAGATAATCTTTGTTACTGGAGTTACTACATATTTGCATGCTGTTAAAAATTTTAGTGTTGATATTATATTATCCTTATTACTTTTGGTGGGAGGAGTAATTGGAGCACAATTTGGTGTAAGGATAGGGATCAAATTAAAAGCAGAGCAATTGAGGATACTCTTAGCTATCTTGGTTTTAGCTATGTGTTTAAAGATAACTTTAGAGCTATTTATTACTCCTATAGAGATTTTTACATTAGTAAGAGATTTATAAAATGAAACTTCTATTTAAATTAATTATCATTTTGTTATTTTATAACCTTTCTTTTATATCTTCTTATGCTTCAGAAATTCCACCAAGCCTTGTTACAGATTTAAGTAAAAAAGTAATATCAATAAATGTAAATTTTTCAGGAAGTAAATTTCACATCTTTGGAGCAATTAAAAAAAATAATCCTCAGATTTCTTCAATTGATCAGCCACCTTTTGATATACTTATCGAAGTTATAGGTCCACCTATTGCAATGAATTTATTCCAGAAGGAAAAAAAGTATGGTTTCTGGATTAACAGGAAAATCGATAATTTAAAAAATGTACCAAGTTTTTATTCTATTTCAGGTACAAAACCATTAGATATTTTACTACCCAAAAATTTTCAAACTTTTTATGATATTGGGCTTATTAAACAGATAAATTCAAATAATCAAAAAATAGATGATAAATTAATTGATCAAATTGTGTTTATTGGAAAAAATAAAAAGCAATATAATGAAAATAATACTCCCATTACTTTGTTAGAAAATACTCTTTTTTCAAATGAAATTGATTTCCCTACAAATCTTCAAGAAGGAAATTATAAGGTCAAAATACATTTAATACGCTTTCAAAAGGTTTTAGCAACAAAACAAGATATCATATATGTCAAAAAAATTGGTATACAAAACTGGATTAATTACCTAGCTTTCCAGGAACCTCAATTATATGGTATTATGAGTATTTTGATAGCAATCAGCTTTGGCTTTGTGGCCTCTTTAGTTTTTAGAAAAAAGATATAATATCTATAATTTGTTATCTTTGATTATTAATGATTATTTATTCCTACTGTTTTTTTCAACCATCATTTTTTTTATTTCTGCTATTGCTTTAGCTGGGTTTAAATTCTTTGGACATGTTCGGGCACAATTCATTATAGTATGACATCTATATAATTTAAAAGAATCTTCAATATCATTTAATCTTTCATCCCTAGTTTCGTCACGACTATCAACTAACCATCTATAGGCATGTAAAAGAGCTGCAGGGCCTAGATATTTTTCACTATTCCACCAATAACTAGGGCACGACGTAGAACAACAAGCGCACATCACACATTCATATAAATCGTCTAATTTTTTTCGTTGTTCTAGTGATTGTTTCCATTCATCTTCTGGAGTTTCTGTTTTTGTTTCCAACCACGGCATTATACTTGCGTGTTGCTTATAAAAATTAGTCAAATCAGGGATTAGATCTTTTATAACTGGCATGTGGGGTAATGGATAAATTCTAATATCACCTCTAATTTCGTCTAGACCGCGTGTACAAGCCAATGTATTAACACCATCAATATTCATAGCACAGGAACCACAAATACCCTCTCTACATGATCTTCGAAAAGTAAGTGTTGGATCAACTTCTTCTTTTATATAAATAAGAGCGTCCAAAACCATCGGACCACTTTCACTGCTATCAATATAGTAAGTATCTATGCTAGGATTATTTTTTTCATCGGGGTTATATCTATAGACTTTAAATTTTCTCAGTTCTTTTGCAGAAGACTTTTTCTGGTCCCATACCTTCCCATTCGGAGATATTCTTGAGTTTTTTGGAAGTCTTAATTCAACCATTTTTTTTCCTCATTTTATAAATTAACTAAGAATTGTAAGACATTTTGCACTGATTATAAACGTCATTAGGATCTCTACCAGCAAGATAGTCGCTACTCATTGTTATTCCAATCTGATACTTTGGACCTTCGCTGCCAGTAGCTAGTGATAAGTTTGTAGTAGGATTTGTAGCTTCATTTTTTTTCTTTTGACAAATATTCTCAATTTGTTGAGCCGTCAAAAGATTGGGAGGGTTAGATGCACATCCTATTAAAAAGCAAGTAGAAAAAATTAAAAGTGTCCTTAATAAATTTATCATGATTTTAGTAAACTCTTGCCTTTGGTGCAATTTTATTTGTATTTATACCACCTTGAGACTCAGATGTTAAAGGTTTGGTGTGTACTCCTCTATATTTCAGTGAAACTTTATTTTTTTGATTCACAGATGCCAGAGTATGCTTTCTCCATTTCATATCATCTCTATCAGGGTAATCTTCATGCGCATGAGCTCCTCGACTTTCTTGTCTAGCTTCAGCTGAAAAAATTGTTGTTAAAGCATTTGGCATTAGATTTGTTAATTCTAGAGTTTCCATAAGATCGGAATTCCAAATCATAGAACGGTCTTTAATTGATAAGTCTTCTAAACCAGATGCTACTTTTGCCATTTTCTTACATCCTTCAGCTAGTGTTTTTTTTGATCGAAAAACCGCTGCATCTTCCTGCATAACTATTTGCATTTTTTTCCGTAATTCTGCAGTCGATGTATTTCCATTTGCATGTCGCAACTTATCAAACCTTTCCATCGCCTGATCACATGAATTAATATTTAAAGGTTTATTTAAACTTGTCTTATCAACAACTTCACTAGCCCTAATAGCTGCCGCTCTACCGAAAACAACCAAATCTATTAGACTGTTAGATCCTAATCTATTAGCTCCATGAACAGAGGCACACCCTGCTTCACCAACAGCCATTAAACCTGGCTGAACACAATCTTCATCATCATTTGAAGGATTAAGAACTTCTCCCCAATAATTGGTTGGAACTCCTCCCATATTATAATGAACAGTAGGTAATACTGGAATTGGCTCTTTTGTTAAATCAACACCAGCAAAAATTCTAGCACTTTCTGAAATTCCTGGAAGACGTTCCGCCAAAGTTTTTTCAGGTAAATGATCAAGATGTAAATGAATGTGATCTCCTTTCTCACCCACCCCACGACCTTCTTTTATTTCAATCGTCATGCATCTTGAGACAACATCCCTACTAGCTAAATCTTTGTAAGTAGGTGCATATCTCTCCATAAATCTTTCTCCATCAGAATTGGTAAGATATCCACCTTCACCTCTAGCACCCTCTGTAATTAAACAACCAGCACCATATATGCCTGTTGGATGAAATTGTACGAATTCCATATCCTGCAAGGGTAAATTTTGTCTAGCTATCATACCGTTACCATCTCCAGTACATGTATGAGCCGAGGTTGCAGAAAAGTATGCTCGACCATAACCGCCGGTAGCTAATACTACCATCTTAGCATTAAATCTATGAATTGTACCATCATCTAATTTCCAAGCTATAATGCCCTGACAGACCCCGTCTTCTGTCATAATTAAATCAATAGCAAAATATTCTATGAAAAATTCAGCATTATTTTTTAGTGACTGACCATATAATGTATGTAAAATTGCATGGCCTGTTCTATCCGCTGCAGCACACGTTCTTTGAACTGGTGGGCCTTCACCAAATTCAGTCGTATGCCCCCCAAAAGGTCTTTGATAAATCTTACCTTCTTCTGTTCTAGAAAAAGGTACTCCATAATGTTCTAACTCGTAAACTGCTTTAGGGGCTTCTCGAGCTAAATATTCCATTGCATCAGCATCACCTAACCAATCTGAACCTTTTACAGTATCATACATATGCCAGTGCCAATGATCAGGCCCCATATTTGATAAAGAAGCAGCAATACCACCTTGAGCTGCTACGGTATGACTTCTAGTTGGAAAAACTTTACTTATGCAAGCGGTTTTAAAACCTTGTTCGGCCATTCCTAAGGTTGCTCTTAGACCTGAACCTCCTGCTCCAACTACTACAATATCGTAAGTATGATCAACATATTCGTATGAATTCATTAAGTTCCTCCAAGTTTCAAAAACGATATAAAATTATGAATGATAGAACGACTACTATAATTAATACCAAACATAAGTATTTCAATATTTTTAAAGTTAAATCTCTTATTATTGTGTTGTGAATATAATCTTCTAATACTACTTCAATTCCTTGATAAAAATGCCAAAGACTTATTATAATAAATAAAAATGCAACAATTAGATTAAAAGTATTATCATAATTAGTAATTACTTCGTTGTAAGGGAGATAAGCAACATTAAGAAAATTGTAAATAAAAAGGATTGTTAAAGGAATGAGCAATATTGAAGATATTCTCTGCTTTATCCAATGTCTTGTGCTCTCTAAATTGTTCCCCATTAATTTACTCCAAGTTCATAAAAATTCAAATTAAAAGACTTGCTAAAATAAAAATAAATGTTAAAGCCAAAATTAAATATGAACTATATTCTACCCACTTTAAATCAAAACCATATCCCATATCCCAAAACAAATGCCTTAAACCAGCAAAAAAGTGATACCAAATACCACAAAGAGAAAAGAACATTATAATTTTTCCAATAATAGAATTAAAAAAAATTGAAAAAATTTTAAAAGTGTCTTCACCTAAAATTAATGAAATAAAAAAACCAATTATCATTAACAAACTCATGATTAAAGCCACGCCTGTTATTCTATGTAATATTGAAAGAACAGAATTTAATTGTGGTCTGTAAATAGTTAGATGAGGTGATAAAGGACGATTATTCATTTTTTTAATTTCTCAAGTTTACTAATTTTTTATAAATTTAAAATTAGGATAAATGCAATGTGATTAATTGTCACCAAATAACTTTTAAAAATTTGATGTATGAAGATGTCATTTATTTTGAAAAATGAGTATTACAATATTTTTTTATTTCCATGTATAATTTACTTTGAGTTTTTTTGATTCAACCTCTAAATTTAAGTGTGATTCAAAATTAAATATTTCCAAATTAGATTGCATAAGCCAAAATATAGGATAAATAAAATGAAAAGAAATAAAATTGCTTTGATTGGGTCAGGTCAAATTGGAGGTACTTTAGCTCACTTAGCTGGCCTAAAAGAATTGGGGGATATTGTACTATTCGATATAGCTGATGGCATCCCTCAGGGGAAAGCTCTTGATTTAGCAGAAAGTTCCCCAATAAGCTCATTCAATAGTAACATAGTTGGTACCAGCTCTTATGAAGAAATAAATGATGCAGACGTATGTATTGTTACAGCTGGAGTACCGCGTAAACCTGGTATGAGTAGAGATGATTTATTAGGAATTAACTTAAAAGTCATGAAATCAGTAGGAGATGGAATAAAAAAATATGCTCCAAATTCTTTTGTAATTTGTATTACAAACCCACTAGATGCGATGGTTTGGGCATTGCAAAAATTTTCTGCCTTGCCAGCAGAAAATGTAGTTGGTATGGCGGGTGTTTTAGATAGTGGTAGGTTTGCATATTTTATATCACAAGAGTTCAATGTCTCAGTAAAAGATGTTCAAACTTTTGTACTTGGTGGGCATGGAGATACGATGGTACCACTGCTCAGATATTCCACAGTTGGCGGAATTCCAATTCCTGATTTGATAGAAATGGGGTGGTCTTCACAAAAAAAAATGGACGAAATCGTTCAACGAACTAGAGATGGTGGTGCTGAAATAGTAGCATTATTAAAAACAGGATCTGCATACTACGCGCCTGCAGCATCAGCAATTAATATGGCAGAATCCTACCTCAGAGATCAAAAAAGAGTTATACCATGTGCATCATATCTTACTGGCGAATATGGTTACAGTGATATTTATGTGGGGGTTCCCACAGTCATTGGAAATAAAGGGGTTGAAAGAATAATAGAAATTGGTCTTAATGAAAAAGAGAAAATTAACTTTTCTAAATCTGTAGAATCTGTTCAAAAACTCATTCAAGACTGTAAAAAAATTGATTTTGGGCTTAACTAAAATATAAAAATATTTTCGTGATCACATAAAAATAAATGTGATCACAAATGTAGTTTTTTTATCTATTTATGCATTTTTTTTAAAAAATTACTTCTAAATTTTTTAAATCACTGCAAAGATTAGTTGTTTAATAATTAAAATTAAATTTACTAATTTTAAGGTGAAAGTATGAATATTCATGAATACCAAGCAAAACAATTTTTAAGAGAATATGGAATTCCTGTTTTAGATGGTCGAATAATTTACAAAGCAGAGGAAGCAAAAACCGCAGCAGGTGAACTAGATGGACCTCTATGGGTAGTTAAGGCCCAAATACATGCTGGAGGCAGAGGAAAAGGTAAATTTATTGAAGAAAGTGCTGGAACTCAAGGTGGGGTAAGACTTGCCTCATCAGCATCGGATGCAGCAGAAGAAGCACAAAAAATGCTTGGTAGGACCCTAGTAACAAAACAAACTGGAAATGAGGGGAAAGAAGTACGTAGAATTTATATCGAAGAAGGTTGTCAAATAGCCAAAGAGTTTTATTTGGCAGTTTTAATAGATAGATCTACTTCAAGAATAGCCTTTGTAGCTTCTAAAGAAGGTGGTATGGATATAGAAGAAGTTGCATCCAAGTTCCCAGAAAAAATCATTAAATTTACAGTTGATCCAGCTTCAGGACTGTCAGGCTTTCACGGAAGAAGAGTTGCATTTGCTTTAGGTCTTAAAGGCAAACAAATAAAACAATGCGTGTATTTAGTTCAGACACTATATAAATTATTTTGTGAAAAAGATTGTGAAATGTTGGAAATAAACCCACTAATTCTAACAAACGATGAAAAATTGGTATGTCTGGATTGCAAAATGGGATTCGATAGTAATGCCATGTATCGACAACCTTCTGTTGTTGCTTTTCATGACGAGACTGAAGAAGACCCAAAAGAACTAGCAGCATCTAAGTTTGATTTAAATTATATTGCTTTAGATGGTGAAATTGGTTGTATGGTTAATGGTGCAGGATTAGCAATGGCAACGATGGACATAATAAAATTATTTGGGTCTGAACCTGCAAATTTTTTAGATGTTGGTGGCGGAGCTACCAAAGAAAAGGTTACAGAAGCTTTTAAAATTATTACCTCTGACAAGAATGTTAAGGGAATTTTAGTTAACATCTTTGGTGGAATTATGAGGTGTGATGTTATTGCTGAGGGAGTAGTAGAGGCGGTTAAGAATGTAGGTCTTTCAGTACCTTTAGTAGTAAGACTTGAAGGTACAAATGTAGATAAAGGCAAAGATATTATCAATCAAAGTGGTTTAAATGTAATTGCTGCAGATAATCTTTCTGATGCTGCAAGGAAAATTGTTACTGCAGTGAAAGGGAGTTAAATGTCAATTATAATAAATAAAAACACAAAAGTGATTTGTCAGGGATTTACTGGTTCGCAGGGAACTTTCCACTCTAAACAAGCCATTGAATATGGAACTAACATGGTTGGTGGAGTTACGCCTGGAAAGGGTGGTGAAACACATTTAGACTTACCTGTATTTGACACCGTCTATGATGCTAAATTAAAAACTAAAGCAAATGCTACTGTAATTTATGTACCCCCACCATTTGCAGCAGATGCAATACTGGAAGCTATAGATTCAAAGATAGAAACGATTGTTTGTATTACAGAAGGAATACCTGTGATAGATATGGTTAGAGTCAAAAGAGCTTTACACGGTTCAGTATCACGATTGATTGGTCCTAATTGTCCCGGTGTAATTACACCTGAAGAATGCAAGATCGGTATCATGCCTGGACATATCCACAAAAAAGGAAGTGTTGGTGTGGTTTCAAGATCTGGCACCCTAACTTATGAAGCTGTTGCTCAAACAACAGAAATTGGATTAGGACAATCTACATGTGTAGGGATTGGGGGGGATCCTATAAAAGGAACAGAACATATAGATGTCCTTGAATTATTTTTATCTGATCCTGAAACGGAAAGTATCGTTTTAATTGGAGAAATTGGAGGTACAGCTGAGGAAGAAGCTGCTCAATTTATCAAAGATGAGAGAAAAAATGGAAGAGCAAAACCTATAGCTGGATTTATTGCTGGCATAACTGCTCCGCAAGGCAGAAGAATGGGCCATGCAGGTGCAATTGTCGCTGGAGGTAAAGGTGGAGCCTCTGATAAAATTGAAGCAATGAGATCTGCTGATATTGTTGTTACAGAGAGCCCTGGTGAACTTGGAACTGCAGTTAGTTCTGCTATTAAAAATTTTAAACTTTAGTTATAAAATCAAAGGCAAAGGATGAATAAAATTATAAATAATACAACGGAGATATTAGAATCCCTGGATTTTAATAGTCTAAATATCATTGAAAAGATGTATGAAATTTATCAATCCAATCCTCAAAAATTAGACCCAAAATGGGCAACAATTTTCCAAAGTCTATCAAAACAAATTTCAAATACTCAGGAAGAAGAATTACAAATTAAACCTTCATGGTTTAGAAAAGATTGGCCCCCAAACAATATAACAGATGAAATAGCTTCTTTTGATGGACAGTGGCTTGAATCTAGTGATCTCAAAATAAATAAAAATACCAGTCCGGAAATATCTGAAATAAAAACATCCGTTCTTGATAGCATAAGAGCTTTAATGTTTATTCGTGCTTACCGGGTGAGAGGACATTTAGCTGCCAATCTAGATCCTTTGAGCACCTATGAAATAAAGAAATTAGATCCTGCTTTAGATCCAAAAACATATGGATTTGTTGAAGAAGATATGGATAGAAAGATTTTCCTTGATAATGTACTAGGACTTCAAGAAGCATCAATGAATCAAATATCAGAGATTGTAAAAAAAACTTACTGCGGCACTTTTGCACTTCAATATATGCATATTTCAAATTCAGAAGAATCAGCCTGGTTAAAAGAAAGAATTGAGGGTTTGGGAAAAGAAATAGAATTTACTCAAAAAGGAAGAAAAGCAATTCTTAATAAACTCATAGAAGCAGAGGGATTTGAAAAATTTTTACATGTTAAATATATGGGAACAAAAAGGTTTGGCCTAGACGGAGGAGAGGCTGTTATACCTGCAATGGAGCAAATTATAAAAAGGGGTGGTAATTTAGGTGTAAAAGAAATTGTGATTGGAATGCCTCATCGAGGTCGTTTGTCAATTCTTGCAAATGTTATGGGAAAACCATACAGAGCCATATTTAACGAGTTTCAAGGAGGTAGTTATAAACCGGAAGATGTAGAAGGTTCGGGTGATGTCAAGTATCACCTAGGCGCGTCTTCTGATAGAGAATTTGATGGTAATAAAATACATTTATCTCTCACAGCAAACCCAAGTCACCTAGAGGCTGTAAATCCTGTTGTTTTAGGAAAAGTTAGGGCAAAGCAAAATCAACTGAATGACGAAGATAGAGTTCAAGTTTTACCTGTACTTCTACATGGTGATGCTGCATTTGCCGGTCAGGGAATTATTTCTGAATGTTTTGGTTTATCAGGACTTAAGGGACATAAAACTGGTGGAACTATACATATAATAGTAAATAACCAAATTGGATTTACTACTGCGCCACATAATTCCAGATCTTCACCTTATCCTACTGACATAGCTTTGATGGTAGAAGCTCCAATTTTTCATGTTAATGGCGATGATCCAGAAGCTGTGGTACATGCAGCAAAAGTAGCGACTGAATTTAGACAAAAGTTTCATAAAGATGTTGTTATTGACGTTTTTTGCTACAGAAGGTTTGGTCATAATGAGGGTGACGAACCTATGTTTACGCAGCCCAAAATGTATGCAAAAATTAAAAAGCATAAAACTACTCTTCAAAAATATTCTGAAAAACTGAGCAAGGAAGGTTTAGTACCAGAAAGTGAGATCGAAGACTTAAAAATTAGTTTTCAGAAATTTCTTTCTAAAGAGTTCGAAGTTTCAAAAAGTTATAAACCCAATAAAGCAGATTGGTTGGATGGCAAATGGTCTGGTCTAGGTAAATATACTAAGGAATCCGTTGTAAAGGACGGGCAGTATCAAAGAGGAAAAACTTCTATTTCAATTGAAAAATTTAAAGAAGTGGGACGAGCTTTAACAAAAATACCAAATCACATTAATGCACACAAGACCGTTAAAAGAATGCTAGACAATAAGCAAAAACAATTATCTTTAGGCGAAAATATTGATTGGGCTACTGCAGAAGCTCTGGCTTTTGGATCACTATTGACAGAGGGTTATCCTGTTCGATTATCTGGGCAAGATTGCACCAGGGGAACATTTAGTCATAGGCATAGTGCAGTAATTGATCAATTAACAGAAGAACGCTTTTATCCTCTAAATAATATTTCAAAAAATCAAAAACATTATGAAGTAATAGATTCTATGCTATCTGAATATGCGGTGTTAGGCTATGAGTATGGCTATTCCTTGGCAGAACCTAATTCATTAACAATTTGGGAAGCTCAATTTGGAGATTTTTCAAATGGAGCCCAAATAATGATAGATCAATTCATATCATCGGGGGAAAAGAAATGGTTAAGAATGTCTGGATTAGTTATGCTTCTCCCTCACGGATATGAAGGCCAAGGACCCGAACATTCATCTGCTAGATTAGAACGATTTTTACAAGCATGTGCGGAAGATAATTGGATTATCGCTAATTGTACAACTCCTTCTAATTATTTCCACATATTAAGGAGACAATTATACAGAAGTTTTAGAAAACCATTGGTAATTATGAGTCCAAAATCCCTATTAAGAAATAAGCGAGCTATATCAAATAAAAAAGATTTTATAAATGGATCTTCTTTCCATAGAATACTTTTGGACGATGCCGAAAAAGGAAATTCTTCAACCAAGCTGGTAAAAGATACTAAAATTAAGAGAGTTGTTATATGCTCAGGTAAAATCTATTATGACCTCTTAGAAGAAAGAGAAAAAAGAAATATTTCTAATGTATATTTATTAAGGTTAGAACAATTCTATCCATTTCCAGCTTTATCTTTTATCAAAGAATTAACTAGGTTTAAAGATGCAGAGTTCATATGGTGTCAAGAAGAACCAAAAAATCAAGGTGGTTGGTCATTTGTTGAACCTAATTTAGAATGGTCATTAACCAGAGTTAATGCAAAGTGTAAAAGAGCAAAGTTTATAGGAAGAGCCGCTGCTGCTTCACCTGCAACTGGCTTGGCCACACAACATAAACAACAACAAGAAACGATAATTAACGAGGCTCTTACTATTAATTGAGGTAAAAAATGACTGAAATAAAAGTACCTACCCTTGGAGAAAGTGTTACTGAAGCTACAGTGGCAACTTGGTTTAAAAGTCCTGGGGATACTGTAGCTATTGATGAAATGTTATGCGAACTAGAAACGGATAAGGTAACAGTAGAAGTACCATCTACAGTTTCTGGTAAATTGTCAGAAATAATCGCCAAAGAAGGTGATACTGTAGGACTAGATGCAATTCTTGGTATTGTTAGTGAAGGAGAATTTGAAAAAACAAAAACTGAAAAATCAGTAAAAAATATTACCTCAAAAAATGATAAAAAAATCAAAGATATTGAAAACGCTCCTTCCGCTAAAAAACTTATGAAGGAAAATGAAATAAATCAGCAGACTTTATTTGGTACAGGTAGAGATGGAAGAATAATGAAGGAAGATGTTTTAAATGTCTTAACTTCAGAAATGACTAAGGATGACTCTGCAAATAAAAAGTCTGAAACAGTTCAAAATGTAAAAGAAAATAATAATGAGCAAATTGAACGAATTAAAATGTCAAGATTACGCATGACCATAGCTAAAAGGTTAAAAGAAGCACAAAATACAGCTGCAATGCTCACTACTTACAATGAAATTGATATGAGTAGTGTTATGGAAATTAGAAGTAAGTATAAAGAGGTATTTGAAAAAAAACATCAAGTTAAATTAGGCTTTATGTCCTTTTTTGTAAAAGCTTGCTGCCATGCATTAAGAGAAGTTCCTGAAGTTAATGCACAAATAGACGGCGATGATTTAGTTTTTCATAAATATATTAATATGGGAGTTGCTGTGGGAACTCCTACTGGTTTAGTAGTCCCAATTGTTAAAAATGCTGATTTAATGGGATTTTCAGATGTTGAAAAAACAATTGGAGAATTAGGAAAGAAGGCAAGAGAAGGTAAGCTTTCAATTGAAGATATGCAGGGTGGTACATTTACTATTTCTAATGGTGGAGTTTACGGATCTTTAATGTCTTCTCCAATTTTAAATTACCCTCAATCTGGTATTCTTGGTATGCATAAAATTCAAGAAAGACCTATAGCAATAAATGGAAATGTTATTATTAAACCAATGATGTATCTAGCATTGAGTTACGATCATAGAATAGTTGACGGAAAAGGAGCAGTTACTTTTTTAGTTAGAGTAAAAGAAATGCTTGAAGACCCACATCGTCTTCTTATGGATGTTTAAGTGAGGAAAAAATGAAAGATTATGATGTAATTATAATAGGTTCAGGACCCGGTGGCTATGTTTGTGCAATAAGGTGTGCCCAACTTGGCTTAAAAACAGCTTGTGTCGAAAGTAAAGAAACATTAGGTGGAACATGTTTAAATATTGGGTGTATTCCTTCAAAAGCATTGTTACATGCTTCAGAGCTTTTTGAAGAAACAAACCATAAATTTTCAAAACTTGGTATTGTTACAGGTAAAGCAAGTGTAAACTGGGAAAAAATGCTTGATTATAAATCGGATATAGTCAACCAAAATACAAAAGGTATAGAATTTCTGTTTAAAAAAAATAAGATAGACGTAATAAAAGGATGGGGTTCTATAAAAGAACCTGGCGTCATAGAAGTTAACGGAAAAACTTTTAATTCTAAATCAATAATAATAGCTACAGGATCAGAACCCTCTCAACTTAAAGGTGTAAATATTGATGAGGAAACTATTGTTTCTTCTACAGGAGCTTTATCCTTAAAAAAAATCCCTAAATCTATGATAATCGTAGGTGCCGGAGTTATAGGTTTAGAATTAGGTTCAGTCTATTCTAGATTAGGAACAAATGTAACAGTTATTGAATATTTAGACGAGATAACACCTGGTCTCGATAAAGAAACTGCCAAATTCTTTAGAAGGATTTTAAGTAAACAAGGGATTAAATTTATTCTTGGTGCTGCTGTTCAAAGTACAAAAAAATTAGGAAATAATAATGTTGTAAATTACTTATTAAAAGGAAGTGAAAAAATAAGTAAAATTAATTCAGAAATTATATTAGTATCTACTGGAAGAAAACCTTTTACTAAAGGACTAAAACTTAAAGAAGTAGGAATTGAAATAAATCAACAGGGCCAAATTGTAACTGACAAAAATTTAAAAACAAATGTTGCTGGAATTTACGCAATAGGAGATGTAATTTCTGGACCTATGCTTGCACATAAAGCTGAAGATGAAGGTATTGCTATTGCAGAGATGCTTGCGGGTCAAGCAGGTCATTTGAACTACGATACAATTCCATCAGTTATATATACATCTCCCGAAGTCGCCTTTGTTGGTAAAACAGAAGAACAATTAAAAAAAGAAAATAAAGACTATAAAGTTGGTAAGTTTTCTTTCATGGGAAATGGTAGAGCTAAAGCTGCTCTTGCTGCAGATGGTTTTGTTAAGATTTTAAGTGATAAATATTCTGACAGGATACTAGGTGGTCATATAATTGGTCCAGCAGCAGGCGATCTTATACATGAAATATGTGTAGCGATGGAATTTGGAGCAAGTGCAGAAGATTTGGCCAGAACCTGTCATGCACATCCAACTTTTTCTGAAGCAGTAAGAGAAGCCGCATTAGCATGTGGAGACGGTGCTATACATTCTTAAATTAAATTACATTTCTACTAACATTCTTAATCCATTAGTAACATCTGCCCTTACAGCTAATTTTAAACCTGGCTCATCTCCTGCTCTTAGTGTAGATAATATTTTTCTATGATGATTAGGAGCTTGGCTTTTGGAAGTATCATCATAAAGAACTCTCATTGTAGGCACATATTGCAACCATATAGTTTCAACTAAAGCAAGTGTACTTGGTGCTTGAGCTCTCAAATATAAAGTTCTGTGAAATTCAAGATTACTTTTTATATACCCAGTAGCATTTTTTTTTACAATCATTTCCTCTATCTTACTATTTATCAAAACTAATCTTTCAATAAGAGAATCATAAACCCTAGGAAGTGCTTTTGTTGCTAACTCTGGTTCTAAAATCGCTCTTAAGCTCGCAAGTTCTTCAATCCTGTCATTTGTAAGTTTAGGAGTTGAAATTCTACCCGAAGATGAAATTAATAATGCCCCTTCAGCTACTAGTCTCCTAACAGCTTCACGAACAGGCATTGTAGACACATTAAATTTTTTTGCTAAAGACCTTAGAGTTAGTACTTGCCCAGGATTTAATAGCCCACCTAAAATTTCTGATCTTAACTTTCTATATATTAATTCATGGGTTGATAATAATGGGTCACTTACTAAATTTTCCTTATTCATTAGATTTTGTGATCACAAAAAATAAAAAATGTCAATCAAATATTTAATTAAAAACGTATTTTCTTATTTCCTTACCATAGATTTTTAACCATTTTTTATCATTTAAGTAATTTGGGTGTAATTCCCATACAAGTTTCCAAAATTTTGAACTGTGATTCATATGAACCAAATGTGATAATTCATGAATTAATACATATTTATAGACTGAAGGGGGCGCCATAATAAGTCGCCAGTTAATCATAATAGATCTATTGGAAGTACAAGAGCCCCATCTCGACTTTGTATCTTTAAAACTTATTTTTGAAATTTTTTTTTGAATTAAGTTTGCCTTTTGTTTTAAAATAGGAATCATCATTTTTTTGGAGTGCTCAATCAAAAAATTCTTAAGTTCTAATCCAACATTTTTATATACTGATGGCAGAAAAATTTTTTTTGGATTACAAAGTGATATATTTGAAATTTTTTTACTTAAAATTATCTCGCGATAATTACCTTCAATTGGTAAAAATGAACCTTCTTGTACTATTTCGGTAACTACACAATGCTTTAGTTGTTCTTTGATCCATCCAGAATTTTCAATAAAAAAAATATATATCTCAGAATTTGATAAATAAACTGGTGAATTTATAGTTATCTTTGAGGTTATATTACAAATTTTCAAAGAAAGCCTGTAAATATTATTTTTTTTGTTTATGTGTATATCTCTATTAAATTCTGAACTGTAAAAAGTCATTTTTAAAATTTTCTTAAGTTAGTAAATACTTTATAAATTTTATATTAATTTTTCTTAATAAATAATACAAAAAATAAAATTTATTGAAAATCTATATTAAGCTTTTGACAACTCACTATACTTATGGCAGATCATTATTAATTTAAAAATAAGAAGGAAGATAAATGGCTAAAGAACACTGGGGGAAAAAACGTACATGCCCAAAATGTGATACTCGATTTTATGACTTAAAAAAAGACCCCTTATTATGCCCAAACTGCGGACATACTTTTAGCTTAGAGTCTATTTTGGAAGTATTTAAGAAAAATACTAAAGACACGACTTCTAAAAAGCAGACACCAGAAAGTACATCAACAGAAATTGATGGAATAGAAGCAGATGATATAATTCTTGATGAAGACCTTGAAGAAGAAGCTAATGCTAATGTAGATATTGAAGATGAATTATTAGAAGAGGAGGAAGATTCAACCCCAATAGGTGTTATTCCTGACGTTGCAAAGGATGATGACGAGAGTTAAGAATTAAAATTAGTGTTTTTTTTATTTATTTTTTGTTTTAAATTATTCATTTTAGGGGCCATAGCTCAGCTGGGAGAGCGCTTGCATGGCATGCAAGAGGTCAGGGGTTCGATCCCCCTTGGCTCCACCAATCTTTACATTTCTCCTTATATTCTTAAAAATAAAGCATTTTAAGTGTAGTATCAACTAAACAGTGTACTCAAATAGTGTACTCAGTTTTGGAGATACACTTTTGATAAAACCCTTTATCAATATAATAAAGCCAGATTTTAAAGGTGGAAGATACTATATACTAGTTTCTATACCTGTAGAGTTGCGAAAGTTTTTCAGTGGTAAAAGACAGATCAAAAGAAGTAGTGGTTCTTTAAGAAAAGTATCAACAAGGGCTGAAGCAGTAGTAGTTTCTCAAGGTGAAAAAGGAGAAGAATTAATAGATGAGATAATGGCTAAGTACTATGAAATAGACCTTTTAATATCAAGTGCAGAAAAACTATTAGAATTATTATTTGCTATTTATGATGATCTAGGAAGCTTTAGTATGGGTTGGAGTGGTGACTTTCAAAAGGGTATAAAAGCCTATAATAAAGGTGATTATACCACTGAATTGAAGGAGTGGAAGCCTCTTGCTGAGGGAGGTTATATATACGCCGAATATGATCTAGGTATTATGTGCTATATTGGAAGAGGTGTACCTCAAGATTATCAAGAAGCTGTAAAATGGTTTACTTTAGCTGCTGAACAAGGAAGCCTACAAGCCCAACACAATATGGCTTTCCTATACTACAATGGGCAAGGTGTTAAAATTAATAAAGTTTATTACACACATGTGGGCAAGCATAGCCTCATCAAATGGATTTGATAATTCTAAAGGAATGTTAGAAGCCTTAAATAAAGAGATGACCCCTTCCCAAATTCAAGAAGCACAAGGACTAGCAAGAGAGTGTCTAAAGAAGAACTATAAAGGGTGTTGAACATAACAATCATAACACCCACCCTGAGACATATCCTTAAGGGCACCCCAAAAACCGTAGCTTGTCGTTAGCATGGGCTATAGCTCACACATTATATATTTTGCAGTATGAAAGCTAAGGATTTTGCAATAAAATTTAAGAAATTTGAAATAAGTTTATGTATTTTTATAAATAAAAAAAATGTTAAAATACAAAAGAAAGCTATTAAATGGCTCTAATAACATATTAATTGGAATAAATAAATTTTATGACTACCTAAAATCACAAATGGAAGCTATTAATTAGAGGATGAAAGGATTTAATTTAATCATATTACTTACTCAAGAACATTAAGAATTAAAAACTTTATTTAAATATATGATTTAATTGTAATAAACTAATTTTTAATTTATTAAAGTAGGACAAAATGAAAGTAAATGAATTAATTAATAAATCTCAAAAAGGTATTAATGAGATAAAACTTAGGCAACTACTTGAGGTTAGGCAAGAAATTAATAATAATCCAAATTTTAGAACCATGTTTCCACCAGTTGAAATGGGAAGCATCACACTTGTGGATCAAATAGTTTTACTGGCATTAGTCCAAATTGTATCTCCTAAAAAAATTATAGAGGTTGGAACATTTTTAGGATTTACAACTGCTCTTCTTTCAATGAATACAGAGGCCGAAATTATAAGTATAGATCTTCCAAAATCAAATAATCTTAAAGAATTTAAGTATGATATAAATCTTATTGAAATTGATCACAAAGCAAATGATAATTTTTTGCGTTACCAACAAGATATTAAAGGTGAGGTTTATCTCCAAAATCTAAATGATAAAGAGCGGGAACGGGTAAATTTGGTAAAATCTGACTCTACACAAATCAACTTTTTAGAGAAGTTTGGTGTTGCAGACTTTATATTTATTGATGGAGGGCATGAAATGAATATTATTAAAAAAGATACATCTAATGCTCGATCTATAATAAGAGATGGAGTTATAATTTGGCATGACTATAGTTCAAAAATTCATACGGACGTAACAAAATTTCTTAAACATGAAAAAAATCATCACATTTTTTATGTAAAGGGGTCCTTATGTGCTTTTGAATTCATAACAAATTTTAAGGATTAAAAAGTATGACATTAAGCCTTACTGATATTATAACTATAGAAGAATTTCAAAGATTAAAGTCACTTAACAATGCTGTAGCACTCTCAGACCTTTTAAAAAGACTATTTCTTAATATCCTACTTGTTTGGATAATGCTTCAAAGTTCACAATTTGATTACCTTTTGATGCTTTTTTTTTGGTATCTATATTCATTTCAGTTCCAATTTTGGGGCTATGTTGGATTAGGTCATGAGGCACTTCACGGTCGAATTTTTTCATCAAAAAAAGCCAATGAAGTATTATATTTTATTTGCTCAGCTCTGACCTGGAATAACGGTGCTATGTTTCGTGATACCCATTTATTACACCATAGATCTATTTTTTCAGTAGAAGATACTGAAGCAGAGTCTGAGACACGTTGGTCTATTTGGGATATTATTGGTTATATACTTATAGATATTCGGGCACTTTTTCGTAGAATATACTATACGCTTATAAACTCTTTGGGGTTTTACCCTAATTTTGTAAGTTTGAACAATAAATACAAATTCTCCGCTCGAATAACTTTATTATTAAACATCTTTGTTTATGCTTTTTTTTATACTATTACTCAAAATATTACTGTTACACTTTTATTGTTGATAGCTCCATTCAGTAACTCATTGGCAGTAAAAATCTTAGCAAAAGCTCAACATCACGGTTTAGATAAATTTAAAGATAGAGGTCCCCTAAAGTTCTCTCGGACTCTCGAGCTTCCTATTTGGTTAAGATTTCTGTATGCTAATATGAATTATCATGCTGAGCATCATTTTTCACCAGTAATCCCTTATTATAAACTACCTAAGCTCCATAATTTGTTAAAAAATAAAGGGCTTGTTAACTCACAATCTTTGTTTGAATTTCTTTTTTCTTCCAAAAAAAACTTTTAAACCAAAATATTTATCTAAGAATTAATCCCATTAAAATATAATTTTTCAAAATAATCCATTTTTCTGACATATTATAAATATGAAAAATTGTTTTTACTACCATAATTGATTTCATATCGTGACGATACAATTTTTTTATGATTTTGAGTATATATCTTAGAAAAATTTAATATGGATCATTTAAGGATTTATCTTGATTACAAATAACTGTAAAAGAAAAACGACTTCAAAATAAATTTTATTGGTATAAAAAAAGAAATACTTTATTTGTTTTGTGCTTTGAAGAACTTTTATTGATTTGAAAGAAAATAATTAAAATCTAGGATTATATCAAATTAAAATTCTCCAGACTTATTTCATAATAGATTATTTTAAGTAACTGATTTTATTTAATAAAATGTTAATATTTTTTAAATTTTAATTAAATATTGATTTACTTATTTCTTTTTCCTACAGTTCCTCAAAAGAAAGTTGACTTAAATTAGTATTTACTGAGTAATTGATAATGATGCATTGAACAAAAGAAGTGTAAATTGGCAAATCTACAAATGAATTATATGAACCTTTTGATAAAGGGTTCAAAGGAAACGATCTTGAATTTGTTGTCAGGAAATTTGGATGATGATACAAAAAAAGCTTGTTTTAAGTCTGCTGTAGAAATTATTAATCTTGAAACAAGCTATTATTGCAATCGTAAATGTGATTATTGTCCTGTTTCTGAAAGCAACAGGCAGATTGATCAAATTTTTATGGAAATTAAATTATTAAAAAAAATAGCAACTGAGTTAGCTGAAATTCGATATGAAAATAGAATATCTTTAAATGGTTATAATGAACCTCTACTTGATAAAAGACTTGAACACAAAATAGAGATTCTTCGCAAAAACCTACCTTGGGTTACCTTGTCTCTCAATTCAAATGGGGACAGTCTAAGAAGGGATAGATTGATTTCATTAAGCAATGCTGGGTTAAATTATATATGTGTTACTTTACACCCTCAGCCATTTAAATCTGACACCCCGTCTACTCTCAAGAGGCGTATAAAGAAAATAATTGAAAAAAATGTATCAATTACGCATAGTGATTTTGATATAAATGACGGGTATATAGACTTTCAAACAGGTGGTTTACGACTTAAAGTTCAATGGCCAAATTGGAGAATTTTAGGTACAGATCGAGCAGGTACAATAAAAAATTATGGAAAAGAAAAATTGGTAAGAGAATTGCCATGCATAAAACCTTTTAGGGAGTTTACTATTTTTTTTGATGGTACTGTTCAACCCTGCTGTGAGAGTTTTTATGACAAGAATACTAAATCATCTAAAATAGCCAATTTAAATAATACCACTATTTTTGACGCTTACACTTCACGAAATTTGAGTAAGTTTCGTCAATCAATATTTGGTTTTGGGAAAAAAACTGGAATATGTAAGTACTGTAATGCAATAGACTATAGTTCAAAAAAAGCGGATAAAAAAGAAAGAGAGATTCTTTTAAGACAAGCTGAGAAATATCAAAATGATTGAGGAATTAATTCAAAACGAAATGGAATATTTCAAGCCAATGCTTGAGCGACAGAAATTAGTTGATAAAGAGACTTGTCAGGTTTGGAGAGATGAAACTGTAGCACAAAGATTACAAAGAATATCTCTTGAAACTTATGATCTATGTAAAGGAAGAGTATGCGCTGGCTTATTTAAAGGATTAAAACTAAATAAAAATACTTGGTGGGGAAAAAGTGATCTTGGATCTCAATGTTTGGGTTTGTATGAAAAAGAAATACTTAATTTACTTATGGATAAAAGCCCTTTTGACACATTTTTAGATATTGGAGCTGCTGATGGGTATTATGCGGTGGGTATGTTGCATTCAAAATTAGCGAAAAAGTCCATATGCTTTGAAGTTTCACATAAAGGTCAAGTAGCAATAAGAAAAAATTGGCTCTCCAACAAAAGTATAGGAGAGCTTGAAATTTATGGTGAAGCTAATGAGACATCGATTGCCAAAATTACTTCAAAAATGAATACTAAATCTCTTGTTCTAATTGATATTGAAGGATCTGAGTTTGCTTTGCTGAAACCAAATGTAATTTCAATGCTAAAAGAATTTGAGATTATTATTGAAATTCACAATTGGGTAGATAATTTCTCTTCTAGATATAAGACTTTGTTATTGAACTTATTTGAACATTTTGAAATTAAACCTATTGCAAGAGTTGTAAGGTGCACAGAAAAAATACCTTTGCTAAGAAGTTATACTGATGATAATAGATTGCTATTAACGTCAGAACAACGTCCTTGTCTAATGCGTTTTCTGCACTTAATACCACATAACAAAAATAATCTCTAAGTAACGCAGTAATTAAACTGACTTATACTTAACGATATATATAAAGCTAAAAATGATCGATAAGGTAATGATCAAATAAGCATATTTAAAATTATTAAATGTATATTAACACTATAATATCTTATATATCCTTGGAAAAACTTTTTAATTAAGAATATTTATTTTAAACCGCTTTTTACAAAACAAGGTCTTTAAAAAAAATATTTAAAAAACTTTAAAAAATCCTATAATCTTTTTTTAAAAAAAACTTTTAAAATTGAGTTATTTTTTAAAAGTAATATTTATTATCAAATTTAAGGACATTTGTAATAATTATATGGTATTTTAATGTTTAAAAAAATAATTGATTAATTTTATCAAGATATGAAAAACAAAGTTTTGATCATAGATAGTAGTTTTGCAATTCAACCACTGTATGAATTCTTGACTATCAACTTTGAGGTATTTACAATTGGTGATAATAAAGATGCTTTTTATTCAAAAAATAATAAATATAGACATTTCTTTGTAAATTATTCAAACCTTGCAAAGGTAAAGCAATTACTTAAGGAAGAGAAAATCAATTTTTATGTTCCTGGTTGTAATGATGTTTCGCTTGAAACATTTAGTAAGATAAAAAAAAAAAATTTTCACAATCTAATCAGAAAAATAGAATTTTGGAAATTTTGTAAAAATCAAAAAATTAAACATCCTGAAGTATATTCAATTAGTAATTGTAAATTTCCTGTTATAGTGAAGCCAGATATTTCTTACAGTGGTCAAGGAATTAAAATTGTTAGAAATATACAAAATTTAAAAGAAGCTATTTCTTATGCTTCTAACGCTTCTAGTAACGGAAAATATATAATTCAAGAATTCATATATGGTCAACTATATAGTTGTTTTGTTTATAAAAACAAAATTAATCAGCTTAAGAAATTAATTGTCATAGAATATTGTAACAAACACAAATTTAGTGTTGATGAAAGTTTTGTAGTTAACCTCAGTAGTGATTTAAATAATAAGCTAAATAGAGTTATTGACAAATTATTTAACTCTTTCAGTGATGTCGTTTCAACTTTTTCTATTCAATTTATTATTCAAAACAAGGATATCTATGTGATAGAATTTTTTCTCAGAAGTCCAGGAGACCTTTATTTAAGATTACTGGAATTAACAACAAGTATTAATTTTGCTCCATATTATTTATCCAACTATTTAAAATTATACATTGATAAAAAGGGTTTAGAAAAAGAAAGAAAAAAAAGGAAGATTAAAAGAGTTACTTACAAAATTCATCCAGGTGAAACTGTTCCAGAAATAAAAATACCTAATAATGCTATTGAATTCCATAAAGTGCTAGACATAGGTTGTAAAAATAATAGTGATATTCCTTTAAGATTTGCAGTAATTTTTTTGGAATTATCTGAATTAAAAAAAGATTATTTAGACGTAAATTTCACCACTTAAAACTTTAAGAATTTATTTGTAACTAGCTGAAGTATCAATTTATATAACATTAAGTCTAATGTGCTCTTGTTTCATAAAATAGCAACTATTTTATTTACAATTTCATTTAATAAATTATTAATATAATTGATATATAAGTCGTAATTATTTCACTGAATACAATGTTTAAGATATAATTTTTATGAATAAAGAAATTAAGATATTGTACGATTTTAAAAATATTAATCTTGAAAAAAATATAAATAGTAAACTTAATAAAAAGAATACAAAAATTGTTTTCTATACTTGTTCAAGTGAAGAATTTTTCCCTATTCCACCTATATCTGATAATATGTTTGTAATAGGGCCATATCTAGATTCATCAAAATACAATCATGTTTGTGGTAAAATTAAAGTTCCAACAGGACCTGTAAATTTCGAGCCTCTTTTGGAAATTGTAGAAAATAATTTTGAACCTGATGTCTTAATATGCTGGGTTGATGCATATTATAACGGATTATATAACCTAAAAAAATTTAAAGGTTTAAAAGTATTTCTCCCTGGTGACACACATCATATGATGAACCCTGTAAGAGTAATGATTGACTTTTGTAAAAAAGAAAAATATGACTTTATTTTACACAGTGACGCAAGATCTGTAGATTTATTTAGAAATCTAAGAAACATAAAACATTATTTATTAGGTGGAATTACTGCCAATGTAAAAGTAATTCCACCTAATGCCCAGCCTTTAAAAAAGATACTTCATGTTGGTCAGACAGGAAAGTTTCACATCAAGAGGTCACATTATATTCACAATTTAAAAAAACTAAAATTAGAGATTAATGATATTAGAGTTGCTCATAATAAGGTATTTGATTTTTACAATAAATATTTTGCTACTTTGAATATTACATTAAATGGAGATTTTAATGCTCGATTTAGTTATGTAATGGCAGCAGGTGGAGTATTAATTTCTGATAAACTATCTGTTAAAAATCAACAAAGTAGAATTTTTTCTGATGACGAACTTTTAACTTTTTCAAGTTTGAATGAAGCTTATAGTTTAATTAAAAAATTATTAAATGATGACGAATTAAGATACAAAATAGCACAGAAAGCTCAAAAAAAATTTCTGGAAACACTTTCACAAGAAGTTATTCATGAACAATTTTGGAATGCTTTAAACAACCTTAAAGTGGAAAAAATGTATGATTACAACATTAATGAACCAAATTTAAAAAGAAATGATACTGATATCAATATTATCCTTTATCAAACAATAAATGAATGTTTTAGAATAAGTTCAAACACAAAAATAACTACCTATGATTTGGATAAGCAACAATTAAAGTTTCTAAAAAATTTAGGTGCTGAGAATATCGATATATCGAATAATATTATTAATTTTAAACATAAAAATTTCGCAAAATCCTATTCTCTTAATGATGTTAATATACTAGTTACAAGAAATTTAAATTTTTATAATCTTAAAAATGAATTGAGTTATGATCTAATTATAAATTTAGATGAATTTAAACAAC
This sequence comes from uncultured Alphaproteobacteria bacterium, assembly GCA_902541695.1. Taxonomy (GTDB): domain Bacteria; phylum Pseudomonadota; class Alphaproteobacteria; order Rhodobacterales; family Rhodobacteraceae; genus CACIIZ01. Next base: position 7,858 of record CACBRT010000009.1, on the reverse strand, counting down.
TTGTGCCAAAAGGATATGAGAGAGTAGGGTCAAAAAATAAATTTAATATTTTTAAAAAAGTTAATTATTTAAAAATTTCCGATTTAAAAATAGGCAAGATTCCTTACTTTCATGATCAGAATACTGAGACTTATGAAAAATCTTTTTTAAAAGATAATTATATCAAAAAATTTAATTTTTATAATAAAAGTGTTTTATTAATTGGTGGTTCTAAAAAAACTTATGAATATTTAAAAGCTTACAATTTATTTTGTGATCAAATTTCTTGTGATAATTTAGCAAATTATTCTTACTTCAAAACAAAGTATAAATTCTATGACTATATAATTTTATTCGATGATAGCAACCAAACTAATGAATTAATTAATAAGTTAATATCAATTTATGGTTTAATGAAATTGAGTGGTATTCTTATTTTTCATTCTGCAAGATTTATTATGGGAGCATTTGGTTGGAAAAATGATAAAATTTTACAAGATACAGGAGTTTTTGTTAATCAACATCCTTGGGAACATCTTTTCCACATTTTTAATAAATTAGAATTTAAAAAAACATCTAACAAAAATTGTAAAACAAATAATACATTGGATGTAATTGAAAAAGAAATGGTAAATTTTCTAAATAAAAAAGATAATAAAAAAAATATGAGACAGGTATTATATAATTATAGCTTTTTATTAGAAATATTTCAAACCATAGGCTTTAAAATAGTATTAAAAGAAAAGGTTACGTTCCCAAAAAAATACCCCTTAACTATAAATGAAATTAATATGAATTTAGATTTAAATGAAAATATTACTATAAATTTAGATCCACATATTATGGGAATGATAGCTTATGTAAGAAAAGCTAATTGGTTAGAAGATAATATTGGAGCTAATGATTTTAATTAACTTATTTGATAATTATTCCTAGATTATAAATTAACATTAAATCAATATATTTACTAAATAAATTTTTTTTCTGTTTTTATTTCTCAATACTCTGAAAAAATAGGGTGCTAAGCTTTTAGTACCGTTAAGTAAGATATTGACAAATTTGAAAAATCATATCTTTTTATCATCTTTAAATAAAATATGGAGTAATAAATGTTTGTTTCTTTTACCGATTGAGAATTTGACGAAAATGTTGAAAATTCAGTTGAATGCATCAAAGGATTTTGGCCTGAGATGCAAAACTATAGTGCAGCAGATATTGCATCAGTTTTTGATATATATAAAGGTAAAATTCCTACTAGGTTAATTAATAAATAATTAATCAAAAGTGATAAATTTATAAAAAAACTTAAAAATTATAAATTAAAAAATTTAAATAAGAGTTAAAAATGATATTTCCTACTATTACAAAAAAAATTGCCTTAATTACAGGTGCTAGTAAAGGTATAGGACTAGCAGTATCCAAAGCACTCGCAACTGAAGGCTATTTAGTAATCTTGGCAGGACGTAAAATAAAAAAGCTTGAGGAGGCTGCCAAATATATAGGGAATAATGCATATCCCTTGATGATGGATGTATCAAATCCCAAAAGCATTTTTGAAGGATTTAGCTGGATTGAAAAAAATATGGGACGCCTAGATTTATTATTTAATAACGCTGGAACTGGTGTACCAGGTACAATTTCTTTAGAAGATATTGAAATTCATGATTGGGAAAAAGTAGTGGCTACTAACTTAAGTGGTTCTTTTTACTGTATCCAAGGTGCTTTTAGAATTATGAAATCACAAAATCCAATGGGAGGTAGGATAATTAATAATGGATCAGTATCAGCACAATCGCCCCGACCTAATTCGTCTCCTTACACATCTACAAAACATGCAATTACTGGATTAACCAAATCAGCATCTCTAGATGGTAGAAAATATAATATTGCGGTTGGACAAATTGATATAGGAAATGCGTCTACTGATATGACAAAAGCGATGAAAAGTGGTGTACCTCAAGCAAATGGTTCAATTGAACCAGAGCCTACAATGGATCTAAAAAATGTTGTTAAAGTTGTAAAACAAATGGCGGCTCTACCACTTGATGCAAATATTCAATTTGTAACAGTAATGGCAACTAAAATGCCGTTAATTGGACGCGGGTAATAATTTGAATAATTCTAATTCAAAAAACAAAAAAAGTATTCTATTCTCTGCTAATCTTGGTTTTCTATATAAAGAAAAACCCTTTCTGGAAAGAATAGAAGCAGCTAAAAAAGATGGCTTTGATGGAATAGAATGTCACTGGCCCTATGATACACCCTACATAAAAGTTCAAAATGTTCTAAATAAAACGCAGTTACCTCTTATTGGCATTAATACACATCCTGGAAATCTCAAAAAAGGGTTTTTTGGTTTTTCTGCTCTTCCTAAATATGTTGATAAAGCAAAATCTGAAATTAGAAAAAGTATCGATTATGGGGTTAATGTTGGTATTAAAAATCTTCATGTAATGGCTGGTAATATTATCCAAAGTCAATACTCTAAAAAAACTTTTTGTGATAATCTTCGTTATGCATGCAAACTAGCAAATAAGTTTAAAATAAATATATTGATTGAACCTTTAAACTCAAAGGATCATCCAAATTACTTCCTGTCTACTATAGACCAAGCTATCGAAATCTTGTTAGAAATTAACCTTCCAAACTTAAAGATTATGTTTGATTTTTATCATGTGCACCATTTGAAAGGTAATTTTTTATTACATTTCCAACAAGCAAAAAAACATATTGGACATATACAAATTGCCAGCGTATTTAAAAGAAATGAACCTAGTAATTATGAATTTGATTTTTTAAAAGATATTTTAAATGATGACGCAATTAAAAAACCATTATGGGTTGGTGCTGAGTATAAACCTCAAACTGGTTTTGTTAAAGATGGTGTTAATTGGATAAGACACTTTAAATAAATATTTAAATATGTTCTTGATTAGATTTACTTTTTATTTTTTAAAAAAAGTTAATGAATCATTTTCAAAAAGCTTATTTCAATTCATCTTCGATATGTATTTTAATAATTTCTTCAAAGTTTTTTTCAGCTATAAATCCTAATTCTGATGCTTTTTTTGAAAAAAAGTCTTTTGGCCATCCTAAAACCATTTTTTGAATATTTTCATCTTTTTTGAAAATAATTAAATCAACTACCTTTTGTCCAGCTACAGATCTTAAAGCTTCTATTTGTTCTTCTACCGTGCAACTAACACCAGGTAAGTTCAATGATGTTCTATTTTCTAACAATGACGTATCCATAAGAGCTGCATGCATCAGGAAACTTGTTGCAGCTCTAGGTGATGCGTGCCAATGCCTTACCGATTTATCTACAGGTAAATAAGCCTTTTGACCATTCAATGGCTCTCTAATAATATTTGAAAAAAAACCTGAAGCAGCTTTATTTGGCAAACCAGGCCTTACACAAATGGTAGGAAGTCTTAATGACATACCATTTATATATCCTTTTCTACTGAAATCAGAGATTAAAAGTTCTGCTGATGCTTTCTGCGCTCCATAACTAGTTTGTGGAGAACTAAGAAATTCATCATTTATCTTTTCTGGAAATGGAGCACCAAAAACAGCAATTGATGAAGTAAAAATTAATTTTGGAATATACTTTTTGGAACTTTTAAAATGTTCTTTTCTTAATGCTTCAAGCAAATGCCACATTGAAAATAAATTAACATTCCACCCCTTTTCAAAATTTTCTTCTGCTTCACCTGAAACAATTGCAGCTAGATGAAAAATCATATCAAACCGCTCAGAGGCTATTTTCTTAATTTGTTTTATATCTGCTATATTTCCATTAATATATGTTAAATTTGTTTCATCATTTTTTTTGTTAAAATTAATGTCAAAAAGACAAATTTGTTTAATTTTTGTTTTATATAAATCAGATGAAAGCATTTTTTTAACTAATTTTTTTCCCACCATACCATTAGCACCAATTATACAAATTTTCATAATGAATAGCTCCCAAATATTATTCTATTAAATTTTTTTTAATTTGTTCAAGTATTCTTTATTTTATATTATCATCAAAGTGTATACTAAAATGAATTTAAATATTTAATGATAAAATAAGTCCTTTTAAAATTGAAAATCTCAGGTTTAAATATATAACACGATACATTAGCCACTATGATTTTAACTGTTAAAATTATAACAGATGTTTCTGAGGAAAGAATAAATAGATTTAAAACAAAAACTCTTTTTTAACCAATTCAATAAAAATCTAACTTCCAAGGGCAAAAAATTCTTTAGAAAAAATATATTTCTTAGTGATCAGAATTGAAAACCTATTATAAAATACTATACAAACCTTTGCAAATACACATCCATTTTAAAGTGAATAGTATACTAGAAATATTGAAAAAATTTTAAAAGATCTTCTCAAAATACATCTAAATTTTAATTTTTTTTCCACCACTCAATTGGCATTTGAATATTAGGTTCATAAACTAAATTTGCTCTATCATATTTGTGTGGTAAATGAATTATATCATTGATTTTAACATCTTTAATTTTATCATTTCGGATAAATGTAACTTCAAATACTCTGGGAACATCTACCCCTCCATATGAGAAAATACCGCAACAATTGTTTGGATGTACATGACAAATTGAAAATTCAGAGTAAATTTTTTCAAATATACCAGAGACCATTTTAAAAAAATAAGGATCAAATAATTTATCGAAACAATGAAATTCAATAACCATGCAACTAAATCTTTTCAAGGTTTCTATTGCTTCAAATACTAAAATTTCATATTCACTACCTTCGATATCCATTTGCAATAATAAATCATTATCTTCAGTTGCTGAGTTATTTTTCATCCAATTTTTAAGTGTGATTATCAAATCATTATTAGTTATTCCAAGAAATTTTTTTTCAAAAATAAAATTTTTATTTAAAAAAGGTAGTTCGTTAATACTTGCATCAAGTAAGTGACTTTTAATATCAAAATCATCAGATAATTGCTTTTCAAAATCAATAATATTGCTTACCCCAGGACTGAAACAACGACTTATTTGATGCATAAAATTTGGAACTAAATAACCACCATCATGTTCACTACCTATACGTATAAGATCAACAGGAATAAATTTATTTTTAAAATTTTTAATAAATTGAAAAACTAATTTACTTTCAATCATTTTATTGACCATAAAACCATTGGATAAAAGTTGGCTATAGTTAGGTATCATTTGCTTATTCATTAATTTTTCCTTTTATCAAAAAAATAAAATTTTAGATTAGTAAAAAAGTTATTGTACTTCATAAAAAGTATATAAACCATCGTCTGTCCAAAGATAATCAAAGCCCATTTTTAAGAAAGATCTTGCTGCATCTTCTACTGTTTCTACAATAGGTTCTCCTGCACAATTAAATGAAGTATTTATAAGGATTGGTGGTAGTTTTTTCTTTCTAATATTTTCAATAATACTACAAAGCTCCTTATCATTATAATAAGAATTCAGATCTATTATTTGAACTCTTGCAGTACCATCAACGTGAGTTACTGCAGGAATTTCTTCTGAAATTACTTTTGAAATAGTAAGCATAAATTCACAACTATTTGGGTCTCCAACAAAAAAATTATTAAAATCTTCAGCCATACATAATGGTGCTAGAGGTCTCCAGTTTTCTCTTCCCTTTTTACAATTGATTATATCCCTAATTTCATCTTTTCCAGCCCATGCAATGATTGATCTTCTTCCCAATGCTCTGGGACCAACTTCTGACCTTTTACTATGTCTGCAAACAATTCTTCCTTTTAATAATTCGTTTGATAGCATTTCTTTTATAATTTTTGTATTACCAGAGATTTTATGAAGTTTTTTAAAATGGTCTTTCTTTATATTTATATCAAATGTAGAAGGAGGATATGCTGGATTACTTATTTTAGGATGTAATCTAATATCAAAGAAATAACAAAGTGAAACAGCTGCTCCTAAACTTAATCCAGTATCTCCAACACCAGGTAAGGGAATAAATTTTAGTCCTGGATATTTTTGATTTAATTTTGTGTTAGTTGGACAGTTAAGTGAAAATCCTCCAGTGGTGTACACAGATTTTAATTTAGGAATAGCATGATTTATTGTAGAACAAAATTTTCCTATATAATCAACATATATCTCTTGTACAAAATATTGCGCATTGGCAGCACATTGAATGGCAAAATCTCTATTACCAACATCAAAATCAAATTTATTTGCTGATCCTATATCTATTAATTTATCCTCATGCGCTGACGCAAATTTGATTTCTTCAGAAAAAAATGCTTCATTAATTTGCTGACCTTCTTCATACATTTTTTTAAATTTTGTAAAGGTATATTTTATGAAATTGTTAGGACAACCATAAGAAGACAATCCCATAAGTTTTCCGCAATCTAAATTGAAAGTAGATGCGACACTATCATAAATAGCTCCTAACGGTAACCGGTGAGAAGAAATAGGTAATATTCCTTTGTTTTTATCAAACCAGTATACTCCACCAGGTATATAAGGAGATATGTCAGTTCCTCCATCCAAAGTTGCTACTAAAGAAGAACCAAGGGCATAATATCCAGCATAATATGCATGAGCAATGTGGTGATCAACATAAAAACCTGGTTTTGACTCACCATTAATTTTAATTGTAAGAGGCTCAAAGAAATTTGATTGATAGTATTTAATCTTTAAATCGTTACTATTGGAATAAGTATTAAATATATTTTTTATTCTAGTTTCACTTAAATTTAAACTATCTGCACAAGGTGTATCCCAAAATTTTCTTATTGGCGAATGTGAAGAAACAAGTTGTCTGCTATCAATTTGATTTTTGTATATTGAAGATAATGCATTTAAACCTGGGTAAAATATTTTATTATTATCTTTCCAAGTTGGAAAATATAAATCAAATTTTTTATGAACATTCTTAAAATTATATTCTATTTCAATGTCTTTTGAATGAAATAATCCCCAGGCTTGGGTTCCACTCACTGCAACTATATCAACCTCTTCAAATTTTATATTTATCCTATTTAGGAAGTCGGTGATATTTTTAGAAGTTATCCCAAGTTGATGTTTTAACCTAGTTTCTCTTTCTAATTCATTAAATTCAATCAGAATTCCTTCATTAAAAAAACAAATAGAAGCATCATGACCAAAGTTAAGAGATAATATTTTCATTTAATATTCTGAAATGTAATTATTAAACAAAATAACTTTGCAAGAAATATACCACTGAAAAAGATACTTTTGACTTAAGAATTTAAGTATAATCAAATTAATCTAATTAATAATATGAAATTAATTTAATGGTATGATTTTCTCAAAACAAAATAAATTAATTTTAAAAAAATAAAATATTCTTTTTTTAGATTATCTTTTTAGCTTTCATAAGACTTTGAATTCTTTGAGTATTTGTATTAACAAATAATTTTTCTATTTTACTAGGTATTTCCATTTAGATTTTCTGTAAAAACAAACTGGTATTTTCATATTATATCATTGATAAGCTTCACATTTATTTCAAGTAGTACGTTATATAATCCTGAAGAATTTTTGCCAGATTCATACCACAAAGTATTATTCATTATAAGAACAACGCCCAGATTTATTTTGGAAAAATAGTTGAAAAGTCTTTGGGGAGAAAGTTTTTATTAAGTTCACCAATATCACCAAAAAGTTCTAAATCATAAGTTCCTGGATAAAAACCTATACCACCTTTTAAAAAATAAATAATTCTGCAAGAGCAATCCAAATAGAATAACTTTCTTTAAATTCTGAAAATATACATCTTATGTTTATTTAAAAAAATGTTTATTAAATTCTATACTTTTCCTAGATATTTTAGGGAATTCGGAATTTCCATCAAAAAAGATTTTGTTTTTATCAA